>CAIXGW010000001.1 GCA_903919145.1 uncultured Myxococcales bacterium
CAGGTCGGCCCACTGCGGATTCTGCGCTTCGATGAGCCGCAGCTTCCACGCCCGATTCCACTTCTTGAGCTGCTTTTCGCGGGCGATTGCTGCCGTCATGTCGGCATGCTGTTCACACCAAACGAGCTGGTGAACTCCATAAGTGGCGGTAAAGCCAGCAATCGCTCCCTCTCGATGTTGCCCGACTCGCTGAGCCAGGTTGGAGGTGACGCCGACATACAGCGTGCCGTTTCGTCCGCTCGCCAGGATGTAGACCGTCGGTTGGAACATCGAAAATCCAATGGTTCTGGTAGCCTGGGCCCCCGCCTCCGCGGGGGTGACGGTTTTGGCTATTGGGCGTGCAGTTGGGCCGCCGAACCAAAGCCAGCGACCTCCTGCTGCAGGTGCTCGCTGACCGGCTCGTCGTACAGGCCGGGGAGCAGTTTCGTGCGGCGCCACGCGGGCATGGGGGACCTCAGCTGTGCGGGAAAGGGCGAGCGCCAGGCTGCGGCGGGGTGGGGTGGATGTCAAGGTTCGGGCAGGGGAGCGCAGTGCCTTGCCAGGCTTTTCGTGCCCCTTTGGCGGCCGGTATGACCGTTAAAGCTCGCACATGGCCAGGCTCCGCGGGCGCGAGTGCCGCAATCAGCCAGGATGGCTCTCGCTTGGAGCCGAGGCAGACATGCTGGGTGTCAGTCGCCCACCCCCGAAGTCAGCGCCAACTCTGCCCAAGCGGCAATCCGCTCGGCGGCCGCGATAGCGGCGTTTGCCTGCTGGCCGGTGGCCTCAAATGCCGGCACCGGGTAGCGCGGCTTTACGCCATAATCCGAAAGGCAAATGGCGTCATCGACAATCCTCTCAGGCGCAAGGTCAGCCGCGACCAGGTCGACCAGAACTGTCAAGTCATGGGTGCGCGGAATGGTCAATTGCCTCGCTTCCAGCACTGCTTTCAGGCACTTTTCGCCGGCCTGTTGCGCCAGGAAGCACACGACATGCCAAGCCGGTGGATCGATCACGGCTACAACCTTGGCTACGCGCAAGTCCGTCTGGGCCAGCTGCCACCAAGCGAGGACCTCAGGCCGGTCAAGCCGCAACATCCAGCCTCCGTGCGTCGTGGACCAATTCCCGTACAAGATAGCTGCGATCGTTGCACATTTGTGACCACTGGCTCGGTGTCACCAGCAGAAGGTCAAAGCCAACGCCAAGGTGGCGAAGGCTCTTGCGCGAGCGCAGCAGCAATTCGCTGCGGTCAGCTTCCTCAGGAATGAGCAAAACCAAATCCACGTCGCTGTCTGGCCTGTGGTCACCGCGGGCTCGCGAGCCAAACAGCAACACCTCAAGCAGTTCGGGCGCGGCGAGGCGCAACCTGCGCACAATTTCAGCGTGTAGGTTGTCGATTTCGCCCATGAAGCACTCCTCGGCATCGGCAGGGCGGCGCTGCCGCGCTCAGCATAGCGCCAGCCACAGACCCGGGCAACCCAAGAGATCTTCAGTGCCTGAACCGCGAGGCAACCAGGCAGCTCGCGCTCGTCGTACAGGCCGGGGAGCAGTTTGGTGCGGCGCCAAGCGGGCATGGGGGACCTCAGCTGTGCGGAAGGGCGGGCGCCAGGCTGCGGCGGGGTGGGGTGGTTGTCAAGGTGCGGATAGGCGTTGCGCAGGGCACTGGCGCCCCCCTTGCCCCGCCAACCCCAAACGTAATACCCTCCAAACTCGCAGGGGCCACCCGCCCGGCATCCCACCGCTGCAAGCTTTTTCAGTGTATAGACGTCTATACACTGAAAAATCCTGCAGCCGCCCAGCCAAACAGCGCC
>CAIXGW010000002.1 GCA_903919145.1 uncultured Myxococcales bacterium
GGCCCGGTTGCCGAACACTGGCCCGGTTGCCGAACACTGGCCCGGTTGCCGAACACTGGCCCGGTTGCCGAACACTGGCCCGGTTGCCGAACACTGGCCCGGTTGCCGAACACTGGCCCCGTTGCCGAACACTGGCCCCGTTGCCGAACACTGGCCCCGTTGCCGAACACTGGCCCGGTTGCCGAACACTGGCATGATGGTTGAATGGCGCCTGAGCCCTGGGAAGCCGGTGGCCGAGCGCAGGTCTACAAGCCCCTACCTACTTGCCGTCACAGCCGTTGCGCTCAAGGCGACTGCGGGCCTCGAGCACGCGGGTGGCAAAGCCTAGGTTGGCCGGCAGCTCGCCGCGCCGCCAGGCCCTGGTCGGGCGGACGTGCCCGGCGTTGTAGGCACACAGCGCATACACGAGATCGCCATTGTAGCGGCGCAGCAGCCGGCCCACGTAGACGGCGGCGGCTTCCGCCGAGCAGGTCACATCGGCCGTGTCTCGGCAGCCCAAGGCCGCGGCGGTGCTGGGGATGAGCTGCATGATGCCGCGGGCGCCGGCGCTGGACTCCAGGCCGCTGTTGAAGCCGGATTCGACCCAGGCGATCGCCAACAAAAGCAGAGGATCAATGCCGTTGCGCAGACCAGCGCGCTCAATGGGCGCCCGCACCTGCTTGCAGCGCTGCACCATCTTGGGGTCAATCGAGATCAGGTTGCCGCGGCGATAGGTCGCCTGGTCGCCGCCGTGGTCGGCATCCAGCGCGGCGTCGTCGTCCACGGTCGCCAGCGCAGCCCTTTCCCCTACGGCGAGCGGTGACCGCCGCCACTGCTCGCGGCCGACCGGCGACTCGTCAAGGGCTGCCGCCCCACCTGGACCGCCGGGCTGGACCTGTCTGGCCTGCAGACCCGGCGCGCAGCCCGCCGTCCACAGCGCCAGAGACGCGAGCGCTACCACTCCTGCCCGGCGCGCCGAGCGCGGCGTCAGGCCGGGGTGGCCAAATTTCTGGGCAGATGCGCCAAGTTGTCGCTGCGCCGGGCGAGGCGCCATGGAGACCTCAACTCACCCATGTCGAGCGAGAGCGACAAGATCTGCCATATAGTTTCAAGGATGTCTAGCAGGCCTCAACACTTTATCCACAGCCCCTGAAGATCGCGCTTGATCCCGGCGGTTTGGCCGCCGCGGGCGTAGGGCTCCATGGACCAAAGCGCGGCTGCGGACTACACTGTAGCTCCCGCCAGAGTTGGCGGACTCGCAAGTCGGCGGACACAAGGCTCAACAGATGGGATTGTTTGACTTTTTTTCAGGCAGCAAAGACGACACCAAGTCGATCGACAAGATCAAGCGCCGCCTGATGGACCAGTACCGGCAGACGCATGAGCGCTACGAGTGCATGGACGATCTGGCCAAGGTGGGCACAACCCCTGCCCTAGAGGCCCTGCTTGAGCGGTTCTTGCTGCGGGTCAGCGGGCCGACCATCGACGAGCAAGAAAAAGAGTATTGCTACAAGCTGATTGGCAGCTGGGGCGAGGCGGCGATTGAGCCCCTCAAGAAGTTTATTCTGACCAAAGATGCGGTCTACTTCCCGCTCAAGGCCTTGCGCGACCTGGCCGGCGACGAAGTGGCCGTCGAGACCCTGCTGCACGCCATCAAGGACTGCGACCCGGGCTACCACGAGGGCCTGGATCGCTTGCGCGAGATCGTCAGCAACCTGAGAGATTTTCAGCATGAGCGCGTTCGCGACGTGCTGGTCAGCCTGCTGACTTCGCGCTCCAGCGAGATCCGCTTCTACGCCTTGGACGGTCTGGCCGCCTATCCGTCCGACCAGGTGGGCGAATACTTTGCCGCGCGCATGCTGGACCCCGAGGAATCCCAGAGGGTCAAGGCGCTGGCCTATGAGCTGGCGCTGGAGCATGGCCTGGACCTGTCGCAGTGGTCCGACCAGCTGACCCCCAACATGCCACCGAGCTATGTGTTTGACGCAGAGGGCAAGCTGCAGCGGGCCTAGGCATCTGGCACTGCCGTGCCGCCGCCATGGACCTGCGATTTGACTACGCAGAGCGCCGCCAAGCTTCTGCTGAACTGCCATCCGTTGACGGCCGACCGCAGCAGCGGCAGGCCCAACAGGCCGTTGGGCCCAGCACAATTGTAGAAAGCGCGGTCAGGCAGGCACGGGCAAAGCTGCTGCGCGCGGCCAAGGTCTGACACGGCCAGGGCCCTGCCCAGCCTCGTGGGCCCCCCGAGGATCCAGCCCTTGGCCGGGCTGGCGCTTGTGGACTTGCTAAGGGCACTGCGAACAGATTACCTTGGCCATGCGGCTCGACCGCAGCGTTGGCGCATCGCCTTGTTCAACCGCGAACGCCTTCAAACTGCGGACAGTCCAAAGCGGTAATGCCGCGACTATACTAATGTGTTGTTGAACCCGCGCCCCCCGGCCCTTTGGTCGGACGAGCCCCTTGCTGGCCACACCGGTGCAGCCTGGCCCCACCGTTCTGAGATTTGCTGACCCCGGTTGGCGCACATGAGGAGCAATGCCATGACGAACCGCACGCTGGTCACCCCGCGCGGCCTTGCCAAGTTGCACGAGCAGCTGCGTCTTTACAAAGAGATAGAGCGACCCAAGAACGTGCGCGACATTGAAGAGGCGCGCGCTCACGGCGACTTGCGCGAGAATGCCGAGTACCACGCCGCCAAAGAGCGCCAGGGCATGATCCAGGCGCACTGCCAGCACCTGGAGACGCAGATCGCCACGGCGGAAATCATCGACCCGCGATCGCTGTCTGGCACGCGGGTGATGTTTGGCGCCACCGTGACGCTGACCGACGTCGAGACCGAGCACGAAGTCCGCTACCAGATCGTCGGCGACGACGAGGCCGACCTGGCTTCAGGCCTCATCTCGCTGAATGCGCCGATCGCCCGCGGGATGATTGGCAAGGAAACGGGCGACGAGGTCGTTGTGCACACCCCCAAGGGCAAGCGCAACTTTGTGATCGAGCAGGTCGAGTTCAAGTAGGCTGTCGGCGGTCGCGCGCCAGACAGGAGGGGCCATGCGCAGTTATCTGACCTTGCCCGGCGAGCCGATCGCCACACCAGAGGCCATGGAGCAGCTTGGCCGCGAGCTGGCCCAGCAGCTGGGCGCGGGCGACGTGCTGGCTCTGACTGGGCCCCTGGGCGCCGGCAAGACCACGCTGGTCCGCGGTTTGGCCCAGGGTCTGGGGATCGACCCCGAGCGCGTGGCCAGCCCCACCTTTGCCCTGTGCCACTCTTACCGCGGCGGCGACCTGACGCTGGTGCACCTGGATCTCTATCGGATTGCCAATGCCGGCGAAGCCATTGCCGCCGGTCTGGAAGAGCAGATCCACGACCCCGAGGCGCTGGTGGTGGTCGAGTGGCCAGAACGCGCCGCCGAGCTGTTTCCGCCGCACACCTACTGGCTGCGCATAGAGCCAGAGGGAGACAAGCGCTGGCTCGGCCAACCCGCCTAAAGACACTGGATTTTTCAGACACCACCTGCGATTTGCTGCGCTGAACGTGACCGCGCCGCGGCCCCAGGCGCCTGCCAAGCCCGGTGCCCTGGACGCAGTCGCGCCTTTGGGCGATCATCGGCAGCCAGGAGGCTCTCATGCAACGCATTCGCAAGGCCGTCGTCCCCGCAGCTGGTCTGGGCACCCGCTTCTTGCCGGCCACCAAGGCCATTGCCAAGGAGATGCTGCCGATCGTCAACAAGCCGTCTATCCAGCTCATCATTGAGGAGGCGGCGGCGTCTGGCATAGAAGAAGTGATCATCGTGACCGGCCGCGGCAAGACCGAGATCGTCGATCACTTTGACGCGCACCCCCAGCTGGAGCTGGCCCTGGCCCGCGCCGGCAAAGAAGCCCTGCTGCGCGAGGTGCTAAGGCCCACGCAACTGGTCAAGATTTCTACAGTTCGCCAGCAGCGCCCCCTGGGTCTCGGCCACGCGATCGCCTGCGCCGCACACCTGGTCGGCCGCGAGCCATTTGTGGTGTTCTTGCCCGACGATCTGGTGGACTCGACCCGCCCGTGCGCCCGCCAGCTGATGGACGTGTACGAACAGACCGGCCGCAGCGTAGTGGCGCTGATGAATGTGTCGCGCAGCGAAGTCAGCTCCTACGGCATTGCTGCCGGCGAATTCAGCGCCAAAGACCCGCGCCTATTGAAGATCAGCCACCTGGTAGAGAAGCCGCCGGCGGAAGAAGCGCCGTCGACCCTGGCCGTGGTGGGCCGCTATGTGCTCGAGCCCGAGGTGTTTGACTACCTGCTGCGCACCACGCCCGGGCGCGGCGATGAGATTCAGCTGACCGACGCCCTGGCAGCCATGGCCAGCAAGACCGGCCTGTACGGCTACCTATTTGAGGGGGACCGCTTTGATGCCGGCGATATGACTGGCTTTCTGCTGGCCAACCTCAACTGGGCCCGCAAGTCTCCGCAGATGTGGCGGGCCGTTGAGCAGTTTGTCGCGCTGCACCGCACCAACCAAGACAGCTAGACCGGCGCGCCAGCGGCCCCTTAGCGGTAGCGTCAGAAAGTTGCGTCGCTTGAGTTTACGGCCAACCTACCATAGCATCCGGCAGCGGTTCTTCCCGCCCTGAGGAGCATCTGCGCCGTGCGGCCTTTTGCACAATCCCCCATAGTGAGTGCGATCCGCGCGGCTTTGGCGCTTTCCGCCGGCCTGTGCACTTTGGCCCTGCCCGCGGCTTCGGCCCAGGCGCAGGAAGCCCCCGCTGTCGCTGCGGAAGCAGCCCCTGCAGCCGAGTCAGGCAAAGACGCCAGTAGCGAAGCGCCCAAGGAAGCCGCCGAGCCCAAGAGCGGCGACGAAACCAAGCCTTCTGAGGCCGACGCCGCCAAGCGCTCTACCCTGACGCGCGAGCTGGCCGAACAGGGCGAAGCCGACCTGTTCAAGTCGGTGCGCGTGTTTCAGCAGCGCTACCTGGTCAAGACCAAGCGGGTCGAGCTGGTCATTGGCGGCGCCACCTCGTTTGCCGACCCGTTTGCCCACCACTTCTCGGCCGATGCGGCGCTGCTGTTCCACCTTAGCGAACACTGGGCCGTCGGCGGCGGCGCTTCCAAGTGGTTTGGCTCGGTCACCGATGGCTTTCACCAAGTCGAAGGCGACTACGGCCTGTTTCCAGAAGAATCGCGCCTGCAAGCCGGTGGCTGGGGCGAAGTTCAGTTCAGCCCGGTGGCCGGCAAGTTCTCTGGCTTTGGCCTGGGCGTGATGCAGGGAGACGCGTACCTGCTGGCCGGCGGTGGCGCAGCGCGGACGACCCGCGGCGAGTCGATCAAGCCCTTTGGCCTGGTCGGCACCGGCGTGCGCATGCACATCGGCCGCTGGCTCAGCCTGTCGATGGAGCTGCGCGACCTGGTGATGGTAGAGACATTCTTGGACGATCAGTCGCGGGTGCTCCAACACTGGTTTGGCGGGATCAAGCTCGGCATCTGGCTGCCCCCTTCGGTGCAGTACAAGTACCCGCGCTAGTTCGGGCGCGGTCGACTTCAGTAGCGCGACGGCGGCTGAGGCAGACCGACCTAGGCAACTTACGCTACCTTGGGCAACATTGGCTGGCCCTGGCAAGATTCGCTAAGGAGTGCGCGCGTGGATCAGAGGCAACCAACCATGACCCAGGACCGCCGAGCCGGACTGTGGCGTTGTTGCGCCATGCTGCTGGCCCTGGCGGCGGCGTTCAGCGCAGCCCCAGCCTGGGCTGACGACGTCCTAGAGGGGACACCGGTCGTCCGTCGCAACCTGCAGTACCGAGCCGGCCGTCAGGAAATTGGCGTCCTATTTGGCAGCTCTTTGGGCGATATGTATGTTCGCAACCTGCTGCCGGGCGCGCGCTACGATTTCCACCTGACCGACTGGCTGGCCATTGGCGCGGATCTGCAGGTGGGCATTCCCCTGGACACCGCGACCAAGGTCGAGATCGAGAAGAAGGTCACCGCCAAGAATGACACCTTTCAGATGGAGGCATCGCGCATTGCCCTGCTGGCGGGCGGGCGGGTTAGCGTCGCCCCAGTGACCGGCAAGTACATGCTGCTCAACTCGCTGCCCATGCAGTACGACTTTCACGTGAATCTGTCTCTGGGTGTGGCCAGCACGCCGGGCATTGACACTGTGGGCGTCGGCGGCAAGAAAGCGCCTTCTTTCTCGCTGGCCCCGGGCATCGGCGGCGGCGTGCGGGTGTTCCTGTCGCGCGTCTTGGCGATCACCGTGGACCTGAACGACGTGTTCATCAATCGGGTGTTGGCCGTCAATGACGACAGCCAGCCGTCTTCTGAAGGCTATCTGCAGCACCTGGTGCTCAATGCAGGCCTGAGCTTCTTTGTGCCGCCGGACCTCAAGCGCGCCGAATAACCTCTTGGTGCTGCCAGCTCTCTCGACGTCCAAGCCCACGTATTCTCGCTAGAATGCCACACCCACGGTCAGCTGACCGGCGCTGGAGACGTCGCCGCTGCTGGGCTCGCGGTACAGGCCGATCTGCGCCCCCAGGTAGGGCAGGCCCAGCACCACCCGCGCGGCCACAAAACCGCCAAAGCGGCCATCCAACCCATTGTTGTTAAAGCCGATTGATCCGCCGACGATGGCTCGGATCGCCGGCAGGCTGAGCGCCGTGTAGCGCGCCTCCGCCGACCAGCGGCCATCGCCGCCGTTCCAGTCGCCGCGCACGCCCGCTCCCCACTGGCGAATGATGGCGCTGTTGTCGATGCCGGCTTCAAAGGTGCCGCCGTAGCGGATGCCCTTGCCCTGGTCGCTGAGGCCCGGAGTGCCGCCAAACGAGCGCAGGCCGCCACCCAGATAGACTTCGCCCAGGGCGGGCACCGCGGCCGCCGGAGCAGCCATAAACAGGGCCGCAGCGGCCGCCGGCAAAGCCAGTCGAGCACACAGGGCAAGGGGCGTTGGCATCTCTGATCTCCCGCCCCGCGCCTAATGGGGGTATGCTGCGTAGCTGCAACGGGCCAACACGCTCGGCGATTCGAGGCAAAGTGCAGCGCTGGTTAATGAAGACTGAACCCGACGCGTTTAGCTGGCAAGACCTGGTAGCGCGCCAGCGGGCTTGTTGGGATGGGGTGCGCAACTACGCCGCCCGCAACCACATGCGCGCCATGAAGCTGGGGGACCGCGTGCTGATCTACCACAGCAACGTGGGCAAGCAGGCGGTGGGAATTGCCGAGGTGGTGGCCGAGCACTACCAGGACCCGACGACCGATGATCTGCGCTGGTCGGTCGTCGATGTAGCCCCGGTGGCGGCGCTGCACACCCCGGTGACGCTGGAGCAGATCAAGGCCGAATATGGCCGACCCGGCCCGCTGGCCGAGATCCGCATGCTCAAAGAGAACCGCCTGTCAGTAGTGCCCCTGACCGAGGCAGAGTGGCAGCGGCTGCTGCAGCTGGCGCAGACCGATGAGCCGTAGCAAGCCGCCAGCCGTCTTGGTCGATAGCGCCGTGCTGGATGGCAGCGCCCATGCCCTGCCGCTGAGCTGGCTCAAGGGCATGGATCTGCTTGTGTATCCGCCACGCCGCCTGCTGGATGCTGCGCCCCAGGACCTGCAGCGCGCCGACGCCGTGCTGGTGCGCTCGATGACCCGCATCGCCAGCGCAGAGCTGGCACGGCTGCCACAGCTGCGGGCGGTGGCGACCCTTTCCTCGGGGCTTGATCACCTGGACGAGCCGGCCATTGCCGCAAGGCAGGTGCCGATCTGCTCTGGCCATGGCGGCAACGCGGCGGCGGTGGCGGATTGGGTCGAGTGGGCGGCCCACCGGCTGCTGGGCAGCATGCAGGGCCGCGACGCGCTGGTGGTGGGCGTGGGCGCCGTGGGTTCGCTGGTGGCAGAGAGGTTGCGGGCCCAGGGAGCGCGCCTGTGGCTGTGCGACCCGCCGCGGGCCCGGCGTGACAGCAGCTTTGCCTCGATCGATCTGGCCCAGGTGCCGGCGTGCGCCCTGGTCACCCTGCACGTGCCACTGGCGGACGGCGAAGACCCGACGCGGGGCCTGTGGAACGCCGAGCGGCTGCGCCAGCACCCCGGCTCGGTGGTGCTGCAGGCGTCGCGCGGCGGCGTGATGGACGAAGCCGCAGCGCTGGCAGCCCTTGGCGAGGGCGGGCTGCGCGGGCTGGCGGTCGATACCTGGGTCGGCGAGCCGCTGGTCGACCGGGCGCTGCTGACCGCGGCGGCTCTGGCCACCCCGCACATTGCTGGGCACAGCATCGCCGGCAAGCTGGACGTGGCCTTCCGGGCCGTGCAGCTGCTGCGCTTGACCTTGGGGCTGGCCCCGCTGCGCGGCCTGGCCGCCGCCGTGGCTGCCGAAGAGAAATTGCGCGGCGGCCGCCGGCAATTGCAGATTTCGCGCCGGCTGGACGAAGTCGCGGCCGACCTTGCCGCCCATCCGGACCAGTTTGACGCCCTGCGCCACCAGCATAAGCGTTGCCAATCAACGCATTTGTAAAATTCCCCGGGCCAGCGGACGCTGAACGTCAGCCGTTGTAACGGCGCGACGGGGTCGCTATGCTTGAGGGCTGTGTTCGCGGCCAACGGCCGTCGAGGTAACGATGACCTCTCGCTTTGATGCACTGCCCCTCCGGGCAGCTGGGCCTATGGCTCCCCGTGCCGCCAGCTTGGCGATGGCCTTGTGTTTTTGCCTAGCGCTCTTGGCTAGCTGCAGTGACAACACCGGGACCAATCCCTCTGGGCAGCCTGCCTTTGTGCTGGACGCCACCGGCCCAACCACGACCCCAAAAAAGGACGCCGACAGCGGCTCGACCAAGACCGACAGCGGCGCCCAGGACCTGGAGGGCGAAGACGTAGAGGACAGCTGCGGCGACCCCAATGGCTGCGAAGACGCTGTGGCCGACGCCGAGCCCGAAGACACAGAGCCATTTGACAGCTACACTGGCCCCATCTGCACCGGCTCCGGCGCCTGCAAGAACCTGCCCGAGACGCCGTTTTGCGCCACCGGCATCAAGCAGTGCGTTGAGTGCCTGACCGACTACAACTGCGCAGACGGCAAGGAGTGCATCGACCAGAAGTGCCAGGGCGTCAGCTGCCAGCCCGGCAGCACCTTCTGCGACGGCAAGTTCTTGGCCGTCTGCAATGCCCTTGGAGACGGCGTGGACCTGCAGAGCTGCCCGACCGAGGCGCCCATCTGCCTGAACGGTGCTTGCGTGCCCTGCGAGCCCGGCAAGACCTTCTGCGCGCCCGTCGAGCCCGGCCAGCAGCTCAGCCTTTCCGTCTTGAAGTGCAACAACGACGGCACCGCCTTTGACATGCTCAAAGCCTGCGGCCCGGGCGAGTCCTGCAGCCTTGGCAAGGACTTCAAGCCGTACTGCCAGTCCTGTGTGCCCGGCAACCGCATCTGCACCGGCGAAAAGGCCATGGTCTGCGCCGACGACGGCTCTGGCTATGACCTGGGCCAGGACTGCGGCGGCAAGGGGCTGGCTTGCCAGGGCGGCATCTGCGTCAACCCGTGCGACAAGGACATCAAGTCCAACACCAACGTCGGCTGCGACTATTGGGCCGTCGACTTGGACAACGCCAAAGTGCCCAACGGCTCTGGCGGCTACTACGACGCCCAGAATTCGCAGTTCTCTGTGATTATCTCCAACACCAAGAACAAGCCGACCTTGGTGACGGTTGAGGCGGGCACGGGCCAGAAGCAGAGCTACACCGTTCAGGCCAACAGCTTGAAGATCCTCAACCTGCCCGATCCGGCCTGGAAGGTTCCCGCGCTCAACCAGGACAACACCAACATCAACAAGAATGTTTACCGCATCAAGTCGGATCAGCCGATTGTGGCCTATCAGTTCAATCCCTTGCAGAACTATGACGTGTTCAGCAATGACGCCTCGCTGCTGTTGCCGTCCAACTCGATTGGCAGCGAGTACTGGGTAATGTCTCGCGAGCAGTCTCACGACCTGCTCAAGTCCTATTTCACGGTGGTAGCGACCCAGAGCGGCAGCACCAAGGTCCAGGTCACGTCAAGCGCAGTGACGCTGCCCGGGCCTTCGATCAAAGCGATGAAGGTCGGAGACAAGCAGGAGTTTGTGCTGATGCAGGGCCAGGTTCTCAACGTAGAGACCAACGCCATTGGCGCCGACCCCACCGGCACCTGGATCAAGGCAGACAAGCCGATTGCGGTGTTTGGCGGCTCGGAAGCGTCCAACTCGCCCAACAGCGACAAGTGCACCGCCGGCAAGTGCCAGACCCAGGGCTGGGCCTGCACCACCGCCGCCGACTGCCCCAAGACCTGCTGCGCCGACCACTTGGAAGAGCAGCTGTTTCCGGTGTCCAGCTGGGGCAAGGTCTACCACGCCACCAAGCTCAAGAAACGCGGCAAAGAGAAGGACGCCTGGCGGGTCCTGGCCTCAGACGACGGCACGGTGGTGACGACCAGCCCGCAGCAGGCCAAGATCCCCACGCTTTCCAAGGGCCAGTGGTTTGAGTTTGAGTCCGACCAGGACTTTGTCATTGAGGCGACCAAGGCCGTGCAGGTGGCGCAGTACATGGCCTCGGCCAACGCACCTGGCCCCAACAACGACGAGTGCGGCGGCTCTTACTTGGGCCAGAAGGTCTGCACGTATTTCTGGAACACCCAGCAAACGCCGATTTCCTGCACCAAGAACGCCGACTGCCCCAACATTCAGGAGGCGGGCGACGCCAAGATCGGCGATCCGGCCATGATCGCCGGTGTTGCCGTTGACCAGTACTTGAGCAACTACGTGTTTCTGGTGCCAGACAAGTACACGGAAAACTACATCAATATTGTAGCGCCAGCCACCGCTCAGGTGACGGTGGACCAAAAGCTGGTGGCAGAGACGCAGTTCACCACCTTTACCACCGGCTGGAAGGTGTCGCGCATGCCGGTGGCGCCCGGTGCCCACACCCTGACCTCGACCCTGAAGGTTGGCGTGGTGGTGTATGGCTGGGCCGACTACGTGTCCTATGGCTATCCCGGTGGCGCAGCGCTCAAGTAGGCGGTCGCAATGGCACACGCAGGCCCGCACGGCGGCGACAAGCCAAGGCGCACCCTGGGGCAACGGCACAGCTGGTTTTGGATCGGCGCTGTGAGCTTGGCGGTGCTTGGCCTGGCGGGCGGCTGCGAGTCCTACGACGCCCGATCGACGCTGCAGATCCAGCTGATGGCCAAGCCCGCCAGCGGCATCGACGCCGTGCAGCTGGTGGTGGAGGCTGTGGCTGTCCACGTGGTGGCCCAAGCAAATACCAGTGCCAAGCCGGGCGATTCAGAGCTAGCAGGCGATGGACACTGGCAGCAGCTTTCAGTAGCCCGCAGCGTCGAACTGGCTAAAGCCGTGAACGTAGAGGGCGCGGTCGCCCTGGGCTCGCTGGCCCTGCCCGAGGGGTGGATCGACCAGCTGCGGGTCTCTATCAAGGCCCCGGCCACGGCCACCTCGGCCGCCAAGCAGTGCGACCTGGTGCTGGTCAAGCTGCCCAAAGCGGGAGTCGATGTTACCCAGCCCTTTAGGCCGTTTGCGGTCTACCACGGGCTGCAGCACTCGATCTGGCTGGATCTGCGCATGGATTTGGCGCTGAACAAGCTGGGCGACTGCTGGTCGCTGGCGCCCGTGCTGCAGGTCAAGCGGTTTACCACCGGTGGCAAAGACGTCTCTGTACAGTAGCCGTTCTGCCAGCAACGCCCTGCCCGCTCAAGACTTTTTGGCCAGGGCCTGCTGGCGGCGCAGCTCCCACACCCCCAAAAACAAGCCGTAGGGCGCTGCGTCGCGCTGGTGGTGCACCAGGTGGGCGTTGCGGATCCGCCGCAGCCAGCTCCAGCGGGCCAGAAAGGCCACCGGCAGCCGGCCGTGGATGAGCCCGTCGTGCACGGTAAAGTAGGCCATGCCAAACACGCTCATGCCCACGCCCACGGCCACGGCCACCAGCTGGATCTGGCCGTCCAGCAGCTCCAGGCCACCGATGATGAGGCCCATGGCCACCAGGGCGTGCAGGGCGGCAAACGCGTCATTGAACTCCAGCCAGCCGCGGCGGGGCGTGTGGTGCGAGCGGTGGGCAAACCACAGCACCCCATGCCACAGCCGGCCGTGCAGCAGCATCGCCCACAGCTCCATGGCCACCGCGACCAGGACGACGAGGCTCCAAAAAGACAGTTCCCGCGCCATCACGGCTCCTGCAAGGCGGCGGCCTTCTGACCGATCGCAATGGAATGGTTGGCAATTGCCAGGGGCGGGCTGTCGCGGCGGCTGCGCCACGGCAGCAAAAAGCGCACCCAGCCAGAGCGGAAGCGCCGCAGATCCAGGCTCTCGTGGATGGCGGCTACTTGCTCGCCCTGCCAGCGGGCCCCGACCAGCGAGCGCACGTAGAACGGACTGTCTTCCAGGGTGGCCAGCACACGGGCGCGGCCGTCATCGCTGCGGGTGGCGCGCCCAACCGCCCAGCGGCCGGCCGACAGCTGGGCCCTGCGGCCCGAAGGCAGCTCGGCGGTGGTGCCGTCGGCCCGAAACAGCCGATGGATGGCGCGCTGATCGCCGTCGATCGCGGTGGTGTCATAGAGCACAGCGGTGCCCGCCCGGGTGGAGGCGCGGCTCCAGTGCCAGCCGGCAAAGGCGCGCTCTAGGCCCTCTGTGCCCCAGTTGGCGTCGTGGTAGGCGCTGCCGGCAAAGTGCAGGGCCGGCTCGGTCAAGGTGAGCTCAAAGCGCGAGAGCGGCGCCACCGCGCACCAGTGGTGGGCGCCGCGGCCATCCAGCTGAGCCGTGGCGCTGTGAAGAACCTGAGGCGTCAGGCGGATCTCGCCCCGGACCTGCGGCGCCATCCGCTGAAAGAACGGCTTGGTGCGCTCGGCGAATTGCCAGTGCAGGTGGTCGCCGCGCCAGCCCACCGATGAGCTGGCGCCCAGCTGCAGGTGGAGGGGGCTGCGGTCCGCCGCAACAATCGCCCGCTCATTCATGACCCACAATGCCTTGCCAGGACTGCGGATCGACAAATTGAGGGCGGCAAACTGCAGCGGGTCGGCAGGGCCCTGGGCTCTGGCGTTGAAGTACCACGGCGAAAACACACTGCCGACAAAGGCGATGGCCGTCACCGCGTGGCGGCCGCAGTCGCTGATGCCGTCCATGTACCACCAGGCATAGCCGCCGGGCTCCACGGGCTGGTCAAAAGCGGGGCCTGTGGGGGGATGATGGGCGGGCATGAGGCGGGCTCCGGGCTGGTTGACCCAGCCCCGCGGCGGCGGCGGGAAACAGCTGGGCTCAGGTTTGAAGGGCGCTGAGCACTGGGCCACAGCACAGAAAGCCTAGAGAGAAGCAGCGGAGCTCAGCCAGAGGGCAATTCCCCGGCAGGCTCCAGCTGCGGCAAGATGTCTGCGACTCCTTGGATGGCCGGTCCGTGGTAGAGCTGGCGGGGGCAACCAAGGCCCGTCCAGCGCCGCGGCAAGTCCAGCAGCTGTTGGGCCACCACCTTGGCCGACAGCACCAGCTTGCGCCAGGCTGTGGTGTGGGCGCGGCCGCGCAAAGGGTCAAACCCTTGGGCTTGCAGGCTGCGGCCGATGTCGGCGTAGAGGGCTTGGGCGACGCCGATCGCCACGGCGGCGCGCCATGGCAGCAGGCGCAGCCCCCATTGGCCAGAGCGGTAGAGGGCCTCGGCCTCGCACAGCAGCTCTTTGACCACGGCAGCGATGGGCGGCGCGGCGTCGGCGGTCAGCGGCTGCCCCAGCTGCGCGTGCAGGCCAGCCAGGTGGTGTCGGGCCAGCAGCGGCTGAGGGAGGTACAGGCGATCGCGCTGCCAGTCCTCGGCGACGTCGCGGCAGATGTTGGTGATCTGCATAGCCATGCCCAATTGCGCGGCGCGGCGCAGCGCGGCCTGGTGGGTCGCGCCGAGCACATGGCACATCATCAGCCCCACGGTGCCGGCGGCACGGAAGCAGTAGCGCAGAAAGGTGGCGTGGTCAGCGTAGTGGGTGCCGTCGACGTCCATCCTCATGCCCTCCAGCAGCTCTTGCGGATAGACTTTGGGAATCGCGGTGCGCGCCACCACCTCGGAAAATGCCCTCAACTGAATGTCATCACTTAGCTTTCCGGCATACAGATCGTCCAGTTCTTCCTGCAGCCGGTCAAGCGCTAGCCTGGCGCTGGCCGCGTCGGGGGCGTCGTCCACGGCATCGTCGGCTCGCCGGCACCAGGCATACAGGACCACGGCGTCGCTGCGGTGCGCTGGCGGCAGCAGCTTGGATGCCCATGAAAAGCTCCGAGAATGCTGGACGATGACCGCCGTTGCTGCGGCGACTGCCTGTCTGCTGGCCGCTGCTTTGAGCGCGACGGGCTGCAGTGAGGTCATGCGGCCACCCGCACCGGCTTGGGGGCGTGCAGGCGCTGGTCCATGGCGGCGATCGCGGCTGGGTCAACGGCGGGCAGCTTGAAATC
Source organism: uncultured Myxococcales bacterium (assembly GCA_903919145.1). GTDB lineage: Bacteria > Myxococcota_A > UBA9042 > UBA9042 > UBA9042 > SXRM01. The sequence continues at coordinate 14,386 of CAIXGW010000002.1, forward strand.
TTTGGCGATCACCGAGCAGGTCGCCTTGGCGCTGTTGACGACGCCGGGCACGCCCGCGCCCGGGTGGGTGCCCGCTCCGACCACATACAGGCCGGGGATCTGCGCGTCCTTGTTGTGCGGGCGGAACCAAGCGCTTTGGGTCAGCGTGGGGGCGACCGAGAAGGCCGAGCCCTGAAAAGCGCCCAGCTGATCGCGAAAATCCTCAGGCGTCAGCCACTGCTTGGTCACCACATGCTGGCGCAGGTCCGGCAGGTGCTGCTCCAGGTAGGTCAGCAGCTTCTCTGCGTAGCGCGGGGCCTCTGTCTTCCAATCCACAGCCGCCAAGCCCAGGTGCGGCACCGGCGATAGCACGTAGAAGGTACCGCAACCCGCCGGCGCCATCGAGGGGTCGGTGTGGGTCGGCGCGTGCAGGTACAGGCTGAAGTCGTCGGGCAGCTGGGTGCCGTGAAAGATTTCCTGCAGCAGTTCTTTGTAGCGGGCTCCGAATAGCACGGTGTGGTGGGCCAGCTTGTCTTTGTAGTCCACGTCGGTGCCGAAGTAGAGCACAAACAGCGACATCGACCAGTCCATTTTCTCCAGGCGCTTGGCCGTCTTCTGTGCGCGCGCGTCGCTTTTGTACAGGTGCTTGTAGGTGTGGTGGATGTCGGCGTTGGACACCACCAGGTCAAAGACCTCGGCCGCAGCGCCAGGGGTATCGACCAGGTGAACGGTGCGCTCGCCGCGCTGCTCCACTTGGATCTGCTGGACTGGCTGGCTCAGGCGCAGCTCGCCACCCAGGGACTGGTACAGCCGCAGCAGCCCCTGCACCAGCGCACCGGTGCCGCCGCGCGGAAAGAACACGCCCCAGCGCCGCTCTAGATAGTGGATGAGCGTGTAGATGGAGCTGGTTTCGTAGGGATTGCCACCCACCAGCAGCGAGTGGAAAGACAGGGCCTGGCGCAGGTGGTCATTCTTTACGTACTTGGCCACGGTGCTGTAGACCGAGCGATCGGCGCGCAGCTTGGCCAGCTGCGGAGCGACCCTTACCATGTCTGAGAAATTCAGGAAGGGCTTGGCGGCCAGGCCATCGTAGCCGGCGTCAAAGACCTTCTTGGAGTACTCAACGAACTTGAGATAGCCGGGCACATCTGCGGGATTGCGCTGGCGGATCTGCTCGACCATCTGGTCAGAGGAGCCGACGTAGTCAAAACTGTCGCCGTCGTCCCACACCAGCTTGTAGAACGGCGCAACAGGTAGCAGCTCGACCTCTTCGTCCATGCGGCGGCCGACCAGGCCAAACAGCTCTTCCAGGCACTCGGGCGCGGTGACCACTGTGGGGCCGGCGTCAAAGGTGAAGCCCTTGTCTTTGAACACCCGAGCGCGCCCGCCAGGTTGATCGTGGGCCTCCAACAGAACGGTAGAGACCCCTGCCGCCTGCAAGCGGATGGCCGCGGCGATGCCGCCAAAGCCACTGCCGATGATGGCAGCGCGCAGCGGAGCCGAAGAATTACGCTGGACCAAAGCAGTTTTAGACATAGCTCACCTTCAGCCGCTCAATTTCGGCTTCGACCTGCGACAGCCGGGCGTGGCTGCCGATGTGTTGACGCAACTGGGCAAAAACCTGGGTCAGATGCACAGAGGGCCGGCTGCGACCCGTGTGCAGCAGCCGCTCCCGCAGCTCCTCGAGCAAGGCATTGGGCGAGTGGCCCTGGATCACGGCGCGAAGCTGATGCTGCAGCCGAGAGAACGTGAAGGCATCGACATCGGCAGCCAGCCAAGCCCAGACCCAGGTCGGGTGGGCGCCGTTGAGGTCTTCCAGGGCCTTGTCTCGGCGCCGCTCGGCCAGCAAGGCGCCAGCGTCGTCCAGCATCTGCAAGCCGGTGCCCAGGCCAGCGCCAAACTGGGCCAGCACCGCCACCGTGTCGGGCGCTCCGCCGGCCGCCCGCGCCCCCAGCTCGGCGGCCAGGGCCATCAGCGCGCCGGTCTTCAGCGCCGTGGTCGCCTGCACGACGCCGGCCACTTCGGCCTGGGGCAACGCGTCGATGCGCGCGGCCAGGTCCAGCGCTTGGCCGCAGTGGCAGCCCGCCAGGGCGTCAATTGCCGCTCTTTGCAGGTCGGCCACCACTGGCGGCGGCAGCGGCGCCGCGGCCAAGCGCTGCAGAGCAGCGAAGTACAACCAGTTGGCGGTGTTGAGAGCCCTCGGCAAGCCGTGGCTCAGGTGCAGAGCCGGCTGACCGCGGCGGGTCAGCGCGCCGTCTTCAATGTCGTCGACGATGAGCGACCCGGCGTGCAGCCACTCCAGCGCCACGCACAGCTCGGGTGGACACGCGCCGGTCGCGCCGCCCGCCAGCTCCCAGCCAAGCTCGACCAAGCGGCCGCGAAAACCCTTGCCCGGTTCCTGCAGAAATTGCCGCGCCGGTGCAAGCAGCGCGTGCTCCCACAGCGCTGGAGCCACCCGTCCGCCTTGGGCCGCCGATGCGCTCATCAGGTCCTGGGCCGCCCGGTCCAGGTGTTCAGCAGGCAGCCAGCCGGGCTGGGCGGCAAGCGAAGCGCTGGCGAGGTTGGTTCTGGATGCACTCACGACAAGACCTCCCTGGCGGCGCGACGCGGCCACCAATGCATTCCCCGCGGTGGGGCTCCAGCTGTGATGCGCCAGGCGTCGGCCAAGGTGCTCTGCAGCGCGTAGAAACGGCCAACCACTGCGTCGGGCCGTCGATAGAAGCGCTCCAACATGGCCGCGCGCCCCTCTGGCTGGCTCAGGCGGAACAGGGCGAACGCCAGCATCCGGGCGAGCCAGCTGCGCTTTTGCAGGTCGCGGTGTACCAGTTCCAGCTCGGACCGGGCGATAGCTCCCAAGGGGCGGCAGGCGATCCACTGGGCCAGGCGCGCCGCTTCGGGCAGTGAGTAGCCGGTCAGCGGGTGAAACCAGCCGCCCTGCACCCCGCCGATCACCGCCGAGCCTCTGGCCATGGGCGCTTTCTGCCAGGGCATGGGCAGCACCCCTTGCTCTTGGCGCAGCTCTTGGGCGACGGCCCAGCCCTGGCGCGCCACATAGGCCATGACCTGAGCGCGGTAGTCGGCCACGTCGATCAGTGGGTTGTCAGAAAAGCAGGTGTCCTCTACCAGCAGCCGCTGCGGGTCCAGAGGCAGCACGTAGACAAAGCGCAGGCCATCGCGCTGCGCCACCCTGGCGTCCATCAGAATCGGCTCGAGCAAGCCGTGAGGCCGGTGGGTCTGCAGCTCGATCCCCACAAACTTCTGCCACCCCTGCCCCGCTGGGGCCTGGCGCAGATCTGGGCCGCGCGCATCGACCACCAGCGGCGCAGCCAGCACCTGGCCGTTGGCAAGCACTACAGACTGCCCTTCTACCTGCACCGCGCGGGTGTTCAGCCACAGCTTGCCGGGGCCGCGGGCTAGGGCCTGCTCCACCGTGCTGGCAAATTGCGTTGACGGAATCGCGGCATACTCAAGGGCCACCCGGCGGTCCAGGCCGTCAAAGGCGACGCGGTAGCCGCTCCAGCGGTGGGCCACGGCCGGCTGCAGCCACCGCCAAACGGCCTGATCGACATCGGCTTGGTGCAGGCACCAGGTGTGGTTGCCCGCCAGCCGCGGTCCCGCCTCTACCAGGGCAATGCGCGCCTGGGGCAGATGGTGGCGCAAAGCCATAACCAGCAAGCCATTTTGCAGCCCACCGCCCACAAGCACGCAGTCAAACTGGCTGCCTATCCCACCCACTTTCGACCGCCTGGCCTCGGCTCAAAGGAGCTGTGAAGGGTCAGATGCAGGTCGCTGCAGGCGGGATTCGCACCGCCAAGCGGCCCGCGCGGCTCTGTGTGACAATCTCATGGTCATGCGGACTTGGAGATGAGGGGCGTTTTCTGGTACGCAGCAAGCGCAAGCCCTGCAGAAAGAGGAACGCCATGGCCGATGTAGCCCGCCCTACGCCTGATGCCAGCGCCAAGCCGGCCAGCACCGCCAGCAGCACCGCCAAGCGGTCCGCCTCCAGGCAGCCGGGCGCCACCGTCCAGGCCCAGCCGGAGAGCGAGTCGCCCGCCGAGGCTGCGCGGCAGGCCGAAGAGTCCGAAGCGCCGTTTTGGTGGAGCCGCGCCGACTTTGCCGCGCTGGCGGCGGCCGAGATCGCCCGCAGCGACCGCCATCGCTACGGCCTGACGCTGATCCTGCTAGAAGTCGATGATCTGCAGGATCTGGAGCGGATGTGGGGGGCCGCGGTGGCCGCGACGGTGCTGGCCAGCGTGGCAGAGAGAGCCGGGCGCCGCTGCCGCGCCGGCGACCTGCGCTTTCGCTGGGGCCCAAGCCAAATTGCTGTATTGGCACCATTTTGTGGCTGGCGCGGCGGCGCATCGATGGCCGAAGACATGCGCTGGCTGGCAGCCGACAACCAGGCCTCGCCGGGCCTTCACTGCACCTGCAGCGGCGGCGTGGCTGAACACCTGCCCGGAGAGAGCATCGCCGACTGGGTCGGGCGCGCCGATCTGCAGCTGCAAAGCGCCATCCAGCAAGGTCGCAACCGCGTCAACACCTCGCCGACCGGGGGGCCAGAAGCCGACCTGGGCGTGGTCCAGCTGATCTGGCGCGACGCCTATGCCAGCGGCCACGACCTCATCGACGAACAGCACATCAAGCTGTTTCGCTTGGCCAATCGCGTCCTGGAATCCGCGGTGGGCGACCTGCAGAGCGACCAAGCGCAAGAGGCTCTGCTGTGCGAGCTGGACCTGCTGCTGGGCCACGTGGCTGACCATTTTCGCGACGAAGAGCTGGTGCTGGAAAAGCGCCGCTACAGTCGCCTCAAGCAGCACCGGCTGGCCCACAAGAACCTGCTGGATCGCGCCCAGAAGCTGCGCGACCGCGTCCAGGCCGGTCGCGGCGACCTGGGCGAGCTGACCGATTTCTTGGCCAGAGAGGTGGTGGTGCGGCACATGCTTGGCGCGGATCGCGAGTACTTTCCGGTGCTGCGCAAGGGCAAGTAGGCCTTCAGGCCTGGCCGGCGGCGACCAGAATCCAGCGCAGAGAAAGGCCGCCAACCAGGACCAGCAGCGGTGCGGCCATGGTCGGGCGGCTGTGCTTCTTGGCCTCAAAGGTCGCCAAGAACCACGGCACGGCCAGCCCAGCCACCACCACCAGCGCCCAGAACTGCGCAGTGAAGCGGCCGCCCAGCAGCTGGTGGGCCCCGGCCTGGGCTTGGGCCGAGCCATTGAGCAGACCGACCAGGAACAGCGCGATGAGGCCCAGCTCTACCAGGAGGGCCAGGCGGTCCCAGCGCGCCAGCTCGCGGCGCTCGTGGTCGGCCAGGCGGAACAGCAACAGAAATGCGGCACCCGCCGAAGCGCCGGAGGTCAGAAAAAGCGGCCCCAGCAGGGCGGAATTCCACACCGCCCGCGCCCCCATGGCCCCCAGCAGCACGCCGGTGTAGACGCCCAGACCAAGGCCCAGCACCACGTTGACGCTGCGCAGGCCCAGCTCGCGGTGTTGGGCCCAGCTCTGCGCGCCGGCCGCCCAGCGGCTCAGTGGCCCCGGCAAGAAGCGCTGCAGCCGCGCCAGGTCCTGATCGGTCAGGCTCGCCAGCCCCAGCAACAGGGTCGCCGGGTAGATGCCCAGCAGAATCCAGGCGCCCCAGGACATCGGCGACGTAAGGCGCAGCGCCGCGTAGAAGCGCCACACGTACGCCTTGTGCTCCAGGTCCAGGAACAGCGCGCCCATGCCCAGAGACAGGGCCACGGGCGCCGCAAACGGCAGCCAGCGCAGAGCGGCCGAGCGCTGGCGCAGGGGCATGGCCGCGGCGATCAACGCTGTGGCGATCATGACGCCCGCCGCCAAGCCGCCAAGAAACAGGTAGACCGGCACTTCCCAGCCCCAGATGTGCAGGGCTGGGTCGACCAGATGGTTGGTGCGAATGACATCGATCTCGTTCACGGAGTCCTCCAGGTGTGCGCAGGGGGCAACTGGTCAGCCAGGGCCGCTCTCAGCCGGGCGTCAGCCACTGCAGCCGCCGCCGCCCTTCTTCTTCTTGGGGGCCGCGGTGCCGCCGCCTGCCGCAGGCGGAGCAGCCTGTTGGGCACCCGTCAGGGCCGAGTGCAGGCCGGCGCGCAGCTGGTACGCCTGGCGCTCTGCCGCAGAGGCTGCCGGCGCGGGCATGGCTGGCGCGGTGAAGGCATAGCCACGCCACGCCGCGTAGCCACCGGCCACCACCGCCAGTCTGCCGGGATAGGCCAGGGCTTCTGCCGGCGCCGTCGCCGTGACCTCTTTGGCCAGCAGAATCATGCGGCTACCAGCATCATCGCCCAGCCCCAGCTTGGCGATGCCGGTGGGGCCAACGCACTCAGAGCCAGGGATGCGCTGCTTGGCGCACTCTTTGGGATCGCGCAGGTCCAAGACCCGCACTTTCCAAGGCTCTTGCAGCACCATCTCAGCCACCTGCTGCGGGCTCAGCACCTCTGGGTGCCGCAGCGCTGCGGCTGGCGCACTCACCGGCAGGGCCAGCGTCGCCACCGCGGCCAGTGCAATGCCGGCCATGGCCGCAAAGGCCCAGCGGCGCGGCTGCAGCTGCCAGCGCTCGGCCGGGTCGACCTGCAGCTGCTGGCGGCTGATGAAGATCTTCTCCAGTTTTTCGGCGCCTAGGAAGCACCCTATCGCCACAAGAGCCACCAGCAGCGCCAGCACCGGAATCGGCAGGCCGGTCACCTGCCACAGATACAGCTGGCCCTGGTCGGTCATGTCTGGAAACGAGCCCATCAGCGGCTGCAGCTCTGAGTAGACCAGCGTGCCGCCAATGACGCCTGCAAAGGTCAACGCGCCGTCTACGTTGCCAGAGGCCGCGGCCACCAGCGAAGTCCCGGGGCAGTAGCCTGCAGTAATGAAGCCAACGCCCAGCAGAAAGCCCGCAACGGCCAGCGGCACCAACCAAGTAGAGCTGGTGGCGCTGGAAGCAACCGCGGCAAAGTCCACCAAGCCCACGCCTGCCAGCAGGGCCAGGCCGACCATGGCGGTGACAATGCCGGTGAACATCACCTTAAAGACTGTCATGTCATCGCCGTAGAACTGCGACACCAGCTTGGAAGCCTGGCCAAACCCGGCCCGCTCTAGCACAAAGCCAAAGCCAAACCCGCAAGCGACTGCAACCACAAGGCCCAGCTCGCGCTGCTCCACCAGCAAATTGTCTAGGGGAAACATCATCGCCATTGCCTCCTGACGAGCGCCGCGGCCGCGTAGCCTCCGGCAAACACCATCAACATGAAGATCCAGCTGCCGGCCGACAACATCGCGCCGCCGCTAAGGGCTTGACCAGAAGTGCAGCCACGGCCCAGCCGAGCGGCGTAGCCCATCAGCAGCCCGCCCGCCAGCGCCAGGGCCAGCCGGCCAGCGCGGCCGATGCGCGGCCCTTTGACGATGCCAACTTGCAGACGCCCGGCTGTGTAGGCTGCCACCAGGCCGCCCAGCAGCGCGCCAAAGACCTCAAACACCAGCCAGTCATCCAGCGGGTGACCTTGGGCCGTAAACACCGAAAGGGCTGGCGTGGCTGCTACATGGCCAGGCGCCACGGCCGCGGTCGCTACCACTGCCAGCCGCGTGGCCGCGCCAGAAGCGCCCAGGCCGCGCCCCATGACCAGCAAGGTCAGCATCAGCACGACGCCAAGCGCTATTCCAGCCAAGTAGGGATTCCAAAACTTTTTGGGAACCGCAGGGTTTTGCATGATCTCTCCTTGCGCTGCTAGATAAGGAAGACGACATTGGGGTCGGCGCCGGACTCGGGTTTGTTGACCTTAGACTTGCGCTCCACCGTCAGCCGCGCCACGGGGCTCTTCGGGTCGTCCAGGTCGCCGAAGATAAGGGCTTTGGTCGGGCAGTTGGCCACGCACGCCGGGTCCAGGCCGCGCTCGACGCGATGGACGCAGAAGGTGCACTTGTCGATGTAGCCGTCGGGGTGGACATAGCGCGCGTCGTAGGGGCACGCGCCCATGCACGCCTTGCAGCCGGTGCACATCTCATGGTCCACCACCACGATCCCGCCAATGGTGACCTGCGAGGCGCCCGTCGGGCAGGCTGTGACACACGGCGCGTCGGTGCAGTGGTTGCAGCGCTCAGAGCGGATCTCTTGGGTCAGCACTGGAAATTTGCCGCGGGTCTCTGTGGTGATCCAGCAGCGGTAGGCGTCTTCTGGCAGTTGGTTTTCTTCGGCACAGGCGAGCACGCACGCGCTGCAGCCCACGCAGCGCACGGTGTCGACGGCCATGGCATAGCGGGTCATGCGACCTCCGACCGCTCTAGGCGGACGAAGTTGAGGTTGGTGCCGGTCCCGCCCATGACGGGGTCGACTTTGTACTTGGTCACCAGGTCGGAATCCGAGGCGCCACGCCCGTTGGCATAAGACAGCCCCTTGGCGGTGTGCCCCCAGCCGTGGACCATGTAGACACAGTCGCCGCGGATCCGCTCAGTCACTTTGGCTTTGACAGGCAAGGACTTGACCCCATCCTGGTTGATAAGGATCACCTTCTCTCCGCTCTTGAGGGGCTGGGCAAAGCCGGGCAGCGCCTTGGCCACGTCGGCGTTGATCCACACCTCGTTCTCTGGGTAGGCGCGGGCCAACACCCGGTTGTTGGCGGTGCGGCCAAAAGTGTGGGGCGCGGCGCGGCCGGTCAGCAGCCGGAAGGAGCCCACCGGCCCCAGCTCCTGGGGATAGTAGTTGGGCAGCGGATCCAGGCCCGCGGCCAACATGGCCTTGCTGTACAACTCGATCTTTCCAGAGTCGGTGGCAAAGCTTGGCAGCAGCCCCTCTTCTTCGCAGGTCGGCGGGTGCCCGCCAAAGGCAACGCCGGTCTTGGCAAAGCGGTCCCAGTCAAGCCCTGACAATTCAATGCGCTTCTTGACAAAGCTGCGCCCGTCTTCAAAGGGGAAGTAGGCGCCCAGCCCCAGCCGCTTGGCCAGCTCTTTGGCGATCCACCAGCCCGGCTTGCTGTCATGCAGGGGCTCGACCACCTTTTGGCGCAGCGCCACAAAGGGCCGCTTGTAGTTGGCGACGTACAGGTCGTCGTCGCGCTCCAGGTAGGTGCACTCGGGCAGCACCACGTCGGCCCAGCCGCAGATCTCGGCCGGCAACACGTCAATCGCTACCACGAAATCAAGCTTCTGCAGGGCCGCAATGGTCTCTTTGGTGTTTGGCAGCGACTGGATCAGGTTGGTGCCGTAGATCATCCAGCCTTTGATGTCGTAGTCGGCCTTGCCGGGAAAGCTGGCGGCGCGCAGGCCAGAAGCCACCACTTCTTCAGAGAAAATGTACCGTTGGCCCTTGGGGCGATCTGGCGCCTCCTTGAGCTCGCCAAACTTGGGAATGCCGGGGTAGCCCTTGATGGCCATCTTGGCCGGGGTCAGGTAGCCGCCCTTGCGCCCCCAGGCGCCCAACAGCGCCGTCAGGATGGCCATCGCTCGTGCTCTTTGGCTGTCGTCGCCGTACCACGTCACGTGGCGGCCGGGGTGGATGAGCGACGCCGGCCGCGCCGAGGCGATGAGGCGAGCGCTGTCGCGGATCAGCTCGGGAGCGATGCCGGTGATGGGCCAGGCCCACTCTGGGGTCTTGTCAGCCACATGGGCCTTGAGCTCCTCCAGCCCGGTGGCGTGGGCGGTGATGTACTCGATGTCATAGCGCTTCTCAGCCAGGATCACGTGGATCCACGCCAGCAACAGCGCTGTGTCAGTGCCCGGCTTGATCGGCAGCCAGTAGCGCGCCTTGCCGGCCGCGACTGAGAAGCGCGGGTCGACCACCACCAGCTGTGCGCCGCCGTCGATGGCATCGGCAAACTCCTGCACCTGGGTGTTGTGCATGTTCTCGCCCAGGTGCGCGCCAATCAGGGTGATCACCTTGGCGTTGGCGATGTCCACCGGCTCTGGCGATCCCAAGCCGCTGCCAAAAGTCAGGGCATAACCAGCTTCGCGCGGTCCGCGGCACTGGGCAAAAGAGGGCTGGCCAATCGACTGGGTGCCGTAGGCCTTGACCAGGGTAGAGAACCAGCTGCCGCCAAAGCCATGAGAGAACAGCGCCAGCGACTGCGGGCCGTACTTCTTGCGCAGGTTGTCCATGCCTTGGGCAACCTTGTCTAGCGCCACTTCCCAGCTGACTTCTTCAAAGCGCTCTTCGCCGCGCTTGCCGACGCGGATCAGCGGCTTCTTGAGGCGGTCGCGGTCGTAGAGCTGGCCGGTCCCACCCACGCCGCGCGGGCACAGCCGGCCTTGCGACAGCGGGTGCTGCGGATTGCCCACCAGCTTGGTGACCTTGCCCTCTTTGACGTGGGCCAGGACGCCGCACTTCCAAAAGCACAGCTCGCAGAAGGTGGGGATGACTTTGTCGCCATCGGTGGCGGGGTCGGGATTGGCGCGGGCATCCAGGCCCCACCAAGCGCTGGTTGCGCCAGACAGGCCCGTTGCGCCCAAGCCCATGGCGCCTATTTTGAGAAACGTTCTGCGATTGGCAGGCATGATGGGCGGCTCCGTGAATCCGCTGCCGACGGGGTGTCGGCTTGCAGGGTCAGAGCCGGGGTTCAGGGGTCGGGTTCAGGGGTTCAGATTGCTAACCCATTGACACTAAAGACTCCCAACCTTGACACCTCCGCAGCTGTGTCACGGCAGTGTCTCCATCGGTCCGCTTTGGCTGTGGTGCTGGCTGGCAGTGTCGCTGACGGGCCCAGTTGCTCACGGACACTGTTGCTGACGGACACTGTTGCTGACGGGCACTGTTGCTGACGGACACTGCTGCTGACGGACACTGCTGCTGACGGACACTGTTGCAGCCCGCGGCTAGCGGAAGTCGCCGATCAGCTGAAAGGCCGCCCAGTACGCCGGCTCGGCCCACGGCTGCTTGCCCTCGCGCTGCAGGCCCAGCACGTGCAGCTGAGCGCGGCGCAGGGCCTCTAGGGTGTCCACCGGGCCGGCACTGTCTTTGCCATCGCGCAACAGCGTGTAAAACCAGGTCATCAGCTCGCTGGTCGCCTCGTCATCGACCTCCCACAGAGAGGCGACCAGCGCCGGGGCGCCTGCCGTGGCAAACGCAGATGCCACCGAGATCAGCTCTTCGCCTGTGGATTTGCCCAGCTGCAGCGCCGTGTCGCAGGCCGACAGCACCACCAGCTCGGTGCGGCCGTCCAGCCCTTCCAGGCCGGTGATGTCGTACACGGTCAGCGGCTCTCCGGCCATCTTGAGGTGCGAGGCGGTGGCATCGGCCTCTAGCACGCCGTGGGTGGCCAGGTGGATCAGCTTGAATTGCCCGGCCAATTCCAAAAAGCGCTTGCGGGTGGCATCGCCCTCATAGAACACCTGGGCCTGGGGAAAGGCCTGACTGCGCAGGCGCTCGACTTCCTTGCGTGCGCCGGGCAACGTGCCGTCTGGATTGCCAAAAGCCAGCAGATTGCGTGGCCCGCTGCGCGCCGCAGCCCCCACGGAAAAGCGGGTAGCGGCCGACAGGTAGCCAATGCGCATCGTCTCCAGCGCATAGCGAGGCGTCTCGCCTGCCCCCGGCTCTTCCAGCGCGTGAATCGGCAGGTAGTACAGCGGTCCGTAGGGCACCACCAGCACGGTGTGCACCCCGGCCAGCTCGGCCTTGACCGGCCCCAGCAGCCAATTGTACAGCTGCTGAGACAGCTCGTGGGTGCGGGCCTGCGCCGCCGGCGTCTCTACCCCCATCACTTCAGCGCGTTTTTTGCCGCGCACTACCGGGTTGCGCGCGGCAATCGACGCCCGCCAGTCAAACACGTGCTTCTCCAGCTGCTGGGCCGTCACCTCGACCTTGAAGGCCCGCGGCTTGGTGGAGTCCTTGGCGATCAGAAAGATGTACAGCGCATCGTCGGCCAGAAAGTACTCCATGACCACCGTGCCTTCCGGCAGCGAGGTCTGTAGCGCCCGGATGTCTTCGGCCTTGATCGAAAGGGCCTGATACATCCTGGGGTTTTTGGCGTTGAGCTGCACCATCAGCTGGCGCAGCTCGCGGTCGGTGTGGGCGGCCACCTTGCCCAGCGCTTCGACGCGCGCGGTGTTGCGCTGCTCGGCCGGCTTGGCCAGCTCCTGGTCCAGGGCCTTTTTGGAGGCCGCCGCCTGCAGCTCAGCCTGCTTGATCTCGTCTAAGGTCTTGCGCAGCAGCGGGTTCTGGGCCTGCAGCTTGCCTGGGTCAAAGACGCGGCGCAGCGCAGCGTCGCGACTCAGCTCAAGCCATTCAAGCGCTTTCTCTACCCGCCCGGTGCGCAGGCAGAAGGCCACGGCGTCTTTGAACACCTCGCGGGCATTGCCGACGCCCAGAGCACCGTCGCGGTCCGCCTCGCCCCCCGACAGCGCCAGAGCGGCCACCAGCTGGCCAACGGCGAGTTCATAGGCAGCAAAGGCCCGGTCCTGCTTTTGCTCGGCGTCCAGCGCCTGGGCAAATACATGCTGAGCCCGCCAGCGGTCTTCTGCCACTTCAGCCACTTCAGTCAGCCCGGTGGCGTCGGCTGCCAAGCTGAGGGCCTTGGCCCCCTGCCCCGCCGCTAGCGCCAGCCGGGCCCTCTCTACCAGGATGCGCGCCGTCAGCGAGCGGGCGCGGACGCTGCGACCCAATTCCAAAGCCGCGTCAAAATGTTGGCGAGCGCGGTCGCGCTGACCAAGCAGGACTTCGGCTTCGCCCAGGGCCAGCAGCGCCCGACCCTGGCTGGCTTGGTCGTTCATGGCGCTGTACAGCTCGATAGACTGGGTCAACAGCGGCGCTGCCTTGGCGGGGTCGTGGCCGGCATCCAGCCAAGCCCGCCCCTCAAACAGCCGCGCCATGGCCCGCACCCAGGTATTGCCAGCCCGGCGGCCGACCTCATAGACCTCGCCAAAGCGCCGGGTCGCGCTGGCGACGTCGCCGCGGCGCATGGCCACAGCCCCCAGCAGCATCAGCGCCATTCTCTCATTGTCTGCATCTTTGGCCTGGCGGCTGAGAGCCAGCAGCTCCTCAGAGATCCGTTGGGCTGCCGGATAGTTGCCGGCCACCAGGTGGATGTCGGCCAGGGTGCCGCGGCTGCTGCGCACCAACCTGCCCAGGCCGCAGCGGTTGGCATGGTCCAAGCTGGTCTCCAGCAGCCTCTCAGCTTCGCGCAGCCGCCCTTCGGTCAACGCCAGATCGCCAAGGCCGTTGTAGAGCTGCGCCAAGCAGTAGTCGCTGTCCTCGGCTTGGCAGTGCTCGACCCCCTTGAGCAGGGCCGCCTGCCTGGCCTGCAGTGCCCCCTGATTCCCCTCAAGTTCGGCGATCAGCAATTCGACTTCGCGCACCGAACTGCCATCGCCACTGGCTTGGGCCTCGGCGCGGCTTTCCTGCAGAAACGCCAGAGCCTGGGTGGCGCGGCCCTGCGCCCACATGGCGGCGCCGATGTGCCACAGCATGTTGCTGGCCCGCGTCGAGCCGATGCGCTGAAAAACCTGGCGCGCCTGGCGATGCAGCCTCTCTGCGGTCTGGGCGTCTCCGCTCAAGCGGGCTTCAGCTCCCAGGCTGTGCGAACTCTCAGCCTGGTTGCCCAGCCGCGCCGCCTCCGCCACATCCGCCGCCGCCGTTCCGGGCTTGGCAGCGCCCACCAGCACCAGGGCCTCGTGAAAGCGCCCCACCGCCACCAGCGCCTTGGCCAGGCGCAATTGCGGAGCCGGTGCGCCCGGCGGAACGTTAACGGCCAGCCGCGCCTCCGTCAGCTCAAGCTGGCGAACGGCGCGCAAGTCGGCAGCGGCCGAGTCGATCCACGCTTGGCGAACCAGGGCCAGGTCAAAAGAGCGGCTGGCCGCTTCGGCAATAGCCTTGCGCGCCCGCTGCCACATCGGCTTGCCGACCTCCAGGCGCGCCGCTTCGGCCGTCGCCGCGTCGGGCAATTCTAGCGCCACCAGCGCCCGCACCAGCCGCAGCCTCTCGCGCTCGACGTTCTTGCCGGCGGCGATCGCCTCGCTGGCCCGCAGCGCCATTCGCACCGCCCGCCGGCCCTCTTGAAGCTCGCCCTCTTCCTGCGCCATCTTCCAGGCCTCATCTGCCGCCGCGGCCGCCTCAGTCAGGCGCCCCTGGGCGACCAACACCCGCGCCAGCGTCGCCCGCGGCCAGGCGTAATCTGGATCTTCGGCAGCCTGGCGCGCGGCCTGCTCTGCTTGCTCAAGTCTCCCTTGCTGCAGGTAGACGCGCGCGCGAATCTGAAACGCATAGCGGCGCTTGGGCTCCAAGGCCAGCGCCTGGTCCACCCTGGCCAGTGCCGCTGCCAGTTCGCCGCGCTGGAACAGCGTCCACGCCACCGCCAGCAGCGCGTCGATGTCGCCGGGCGCCAGCGCCAGCTGCATGTGGCGCCAGCGCAGCAGGGCCTGTTCTTCCCACTGGCTATAGGCCGTCTCGCAAAGGCGCTTGAGCAGCTTGACGGCCTTGGCTTTGTCGCCCAGGCGGCTGCACAGCTGCAGCACCTGCCCAACGCGCTTCTCGGCCGAGGCCATGTCGTGCTTGGCGATGTCGCCGTCTACCCAATTGGCCAGCTTGTCGATCTCTCTGTGCACCCCCACGCGCTTTTGGCCATCGCGCACCTCCTGCATCTGCTGCTCGCCAGCCGCCAGCTCCTGAGCCTGGCGGTAGCGCTGCAGCGCATCGTCATAGTTGCCGCTGGCCTCCTGCGCCCGCGCCAAGGCGATCTGCGCGGCAAAGGACTGCGGATCGCCGCTGACCGCCGCCATTTTCTCGCAGTAGGCCAGCCAGACCTCGGCTGAAGCGTGCTTGCCCACCGCCAGGACCTCGCGCAGCAACACGGCGGCCTGCGCGTACTTGTCTTGGCGAGCGAGCAACATCGCCCGATAGCGCCGCACGTCTTGGGGGCTATAGCGCTGTTTCTCCAGCACATCCAGTTCTTTGGCGCACTCTTGCAGGGCGTTGCGCTCAAACAGCAGCGCCACCAGGGCCCAGCGCGCCGCTGTGTCGTCTGGGTCGCGGGCCAGCGCAGCCCGGCGCAGGCGGATTTCTTCCAGGGCTACCAAGCGCTTTTTGAGCACCTCGTCATCTGGCACCAGTCGCAGCGCCTCTCGCCAAGCGATCTCTGCGCCCGCAAAGTCGCCGGCCGCCGCCAGCGCGATGCCGCGGCGCACCGGCTCTACCGACTCGCGCTCGCGGCGCTCGCGATCGCCATCGGGGGTGCGGTTGATGATCCATGTGGCATAAATTTCTACCAGTTTCCAGCGGTTGGCAATGTACTTGCCGGGAAACGCCCGCACAAACATCAAGAAAACCTGCAGGTCTTCGGTGGTCGTCTTGGCAAACGCCTCTTGCAGACTCTGCCCGTGAAAGCGCCCCCCCTCGATGCGGGAGGAAAAGACCTCTCCGGCCAGCTTGGTCTGGGCCTGCACTTCCTGCTGAATCAACTGCAGAATCTTGTCTTTTCGCTGCTGAGTGGGGTCCAAGAGCAAGTCGCTGAGTCGATACAGCGGGGCATCGCTGGCCAGGGTCCGCAGCTCGATGTCCAAGGCCGCCAGCTCAAAGAGCGGATCGCCGGCCAAGGCGTCGGGCATAGGCACCTGATACTCGACAAAGTCGCCCACCGCCACGGCAGAGGCCATCGCCGCCAGCTCGACCACGGCGCTGTCGGCCTGCAGCTCGACCACGGTGGCGCGCGCCAGCAAGAAATCGCTGTTCAGCTCGCGGTTGGTATTTGAAGAGTTGGCGACGCGGCGCACCGGCAGCACCGCCAGCCTTTTGGCGTCGGCCGCCAGCCCATCCAGGCGCCCGCGGTTGATGAGCACGCGATGGGGAGCCAGGACGCGCAGCACATGGCCGCCGCCCATGTAGGTGGGGGTAGCCTTGGGCTGGGCGACCGGCGCGGAAGAAGTCTTCTGGGCGCCGCCGCAGGCCACCAGCAGCAGCAGGCAGGCGACCGCGGCCAGGTGCAGCAGGTGCGGCAGGCCGGGACTCTTGGCTTGAGATGTCATGGCCCCCACCTTGCGCTGCCTGTGTCGCAGTCCTGCGAACTCTGAGGATAGAGCACCGCAGCACCGCTGGACATAGACGAATGGGGGCGCCTATCGGTGGAATGGGCGGGGGCGGGTGGTTACTTCTTCCACGCGCCAGTGGCGGTCTCAAAGTCGTCGGTGTAGTCCAAGCCAGCCGGCAAGGTCAAAGAGTTGCTGTGAAACGCGAAGAAGTTGTTGCGCTGGTGGTGGTCGCTGTAGCTGTGCCACTGCGGGCTGCTTGGCACCACAAAGACGACGGTGCTGGTGCGGTTCTTTGGGACGACAATGTTGACAGACACGCTGGTGGTAGCCCAAGAGTCGCTAGAAGAGTTCCAAGTGGCCGCGCCGTTGATCGACACCGAGGCGCGCTCGCCCCAGCTGTTGTATGCGGTGTAGTAGAACTTGGCGGGCCAAGTGATGTCATTGCCAGTCGAATTCACAATGCGGAATGCAGCCATGCAAACCCGGCCGTTGGTCGAAGAGTGCATGCGGTAGTTGTCAGCGCAGACATTGGAGTTGGCGCCCACCAACCGCCGGTAGTTGATGACCGAGCGGAGCGCGTCAAAGTCATCGCTCATGCTCCACGCCATGCCATTGTTGTCTGTCCAGGTGCTCGGGGCCACGCCGCCGTAGGGCGCCGGGTTGTCGCCGCCATACCAGTTGCCGTTGCCGTTGTCGAAGGTGTGGAAGAAGCCTGAGTGGTAGACCTTGGCCTTGCCGGCGTTGGCCGTGCCCCCCACCGTCAGCGTGCCATCGACAATCAGGTTGCCCTTGATCTGAATCTTCTTGCTCGAAAGCGTCTGCAGGCTGATCGACCAGTTGTACTTGCCGTCAAACTCAAACGGCGGCGTGCCCGGCGGAACCTGCAGCGCCGCAGTGTCCTTGACGATCATCGTCCAGCTGCCGGCAATGTCTTTGCCCAGCCAGTCTTTGTTCATGTCGCCTTCCA
>CAIXGW010000003.1 GCA_903919145.1 uncultured Myxococcales bacterium
GCCACTGCGGGGCCTCCATGGTCTTGGCGGCCACCGGGCTCCTTGGCCCAGGTACCCTGATCCTGGAAGGGCGCTTTCGCATTGAGCGAGTGCTGGGCCAGGGCGGGATGGGTATCGTCTACAAGGCCACCGACGTGCGCCGCTCCAGTCTGCGCGCCCTGTTGAGTTGGCGCCTCAGGTTCCGGCGGTGCGATTCAGCGCCTCACCGTCCGGCGCCGCTGCGCTTGTGCGCTGGCATCGCCCGACAAGCCTGACCCGGGTAGGCCATGACCAAGCTCAGCCAGTCGTCCTGCTCCGCAGCGGGATCCGGCACGCCTTCGTGCAACGCTGCCCCTTGTCCCGGCGAATAGCCACAGGCCTGGTCCCTGACTACGCGCCACAAGGCCTTGTCGTGAAAGAAGTAAGCCGACTGGCTGCAGGCACTGCCGCCATCGCCATGCTCGCTACCGGCGATCTGAAGCGCTGCCGTTGCTGAACCGCGTGCGCCCATCCGCAGCACAGGACCGTCCCGCGTGAGGTCCACGGTCAGCCAGTGCTTGCGCGTCTGGCAGGCCACGGCACGGCAGAGCTCACCTGCGGCAACCACAGCCTCGCGGTCTCGCGACTGCCAATAGTTGATGCCGATCCCGCGCTTCTTAGTGCCGCTAGCCCAGATGACCCCTTGCCCAAGACCGAAGGAACTTCCGTCGCCGCGGGTGGCAACATGCCCCCCATTTCGCGCAGACTCTGCCAGCCACTGGCGAAAAGACGGCAGATTCATCGACGCAACTGCCTGGCGGGCCTGAGCTGCCGTGCGGAGCACTCGCGTGCGGCAACCGTCTTGCCAGGTCAGCGGAAAGTGCATCATCGCGACCAGCGCAGCCGCATCATCGCGGGCAGACGCTTCCACGACACGTTGGGCAAAGGCCCGTTGCCGAGCGTCAGGCTCGCCCAAAGGGGCTGCGTGAGCGGGCAGTGCTGTCAGGCTCAGAGCAGTGGCTGCGAGCGCCGCGGTAAGCGCCGACTGTGGCTGCCGGCGGCGGTTCGTCGTCTGGGGCGGCGAGTTGGGGGTCGACCTGGTCATGGCTGGCGGGCTCGTTCGCAGCGTAGCTGCTGAGGTTTCGCAGCACCTGCGCACAACGCTGCGGCCTTGGACAGCAGAGGACACGCGCGGAGGCTGCCTGCATCAGCCATGATGCTGCGCGCGGCAGAATTTTTCTAGGTGTGCTGGCCAGGGCAGCCGATGGTGCGCTGCTTTGGGCCTGGGTCTGTCGTTGCGGTCGCTTCCCACTAGAATCGTGTCCGACTCTTGGCCGATCGGCCACCGAGAGGGCCATTGGTCATCACCAACCGCCGGGGTCGGCTCTGCAGAAAACCATTCGCCGGGCTGATTTCCGCTTCTTGGGCCCTGGTCGAGTCCACCTGCCGCCTCGGCGAGCGCAACCAAGCAACTGGCTTGGTGTAATCCAAATCGCCGAACCGGCCGCATTCGCATGGTGGATCCTGGTCACAACCTGCTACTCCGCCGGTTGCCAACCCCTCGGCGCAAGAGTGCCGCGCCCTCACTAGCGGCCCGCCGCGTCCTCGCGCGCCTGCACTGCCGCGTCGCGGTCACGTACCAACTGCACGAGGTGCAAGTAGAGTTCCAAAGGGAAGGCCTTGCCTGTCGCTTCGACCTCGAGCGGGCGTGCGAAGCAAGCGTTTGCCCCGCGGAACCAAGTCGAGTCGGGCAGGCTCAATGCACACCCATATCGAGAGTCCGGCTGGATGGCCTCAGGAACTACCCCCCGTGAAGCCGGCACGATTTTTCCAGACGCCACCGCTTCCTGGCGAGCCGCCGCTTGCCCGGTCGCTGGCACCTGCGCTATCGCGCGTGCCGCGTCCGGGCAAGCTGGGTGGTTGTGAGCTGGGGCTGTTGGCAGTCATTGGCTCTTCTTCTCTGGCGATCAAGGGTCAAGGGATCAAGGGGCTCAAGGGACC
>CAIXGW010000004.1 GCA_903919145.1 uncultured Myxococcales bacterium
GACGGCGAGGGCCCAGAGCACAGCC
Source organism: uncultured Myxococcales bacterium (assembly GCA_903919145.1). GTDB lineage: Bacteria > Myxococcota_A > UBA9042 > UBA9042 > UBA9042 > SXRM01. The sequence goes on from CAIXGW010000004.1 coordinate 26, forward strand.
CCAAAGGCCCACAGCCCCCGCCGCAGCCAGCGCGCCGGTTGCCAGGTCCGCAGGCTACAAGGGAGAATTTCAACGCTTTGACCACCGTGCATCTGGATTCTCCTGGTGGGGGGTGCACCGGGCGCAAGCCTACCATGAAGCTATCATAGCGGCACAGCGCAGGACGTGGACTGGCCTTGCGCACCGCCAACCCGGTCCGCTGCCGGTTCCTGAGCCTACTGCGGATTTGGGGCGCTATAGGACTGGACAGCAACCACGCACGCGCCCCGCACCAGCACAGGCACGACCGCTTCGGCGCCCTTGGCAAACCACCAAGCAGACAGCCCACCGATCAGAAACCAAGTCATGGGTCGGTGCTGTAGGTTGCGCGTGGCAGGTAAATTGCCGCACCATGGTGAAACAGAGACAGGCCCCCAAGGCGGGCTGGTACCCCAAAGCCCAATTTCGCTCCGGGTTCCGCAGCGGAGGTGGTTTGGGGTACAGAAGAAGACCCAGTAGCAGTAGCCAAGACCTGTGGACAAGAACCGGGTGCAACCCGAATCGACTGAAGGGTCTTGGGTACTAGTGGAGGTGGCAGGTGTTTGCGCGCACAGACAGTCTGCCGCAGTTGCTGGTCGATGCGTCGGCCCATCCCTGCCCCTATTTGGCCAACCGCACGGCGATCCTGCCGATGCGCCTGCCGCTGCGCCGCTTGACGCCAGCGGAGCTGGACCAGTGTCTGGCCCGCGGCGACCGCCGGCAAGGGGTGCTGCTGTACCGCCCAGAGTGCCCCACTTGCAGCGATTGCACGCCGATTCGCCTCGACATGCAGACCTTTGCTCCTTCCAAGGCCATGAAGCGGGCTTGGCGCGTGGGCGAGCGACAGCTGACCGTGACCCTGGACCGCCCTCACCTCAGCGCCGAACGCGTGGAATTGTACAACAAACACAGGCACCTTCGTCACCTCGATCAGGGAGAGGGCGATGTCAGCTTGGGCGAGTACGGCAGCTTCCTAGTCGACAGCTGCTGCGACTCTTGGGAGCTGACCTACCGCCAAGACGGGCGCCTTGTGGGCACTGCCATCTTCGACCGGGCCGCCAATGCGCTGTCCGCGGTGTACTGCTGTTATGACCCCACGGTGCCCGGCCTGTCGATTGGCGTGTTCTCGGTCCTGCAACAGGTCGAGCTGTGTCGCCAGTGGCAATTGCGCTGGCTGTACCTGGGCTACTGGGTACCCGGCAGCAGGGCGATGCAGTACAAGGCCAGCTACCTGCCGCACGAACTGCTGATTAGCGGCCTGTGGCAGAGCCGGAATTCATAGATGTGCGGCCGCTTTACCCAGAAGGCCACACCCGTGGAGCTGGCAGAGGCCTTTGGCCTGGCCGAGCTGCCTGCCGATCTGGGGCCGCGCTACAACATCGCGCCGTCGCAGCCGGTGATGGTGATTGCCAACCGGCCAGGGCCGCGGCGGGCAGAACTGATGACCTGGGGCTTGGTGCCGCCCTGGGCCCGCAAACCGCTGGCGCCGGGTCAGCTTGCCAACGCCCGCAGCGAGTCCGCGGCCGAAAAGCCCAGCTTCCGCCAAGCCCTGCGCTGGCGCCGCGGTCTGCTGGTGATGGACGGCTTCTATGAGTGGCAGACCGTTGGCAAGCACAAGCAGCCCTACTGGTTTTCGCTGCCAAGCCAGCAGTCCTTTGCCGTCGCCGCGCTGTGGGAGCTGCCCAATCCTCAGGGCGGCAGCGGCACACCCACGGTCTGCCTGCTGACGACCGAGCCCTGCCCCGCGGTGGCGCCGCTGCACGACCGCATGCCGGTCATCCTGCCCCCTGGGGCGTGGTCGACCTGGCTGTCCGACGCGCCGGTCGCCCCAGCGGAGCTGCAGCAATTGCTGATTCCGTGGCAGGGCGAGCTGTTGTCGCGTCCCGTCAGCCCGCGCGTCAACCGCTCCAGCACCCAAGGCCCTGAATGTATTGAAGCCATCGCGCCAAGCGCCCCGCTACTGCTGTAGGGCCAACAGCTTGCTCAGCTCGGCGAGCCGGCTGAAAGCTCAGCCCGCGGCGCCGCGGACCAGGGCGCGCAGGTAGTGCTCGCCGGCGCGGTAGGACGAGCGCACCAGTGGCCCCGAGGCACAGTAGGCAAACCCCAGCTCAGCCGCCCGCTGCTTCCACAAAGCAAATTCGGCTGGCTCGACAAAGCGCACCACCTCCTGGTGCCAAGGGCTTGGCCTCAGGTACTGGCCCAGCGTCACTGCATCCACGTGGTGAGCGCGCAGCGCCTGCAACGCCCGCTCTACTTGATCGGCGGTCTCGCCCACCCCCAGCATGATAGAGGACTTGGTCACCACCTGCGGACGGTGACGCTTGGCCTCTGCCAGCACCTGCAGGCTTTGGGCATAGCTGGCGCGGCGATCGCGCAGGCTGCGGGTGCATTCCTCAACCGTTTCAATGTTGTGGGCAAACACGTCAGGGCCGGCATCAACGACCGTGTGGATGTCGCGCGCCACGCCTTGAAAATCCGGCGTCAGCACTTCGACCAGGGTGTGGGGGCTGCGCTGCTTGATCGCCCGCACCGTGGCGGCAAAGTGAGCGGCGCCGCCGTCGGCCAGCTCGTCGCGGTTGACGCTGGTCAGCACCACGTAGTCCAGGCCCATCAGCGCGACCTGTTCGGCAGCCTTGGCCGGCTCTTGGGGGTCCAGGGGCGGCGGCAGCGGGTTGGACTTGATGGCACAGAACCGGCAGGTACGCGTGCAGGTGTCGCCCATCAGCATCAGGGTCGCCGTGCCCTCATTCCAACACTCGCCAATGTTAGGGCATTGGGCTTCTTCGCACACCGTGTGCAGCTGGCGATCGCGCAGCTTGCCTTTGATGTCGGCGTAGCGAACGCCGCCCGGCAGCGGTGCCCTCAACCACTCCGGCAAGCGCGGCCGCGCGTGCCCCAGTTCGCGGTCGCGCTCGCGCAACAGCGCGGTCTTCTCAATAGAAATTCGCATACCCGCCTATGGCTGCAGCGCAAAACCAGCTTGCGCCGGGGTTCAGTTGCAAGTGGCCGCCTGATCCAGGGCTGCCGGCGTCAGGGTCAGCACTTCGCCGACGTCGTACAACACTTCGGCATTGCTGCCGGTGCGGGTGCTCACCTGACCACCTGCCAAAAGAGCGCCCAGACCCAGCGGAATCGCCGCCACGCCAAACCGCGGCCCGCCAAGCGCCACTTCGCTCAGCACCTCCATGGGCACGGCTGCGTCGCCGGCGGGCAGCTGCGCTGGAGCGCGCAAGACCCAGGCCACAGCCAGCGCGCAGTCCTCTGCCGGACCGCCGCTTGGGCACACCTCGGCTTGCTGGGTCGCAGCCACCAGGCCGCCTCCCACCAGGATCCGCCCGCCGTCCAGCGCTACGCCGATACCGCCGTAGCCGGCCCGGACCTTGGCGTCGCCAGCAAAAGAGACCTGGCGCAGCTGTGCAGTCTTATTGGTCTTGTTGATCACCACGATGTAGGTGGGCGCGTCTTTGGTGCTGACCTTGGAGTGAACGGGGATCCCGCCGGTGACCAGCAGGCTCAGCTCATCGGCGGTCCGCGACAGCGGCACCACCACCGCGCCAACCGTTGACAGGTTGACGTCGTCCATCAGCACAGCCGGGCCGGTGAGCTTGAGCTTGTCTGAAGCAGTGGAGCCAGCACCGATAAGCTCGCCCATGGCGTCGGCCTTGGGTGCACCCTTGTCGAGCATGGCACCGCCCCACACCAGGACCGAACCGTCTTCAAAGCTTAGCAAGGCCGGCCGCATGCGCGCCGCGTTCAGCTTGATCGCCTCTGAAGTGCCGGTGCCACCTGCCGCGACGTCTTCCAAGTTGTTCAGGCGGGTGGCCTGGTCAAGGATCTGACCGCTGTCGTTGACGCCGCCCACAAACATGATCGCCTTGGCCAGGCGAATCGACGACGAGAACAGCTGCGCCCCCACGCCCACGTCGGCCTTGCTCTGGCGGTTGACCAGAGTTGGGCCGCCAAGCTCCAGCAACTCCGCCTTGGTGCTGGCGCTTTCAATGGTCTTGGGCATCATCAGCTTGACGCCAAACTTGGTCTCATCGCCGGCCCGCTGCAGCGCCAGCGCGCCACCCACGACCAACAGCGACGACTTGCCGTCCTTGATCACCTCGTGGACATGGGGCTGGGCGCGGGCGACGGACAGTTTGCCGCTTGGCCGGAAGTGGCCCAGGCGCGCGTCATACACATCGACTGCCGCCGACGCCTCGCCCGAGCCAAAACTGGCGTCCCAGGTGCCCAGACCGCCCACCACCGCCGCATCGCCGCTCGACAAGGCCGCAGAACCCGCCAGCGAGCGCGGCGCCCCGAGCTTGGCGCTGCCGGTGGGGCTGCCGGTGCAAGCCAGCTTGTCACTTGGGGCCAGGAAGATCCGCACGGGCTGAGACGATCCCTCCGTGACCTGCACTCCGTCATTTCTGCCAACGTAGATCACTTTCTTGTCTTTGCTGCAGCCAAACACCTCTACGTTGAGCGCGGCCGTCGCCGGAATGCCCTTGACCTCCCAGCTGCCCTGCGCCAGCTTGGTGCGCGCTACCTTGCTCTTGCCGGTCTTTTTCTCGGTGCCCGCAGGCCCCGTCACTTCGGCGGTCCAGTGGGCCACCAACGTTTCGACTTCGGCCGGCAACTGGCGCTGACCATTGGTGGTCGGCTGGCAACCACTGCTCGAAAGCGCGGCAAACCACAGCGACATCCCGGGCTGTTCGGCCGGCGCCTCCAGGTCTGCGCAGCCCGCAGCCAATCCCAATGCGGCGGCCATGGCCCGCGGCCACAGCGCTTCTCGGCCCGGTGTTGCCTGGAGGCCGCGAACTGATTTGCCCATGTTGGCGCCGACTTGCTTCATTGCGTTGACCGCTGCGGGTATCCTGCCCCGCGGCCACAGGGTACGATGCAACTGGCGCCACTGCAACGGACCTTGCGCGCCGCCCCCCGCGCCCTTGCTTGGTAGAGAGGGGTGCGGGAAGATGGCACGTATGCACCGTGTTGCCGTACTGCTCGGCTGCGTCAAGGCCATTCCTCTGAACCCGAGCAAGGAGAAGCACCGCGGATGGATTACCTGATCAAGGTTGGCGCCTTTGTGCTGGTCTTTGGCCTGCTGATCGTGTTTCACGAGTTTGGCCACTATGCGGTGGCGCGGCTGATGGGCGTCAAAGTCCTGAACTTTGCCGTTGGGTTTGGCCCCGTACTGGTGGCTTGGCGGCGCGGCGAGACCGAATACAGCTGGCGGCTGCTGCCATTGGGCGGCTACGTCAAGATGCTCGGCGACGATCCCTCAGCACCAATGGACAGCGAGTCCGCCAGCGATCCCGCCGCATTTCACAACAAGGCCGTGTGGAGGCGCGCCCTGATTGTGGCCGCCGGACCGATTTTCAACTTCATCTTGCCGCTGCTGGTGCTGTTTGGCAGCGCCCTGGCCTATGAGAGCGAGCTGGTGACGCCGCGGGTTGGCACGGTGGTACCGGGGGGCCCAGCCGCCGAGGCTGGCTTGCGCGCCGGCGACCTGATCACCCACGTGGCCGGCAAGCCCGTGCTCACGTTTGATGATCTGGTGCGCGAGGTCAGTGGACGCGCCAGTCAGCCCACCGAATTCAAGGTAGAGCGCGGCCAGGAACGGCTGACCTTGACCGCCCGACCCCGCGAAGTCATCGGCGCCGCCGCAGCTGAAATCGGCATCGTCGAGCGCTTTGGCCGCATCCTGCTCTATCCGGGCGAACAGGTGCCCACGGTCGAGGTCCAGCCCGGCTCGCTGGCTTGGCAGGCCGGCCTGCGCAACGGCGATCGGCTGCGCGCGGTCAACGGCCAGCAGGTCTCTACTTGGCGCCAGGCTGAGACCGCTCTGCAGGCGCTGACCGGGCGGGCGGCGGAGCTCACTTGGTCGTCGCTCCACCTCAGCGGCGCCGTGCCTCGCGCTAAGCTCCGCGAAACTTTTCAGCACCAACATGCCAGCGCCAGCAAAACCGCCTCGCTGCCTGCCCCGGCGGTCGGTCAGGTGGCCGCTGGCCTGGGCCTGTCTCCCGGTCATCGCTTGATCGGCCCGATTCCCCTGGACAGCGCCGAGGACGCCCAGCTAGGGCTGCGCCCCGGCGACAGCTTGGTCGCCTTGGACGGCAAGCAGGTTCTGAGCATTGAGGATGCTGTGGACCGCCTCAAGGCCCCGTACGAAGCGGTCCTGGCAACCCCTGGCTACCACACCTGGCCACCGCCCCAGCGGTTGGAACGCCTGCAGCAGTCGCTGCTTGGTCGGCAGCTGACCGTGCAGCGCCAGCTGCGCCCGGCCGATCGCCAGGCCGTGGCCGCGCTGTTGGCGGATGCACAGCTGCGCAGCGGCGGCCGCCAGCCCAAGACGGCCCTTGAGCGCTGGGTCAAAGCGCAGCCCGATGCCCAGAGTCAACTGGATCGCGGCTGGATCGAGCTAAGCGGCCCCCTGCAGCTGGCCGTCAAGCTCAACCGCGACGAGCACCCTGAGCTTTCCTTGGGCCTGACTTCGCTGGTCGATCGCAAGCCCCCAGAAATGCAGCCCAACCCTCATCCCATTGCCCACGCCCTGCGCATGACCGGCGCCGAATTCTGGCGCGGTGCCACTATCATCGCGGTCTCTACGGCGGAGCTGATCAAGGGCAACGTGCCGGTCCGCGACCTTGGCGGGCCCCTGCGCATGGCCCAGCTGACCAGCGAAGCCGCCGACCACGGCTTTGAGGCGGTGCTGCGCCTCATTGCTTGGCTGTCGATCAACTTGGGCATCCTCAACCTGTTGCCGATCCCGCTGGTCGACGGTGGCCATCTGCTGTTCCTGGGCATTGAAGCCATCAAGCGCGAGCCGGTGTCGCTGCGCACCCGCCAGGTGGCCGCCTACGTCGGCTTGACGTTCTTGGGGCTGCTGTTCCTGATTGTGATGAAGAACGACGGTCAGCGGGTGCTGCAATCCTGGTTGGCGCCGTGACAGCGGGCGCCGAGAGGGTGGCTGCGTCGCTGGGCTCAGAGGCAGGGGCCGCCAGATCAATCGCACCGCCGGCCGGTGGCTGGTGGCTGGCCGTCTCGACTTCTGGCCCCGACTGGTCGCTGTGGCTGGGTCGCAGCTCGGCAGCCCAACCGCCCTTCGCCGATGCCGATCAGCGCTGCCTGCTGGGCGTGCGCGGCCAGCCTCGCGATCTGGTAGGGGTGATGGCCGAATTGCTGGCCAGCCGCGGCCTGGCGGTGACCGACCTGGCTGGGCTGGTGGTCGACAGCGGGCCCGGCTCTTTCACCAGCCTGCGCATGGGCTTGGCGGCGGTCCGCGCCCTCGCTTGGGCCCAGGCTCTGCCCGTGGCCACCGTTTGCAGCCTGGATGCAATGGCCGCCCAGGCGCTGCACGGTGGCGCCTCGCCGCGGCTCGCCTGCGTCCTGCCCGCGCGACGCGGTTGGTGGTACGTAGCGACCTACCAAGCAGATCTGCACAATTTGGCCCCCAACCTGGCCACGGTGCTGGCCAGCCGCGAGACGGCGCAGGTCGCGACTGCCCATCTGGCCCGCCACTTGACCCAGCGCCTGGGCGACCGCGACTGGACGGGCTTGGGGCCGCTGGACCCGGCCGATCGCCGCGAGTTGGGCGCGGGAGATTGGGTTGCCGACGCGGGACCGCGCGCCGCCTGGATGGCCTATGTGGCAAGTCAGCTGCCGAATTGGACCACGGCTCAGCTCGCGGTGCCTGAGTACTTGGCCGTCAGCGAGGCGGAAGCGGCGGCGGCGACTGCCATCCCAGAGACAGCCAGCGACGCCATCAGCCAATTCTCTTTATAGTCTAAACATTTGGGCTCGCACGCGCCCCAAAACTCAGCCCCGAGCTTGGCGCGAACTTGCCTGCAGGGGCGAGAATGGTCACAATCATTATTGTCGCCAGCAAATTCGAGCCCACCTGGGTAGGCGGAGCGCGGTTGCCATGACGAAAAATTGCAGCAGACGGGCAACTTTCAGCTCGCTGGCAGCAACCAAAGACAGGAGCTTCAAGCTCCGGACCCTGTGGGCGCTGCCAACTTGAAAGCCCGTCTGGCCCCGGTGGGAGTCCCCGCCCGGGCCGAATAGGCGATCGCCGGGTCGATGGTCGGTGGCCACAGTCCAGGGCAACGCCGCAAGCCGCTTGCGGCTGGAAGTTACGCACCTGTATCAAGGAGTTCGAGATCCCGATGCCGCAAGCGAATCCATCGATCCCCAGCCCGCGCTACGCGCTGCTGCCCAGCGCGGCGCATCGAGAAGTTGCGGGAGAGATCTTCGTAATCACAGCGGATCGCGGCTTTCACCGCTTGGACTCTTCGACGGCCGCGGCGGTGTTTCGGCTCCTTGCTGCGGCGCCCCACAGCATTGAAGAACTGGCCGCGGCGATCACCGCCACCCACGAGGTCGATCTGGCTACGGCCATTCGTGACATTGGCGAATTCGTCGACACTTTGGTCGACCGACACATTGCCCAGGCCGTGCAGCCTGCTACATTCGCGGTACCCAATTCCTGAGCGGGCGCACTGCGCTGTTAGGCCGTGATGGCCCCGCTGCAAGTACTGGTCCAGATAGGGAGAACACTATGATTCGCAGAGCACCATTGCCCGCATTGCTATTCCCTCGCTCAGGGATGGCCATCCTCTGCGCCCTGGCGCTTGCGGCTGCTGCCTGCTCCACGGCCGACCAGGAAGTCATTGGCGCCGACACGGCCGAAACCGATGGCGGCGTCGATACCCAGATCGACGTCGATGCCGGCGATCAGCCGATCGCCGCGATTGAGGCCAATTTCGTGGTTGAAGGCGCGGAAGGCACTCTGCTCGGTCTCACCGCCGACTTTGCCAAGGCTCTTCCCAAAGACGACAAATACCCCGCCAAGGCCGGCATTCAGGTCGATGTGGTGGTCACCACCACCGCCGCCGACGGCGCCCAAGTAGCGCTGCGCCTCGACAACGTCCCGGTTGGCTCCACCCAGACCGCCAAAGGCGGCAAGGCGACCTTCAGCGAAGTCGACATCGGCTGCTCGACCGCCGGCACGACGTTGGAAGCCACCGTCACCCCAGCCCAGGGCAACCCTGCTGTCAAGTACAAGAAGTTGCAGCTGGACTGCAGTGACGCCTGCCTGGTCCAGCTCGATGCGCCCACCACCGCGTGCATCACCGAGGACATCGACCCCGCGACACTCGGCATCCAACACAACATTCAGGTCGCGTCTTTGACCGCGGGCTGCACCAGCTTGACCCTGAGTGGTGTGGATGCCAAAGGCAACAGCATCAGTCAGACCAAGCTCTTGGAGCCCGGGCTGACCAAGACGACCTTCTTGGTGACGCTCTCGCCGGACGAGCTGGTCCCCTACGGCTCCAAGGCCAAGCTGCAGGCCGTAGCCAAGGACCCCAGCCTGACCGCGCGCCCCAGTGTTGCCTCGCCAGAATTGACGCTGCAGGTCACCAATGAGCGGCCTGTGGTCACCGTGGACGAGCCGATCAGCAAGGGCGTGCTGAACCTCTTGGCCGACGCCGACCCCACCATCCCAGGCATCCAGACCCTGCTCAAGGGCACCGCCACGACCGTTTCGCCCAGTGATGCGGGTGCTTCCGTCACCGTGTTCATTGGCGCGGACGCCACTGCCACCGCTCTGCCGGGCCCCGGTCAGTTCCAGGCTCCGATCAGCTTCCCAGCGACCAACGCCTATACCGTCACCGTCAAGGCGACCAACGGCTGCGGCCTCAGCAACGAACCGCCGACCAAGATCACCTACCAGGTCAACACCGACGTGGCATCGCTCAAGCTGGTCAGCCCGGCCGCCGGCTCTACGCTGTTGGCCAAAGACGACCTGGTGCCCGCTTCGACGCTGAGCTACCAGACCAAGGTCCAGGTCGCTGTGACCGGTGGCACTCCCGGCTCGCAGGTCTCGCTCTTCTGCCGCAAAGCTGGCCTGGGCAACCCGTTCAGCTCCACGCCCACTGCGGTGGCACTGCTGGAAGCGGACGCCGCCACGCTGTCGTTTGACGTCACGCTGTCGGTCGAGGAGCTGGGCAACCAGGTCACCTGCGAGCTGCGCGACGACGCCCCCAATCCGGCCACGGCCGCCAGCTTTGACTGGACAGTCGGCCTGCCGCCGCCGCAGCTGATCGTGACGGACCCGCCCACGGACAACGTGTTGACCAACAAAGCCGCCATCGACCTCGTGTTGTTTGCTTCCCACCTGGATGGCCGGCCCGTAACGGTAGTAGTCAAGGCCGCCGATGGCGCTGTGATTGACTCTTCGCCCTTTGGAACCGTCAAGGGCACCGCAGCCGAGGGCAAAGTCACGCTCCCGGGCGACGGCACCTACACCATTGCCTTTGAGTCGACGGATGTCTATGGAAACCTTGCCTCGCTCTCGCTGGGCAGCGACCCCACGGTCACGGTGACGCTCGACTCACTGGCGCCAACGGTGCAGTTTGTGGCGCCCACCAAGCTCGACCTGTCGACGGTGGACGACCCTGACGCCAACCCCGCCATGAAGGGCTACCAGATTGCCGCAGCGGTCTCTTTCTCTGACGCCGTCTTGGTGTGCCTGAGCACTTCGGGCGGCGAGAAGACCTGCGTGGTGCCCCTGCCGGGCGACCAGACAGCCGTCTTTGCCAACGTCTCCCTGCAGGCCGGCACCAACACCTTGACAGCCACGGCCACAGACGCGGCAGGCAACACCAGCGGCCCAGTGCCGCTGCTGGTCACCTTGGTGTCCGACGCCCCGGCCGTCGCCTACCTCAGCCCGGTCGGCGACCTGACCACCACCCAAGACAGCCTGCTGTTCAAGGTTGCCGTCAACAAGGGCGGCGCTGGCGGCCCGCCGATCGCCGGTGCCGTGACCACGGTGGAAATCGACGGTGTGGTCAGCCCCGGCGTCGTCGTCACCGAAGCCAGCCCTGGAATCTACCAGTTCACCGTGTCCGGCCTGTCGGCCAAGCCCATCACCAAGGTGCGCTTCAGCGCGGCCGTGGTCGGCGCCGAAGACAAGATCGGCTACACCCCGGACCTGTCCGTGACCTTCAAGTCCGGCCAGCCCGCCATCTCGATCGCCAGCCCGACCAACGGCGCTGTGCTCAACATCGCCAGCTCGCTGTGCATTGCCGGCCCGGCCGATTGCCAGGCCCAGATCAAGCTCAAGACCACCAACGTCGAAGACGGCAGCACTGCGCAAGTCACGGTCACCTGCGGCACCAACCTGCCGGTCACCGCCACTGTCACCGTCGTGGGCGACAGCGCCACCCTCAGCGGCGCCGTCCTGGGCGACCAGTCGGTCTGCAGCCTGAGCGCCCAGGTCACCGATGCCGCCGGCAGCGTGGCCCTGGCAGAGCCGGTCACGGTCAGCGTCGATCGCAAGGCCCCGTTCTTTGGCAACATCACCTCCCCCATCGACAAGCAGGGGTCGCAGCTGGTGTTCGTCGCCAAGGAAGACGTCGATGGCGACCCGACCAACGGCCTGCAGGTGACTCTGAAGATTGCGCTGTTTGGCGTGACGTCCACCGCCAAGGTCGGGCTCACGGTCACCGACGACCTGGGCTCTTCGACCAAGTTCAACTCCCTTGAGGTCATCCCCGGTCAGCCCGGCCAGCCCGCCACGGTCAACTTCGGCCTGCTGTCGCTGCCCGACGGCGAGAAGGTCAAGCTGGTGTTTGCCACCGCAGACGAGGCCGGCAACCCGGCGACCACCACCATTTCGGCCCAGATCACGGCAGCCAAGCCCGACATCAAGATCGGCAATCCGCTGAACAATGCCGAGGGCACGTCTTGCACCAACAAGGGCCAGTGCGGCGGCAGCCTGTGCTACCAGGGCAAGTGCGTGGCGTCTTGGAACAAGAACCAGGCCCGCGTGATCACCTTTACCGTGCAGGGCATTCCGGCCGGTGGCTTGGCGGCGCTGTGCAGCAATGCCGCGGGGTTGACCGGACCTGCGTGCGCCACTGCTGGCTTCAAGCAGGTGGCGACCCAGCAGCTGACCGGCCCGTCAGGCGCCATTGCGGTGCCGGCCAACGTGGCCGACGGCCTGTACAACTTCATTGTCGAAGCCTCTTTGCTGCCGACCGTGCCGTGGTCCAGCTCTCTGCTGTCTTCGGTGCCCTACACCAAGCAGCGCACCGTGCTCATCGACACTGTAGCGCCGGAAATCGTCAGCCTGACGCCCCCTGCGGCGACCGGCGCGCTGGCAGCCTGCCTGAACGAGGGCAGCCAGAGCGCAGCTGACTCCGGCCAAGCCGGCGGTCAATTCAGCTTCCAGGTCAAGACTTCTGAAGAGGCTTCGGTGGCGGTCACGGCCAACGGCGGCCAGGTCGGCTCGGCAGCCACCGCCGGCAACAGCGCCACTGTGGCGGTCACGCTGGCCCAGGATGGCACGACCGTGTTCGCCGCCACGGCCTTTGACCTGGTGGGCAACCCCGCCACGGCCAAGACCCTGAGCGCCATCCTGGTGGACACCCAAAAGCCGACTGGCGCCTTCAGCAATCCAAGCGGCAAGTTTGTGCTGGCCGGCTCTAGCCTGGACGTGGTGGTCTCCTCGCAGTCGGCCGACACCGCCGGACAGCAGACTGTGGTTCGCGACGGCGCCACCAGCAAGGGCAGCGCGGTCATGACCAATGGCCAGGCGGTGTTCCCCCACGCCACCTTTGCCATCTTGACCCAGGGCGTCCACACGCTGCAGGCCGATCTGCGCGATGTCTGCGGCAACAACGCCACGATCGGCACCAGCCCGGCTCAGGTCACCGTAGACACAGAGCCGCCAACGCTGGTGTTTGTCTCGCCTGCGCAGGGCGCCTCCTTCAATGACTCGGCCGATGCCGATCCAGCCAAAGGCGGCTACCAGGTGTCCACCACCTTTGGCACCACCGGCGCCACCGGCTGGTCGCTTGAGCTGGCCCAGGGCTGCGACGGCTCTTTTGCCAACTGCACCGGCGCCTTTGCCAAGGTCGCCCAGGGCAGCGCCACCGCACCGGGCGGCAACGAGCCAGCCGTTGTGCTGACCGTGCCGTTTGGCGCCGCCACGCCCAATTACAGCCTGCGCCTGACCGCTACCGACGCCAACGGCAACACCGCCGTCGCGACCCGCGGCTTCAAGGTCCAGCTAAGCGGCTGCCTGGTCTCGCTGCAGGGCTTGACCAATGGCGGGGTATACAACACGAGTTCCTGTGCCTCTCCCGGCAAGAACTGCGCCGCGATCCTGGTGCAGGTCTCCGGGCAACATGTCGGCCCGTGCGGCACGGTTGCGCATCTGCAGTTCAAGAAGGGCGGCATCGAAGTGGCCAAGAAGGTTCCGGCTGATCAGGCCGCGAGCCAAGACATTGACATGAAAGACGGCGACAACACCACCATTGAAGTGCTGGCGCTGGATGGTGCCGGCAAGGTTATCGCCTCCTCGGGCGCCCAGACCGCCAAGGCCGACTTGACCCTGCCCAAGGTGGCCTTTGTGGCGGGCAGCGTGCTGACCGTGCCCACTCCAGCCAGCAATGGCGTCACTGTTGTCGGCGCGGCCAAGGACCTCAACGGCCAGGCGGGCCACCAGATCCACCTGCTGGTGCAGGCAACGGATAGCGGTCTGGCGGGCGGCAAGCTGACCAAGCTTGAGCGCACGGTTGGCTTGGCCGCCCAGGCCCTGCAGGTGAGTCAGCCGGCAAGCTTGCCCGTCGCCTATGCCAGCGCCGATGTGCTGACCGAGCTGCAGTACGCGGTGCTAGCGGAAGACGCCACCAACACCGTGACCGCCACGGTCGCGGACGCCGCCGGCAACATCGGCACGGGCCAGATCGCCATCCTGGTCGACTGGACTGCCCCGGCCAAGATCACCTTGAACGATTTTGCCGGCACCGACCTCAATGCCCGGCGCCCATCGGCGCGCCTGAGCTTCACCGCCGTCGGCGACAACGGCAGCAGCGGCGCGGCCAGCAGCTACGAGGTCCGCTACAGCGCCATGCCCATCAACACCGCCCAGGACTTTGACGCCGCCTGCGACGCCAAGACCTTGCCGTCCAGCAGCATTCAGGCTCCGCTCGCCAGCGGTAGCGCCGACCAGGTGTTTGTAGAAGGCCCTGACCCGCGCCCCTTGGGCGATCCGTGCAAGTTCGCCCCGCTGACGGATAGCGGCGCCAGCGCCTGGTACTTCGCCGTGGCCGCCGTCGACAAAGCGGGCAATCGCGGCGCTCCGTCCAACACGCTGTCAACCATTGAATTGCGGATGAGATACGCCAACATCACGCTGGCCGCTGGGGCTCCGGCAGACCTGCGCAGCCGCATTGGCCGCATTGGCGACATCAACGGCGATGGCCTGGGCGAGTTCACCCTGGGCGGCGGCGTCTCTGCCCCGCTGTGCATCATCTACGGTCGCAACAGCGCCACCGTGTCAACCATTGATCTGACCAACCCGGTCGGCGACGCCTACCCCAACTACACGTGCTTGGCCAACCCCGGCGGCCTGGGTGCGCAGGTGGCCGGCGGCGACGTCAATGGCGACGGCATCGGCGACCTGGTGGCGGGCTTGGACGGCTCCAGCGTCGGCAACTTCCGGCGGATTCGCGTCTACCTGGGCAAGGCCAATGGCGCCATCGCCACCAGCCACGCCGTCGAGATCAGCAACGTCTACAACTCTCAGGGCAACGGCGTGTTCAAGCTGGCCGTCATCGGCAACTTCAACGGCGACCTGAACAACGGCAAGCCGGTGGGCGACATTGCTCTGACTTCGCGCAATGGCATTCTCGCTTACGACCGCGTCATGGTCATTCCCGGCAACGTGGCTTGGTCCGCGGCTGCGCCCACGGCGATCGATGTGGACAACGTCACTCACCGGATCAGCAACAATGTCGCGAACATCCGGCTGGTCGACTCTTCTGCGTCCCCAGCCTTTGGCCTGCAGTTGCGCGGCGTCGGCAACCTTTTGGCCGATAGCGGCAACCAACAGTACGACGACCTGTGTATTGCCCAGATGGCAGCTCCGCAGGGCTTGTATGTACTCAAGGGTCGGGCGCTGGCCAGCAAGGGCGGCACCAAGGAGATCGAGATTCTGCTATCGACGACCGCCACCAATCCTGCCGCAGTCAATGACGTCGAAGCCGCCCACGTGCTGGGCAGCGGCACCGTTGGCTTGAATTCCTTTGGCATGCACTTGGATACCATCAACGTCGACGGTGATGCCCTGCCCGACCTGGTGGTGCAGCACTCCAGCGCGGCGTCAGCTGGTGGCGGCCTGTACTGGCTGCAGGGTAGCTGGATCGCCAGCTTGCTCGGCAAGGTGGGCTCCGTCTCCCCTGAAGCCGCCGTCGCCGGCACCGACAACCTGTTCAAGTTCACCGGTGGCTACCGCTTGCGCGACTACCACTTTGCCCCGGCGAACCTGGGCAACTTTGCCGATCGCCAGGGCAGCGGCGGTCCGTTTACTGACGTTGTCCATGGCCGCACCCCTTCAGCGACCGATGGCGCCAACAACCGGGTGATCATCCGCTTGGCCATGACCCGGCCCAAGTCGGCCATCCCCAATCAGAACAGCCTAGAATACGCCGACATTGCCATCTACGAGCCTTCGGCAGCCAAGGCGAATTTCGGAATCACCACCACCTCGGTGCTGGGCCCTGTCAGCCTGGCCCCGCTGGGAGACTTCAACGGCGACGGCTTGCCAGACCTGGTGATCGGCTCGCTCGATTCCAGCCTGATCGTCGCTTACTAGAAGAAGATACCGGAGTGAGGTTGATTGCCCCACAATTCCAAGGAGCGGCAGAGCGGCCGGCAGGCCGTGACCTTGCGCCCCACCCCACAGCCAGGAGCCGCCCAAGTCCATCTTGGACAGTTCTAAACGCCCTGCCCCGCACCTGAGAGGCGGCGCCAGAAGGAGTCTTCATGGACCAGAATCTGCATCCCGCCGGCGCAAATGCCGGCACGGCCACGGCCAATGCCCCTGAGGTCAAGCCGGCCCCGGCTGCGCGCCTGCCCTACGTCAAGCCGCAGGTGGCCAGCGACCAGGCGCCTCTGCTGGCCCTGCTGTCTTCCCAGTGCGACGGCGTCGACACGTCCAATGCAGGCTGAGCTGTGACGGAGTCCGGCGGTGCCGCGGCTCAGGCAGCCCAGCAAGCCTGGAGCTTGCCCTGGGCGCTGCGCATAGGCCCCCTCACCTACCAAGTCCATCTCTACCCTCAGGTACTGGCCGATGAAGATGACCGGCCTCCCCTGGCCCTGCCCGCGGGCACGCTGGCGATTGTCCAGGTCGCCAAGGACCCCAAGGAACAACCGGCCCTGCACTACGCCAGCTGGAGTGCCGCTGGCGGCCAGATCCTGGGCAACAAATACAGCGTAGAAGTCGATCTGGTCCACCAGCGCTTGACGTGGTACTGGCCCGTGCGCTCCGGGCGTTTTCGCAGCGCATTGTGGGAGTTGTCGGTCCTGGCGACCTTGCAGGCCCTGGCGCTGGCGGCCGGCGGTCTGTTGTTGCACGGCGCGGCGGTGGTCTTGGACGGCGCGGCGGTGGTGGTGACCGGACCGTCTGGCGCAGGCAAGAGCACCTTGGCCAAGCGCTTTGCTGGCCAGTACCTGCACGACGATGTCATCTCGCTGGTTCCGAGCACGGCCTCGCCTACGGGCTGGGCGGTGTGGTCGCAAGACGCTTGGCGCGCTCCGGGCCCCGACCTCGCCCCCTCCGTCCCGCTGCGGCGGCTGGCCATCTTTTCGACGGACCGCAGCCAAACTGTGGCAACTCCACTGGTTGTGGGCCAAGCGCTGGCAGAGCTGGCGGCGCAGACCTATTTTGCCGGTGGGGCTGCAACAGCGTCGTTGATGACTCAGCTGACTGATCTGGCCGCGGCGGTACCGCTGTGCCGATTCAGCCACTGCCTGAGCGATCCGGCGGATCACGTCAAACAGGTCTTGTTGGGGTCGATGTGAACGAAATCGCCAAAGTGCCCAGTGAGCTTGCTGGGCGCGCTGCGTTGACCAAGGCCTATGCCCGGGCGGGCTTGCCGTGGGCCTGCCACATCGACGTCACCTACCGCTGCGACCTGGACTGCCAGCACTGCTACCTGGACGACCGCAAGACCTGGCCAGAGCTGACCACCCAAGAGTGGCGCAACACCCTGGACCAACTGGCCGAGATGGGGGTTTTTCTGGTGGCGTGGAGCGGCGGCGAGGTCCTGCAGCGCACCGACTTCACCGAGCTGCTGGGCTACGCCCAGTCCAAGGGCTTTGTCTGCAGCTTGCGCAGCCACGCCGGCATGGTCACCGAAGAGATCGCTGCGCGCTGGCGCGAGTATGGCGTAGAGAAGGTCCGGGTCTCCGTCTACTCGCTTGACGACGCGATCCACGACGCCTTTACCCGCCGGCCGGGCTCGCTGCAGGCGACGCTGCGCGGCATGGAGCGCTTGGTGGCGGCTGGCGTGCCAACCCAGGCATCGGCCGTCCTACAAGCCCAGACCATTGAAGAAGTTCCCGCCATGGTAGAGTTCTTTGCGGCCATGGGTGCCGGCGTCGAGTTCTCTACCAACATCTACCGCGACCACCTGGCCAGCGAGAAGCTCGACCTGCTCGACCTGACGTCCGAGCAGCGGGTGCGCGCGCGCGAGCTGATCTGGCGCCACCAAAAAGCCGATCCGGACATCAATCCAACAGTTTCTCAGCAGATGGAAAAGGGCGTCTGCGGCGCCGGCCGCTCTTACCTGCACATCACGCCCGATGGCGCGGTGTGGCCCTGTGTGATGTTTCCCATGGCGCTGGGCCACTTGCGCGAGCACAGCCTGCGCGAGATCTGGGACAACTCTCCAGAGCGCCAGGCAATCGTGCGCTGGAAGAACAAGGACCGCGGCGCCTGTACCACCTGCGGCGGCAGCGACGTCTGCTTCTATTGCCCCGGCGAGGCCTTCAAGCACACCGGAGATTTCCGCGTAGCGCCTGAGCATTTTCACGCGCGAACCCGCGATCTGATGGCAGGGCTGGAACTGGCCCGCGGCCCGCGCTACAGCGCAGAGCAGTGGGCCAGTGTGCCAGCCGGCGGCCAGCGCGGCCCCAAGCCCGCCAAATTCCAGTTTCCCATCTATCGACCGAGCAAGCACGGCGGAGCCCGCGTCGGCGCCAAAGCCCAGCCGTGAAGCTGCTGTGGCTGCGGGTGGCTGGCCGCTCGATGTGGCCCTTGGCCCACCCGCTGCAAGTCGGCGTGGAACCCCGGGCGGCCGCGGGGCAGGCCGATCTACAAATAGGTGATGTGATTGCCGTCTTGGGGGATCAGCCTGGAACCGTGGTGGTCCACCGCCTGCAGGCGATCGACGGCGAACTGCTGATTCTTCGCGGCGACACCAACTCAGGCGCGGACCGGCCCGTCCAGCGCAGCGCGGTGCTGGGGCGGGTCAAAGCGCTGCGCCTGGGCCCGCTGGTCTGCCGCGAACCGCAACACCCTATGCTTTCTGCGATGTTGCGCCAAGGCGGCCTGGCCTGGGCGCGGTGGGCCCCTCAGCTGCGGGCCAGCCTGCGCCGGCTGAGACGACACCACCGCCAAACCCGCCACAATGTTGACATGCCCGGCGACTGAGGTAGGGTCTAGCCAGCCGCATTGCCGCCGGGGCCCCTCAGGCCAGCGCGGCCAGCGTCGGAGGTTTCTTGTACAGCCCCTCGCGCACCCCAACCGGCCTCTCCGCCACCGCCGGCCTGCTTGCCGTGCTGTTGTGCAGCAGTGCATGCAGCGGTGCACGCGTGCAGCAGCTGGAAACCGACGTGCAGTCGCTGCGCGACGAACTGGACGAGCTCAAGCGCAGCCAAGCCGCCGGGCGGGTCCAGGCCGATGAGCTGCGCAACCGACTGGTGATGGCCGAAGAAAAGGCCGACTCCGCCCGCGTCGACCGCGCCCGCAGCCAGTCCGGCTGGATTCCCACGCTGCCAACGGTGCGCATCGGTCCCGGAGCCGGCAGCTCAGGCCGGGGAGGCGACGCGGATCGCGGTCCTGGAGCTGAGCGGGGCGCGGGTTCAGACAGGGGCGCGGGTTCAGAGCGCAGCGGCGCCATCGCAGTGCGGTCCGGCGCCGACCATGCCGCGGCCATCGCCCAAGAAGAAGAAGACGAAGAGGACGTCCTGCCGGCGTCGGCTGCAGCGGTCGCACCCCCGCGGTCCAGCCCCTCTGGGCCCGGCGGCGACCTGCCCCCCCAGCTGGACAGCGCCAAGCCCAAGGGCGATCCGGCCGTGACCCTGTACAACCAGGCCAAGGCCCTGCTGGACGGCGAGCAACTGGCCGCAGCCCGGTCGCTTTTTGAGAAGCTGCGCGACGGCCACCCAGACCACGACCTGGCTGACAATGCCTTGTATTGGATCGGCGAGTCTTGGTACGCCCAGGCGCAGTGGCTGCAGGCAGCCCAGACGTTCTTGAGGGTGGCCAAGGAATATCCGCGCGGCAACAAAGTGCCGGACGCCATGTACAAGCTCGCCAGAAGCTATGAGCGAATGGGCGACGAAGGCGGCGCCATCGAAGTGTTTCGCCAGCTGGCCAAGCACTATCCGGGCACTGCCGCGGCCAAGAAAGCCGCCGAGGACCTGGCCCGCCTGGCAGGCAAGACGGCGCCATGAGCCAGCACGACCGCGCCACAAGCCAACTCAGCTGGGCTTTGAGCAAGAAGGGTAGCGCCATGAGCAAGAAGGGTAGCGCCATGAGCAAGGGGATCGGCAGCACAGCGCGGTGGAGCGGCTGGGCCGCGCTGGTGGCAGCCAGTGCGGCCATGGGGTCCTGGGCGGCGCCGGCTCAAGCACAGTGGCTGCCGGACAAGGCCCAACCGTCGATTACCGTGCAAGAATCCGCCAAGTCCGGCGAGCGCATCTATGTGGTCGAAGAGGGCGACACCCTGTGGTCGATTTCCGAGACCCTGTACGACGACCCGTGGTACTGGCCGTCGCTGTGGTCCTACAATCCGCAGATCACCAATCCGCACCAAATCTATGCTGGCGACGTGCTGTACCTGTCGCGCAAGGCCGCCCCGGCGCAAGCCACCAAAGCGGTGACCTTTGCCAACTCGCGCTACAAGCCCATGGACAACGCGCCCGTAGAGCTGGTGCGGCGGGTGGGCTACATCAGCTCGCGCGACTACCGCGAGTCCGGAGCCATTGAGTCCAGCCGCGAAGAGCGCAACATGCTGGGCAGCCTGGATGAAGCCTATGTGCGCTTCCAGATGCGCCGCTGCAGCGAAGAGACGCCCCAAGCCCGCGAGAAGGATCCCGACGCGTTCATTGGCCCGTGCGTCAGAGAAGGCGACCGCTACACCATCTACCGCATGGAGCGCGAGGTCGTGCATCCGCTCACTGGCAAGGTGGTCGGCTACAAGATCAACTTCTTGGGTGAGGGCAAGGTGTTGCGCACGGTGCGGCCGCTGGCCTCGGTGCTGCTGACCAAGGCCTATGCCGAGATGAGCCGCGGCGACCTGGTGACCAACGTCTTTGAGCCGCTGACCCTGACCAAAGCCCAGAAGAACAAGGTTGAACTCATTGGCACCATCATCGACTTTCACCACGAGTCGACGGCCGCCGGTCAGTACCACTATGTCTACGTCGACAAGGGCGCGGATGACGGCGTAGAAAAGGGCAACCGCTTTGAGATCATGTGGCGCGGCGACGGCCTGCGGCGCGGCCAAGTCACCAACCTGCGCGACTATCCAGATGAGCAGATCGGCGTGGCCACCGTGGTAGAGGCCTACGACCGCCATTCGCTGGCCGTGCTGACCCACACCGTGCGCGAGATCGAGCGGGGGATGCCCGCCGTAATGGCCAAGGGGTTCTGAGGTTCTTGGCCAGCCCTGGCTCTCGCAGTGGCAACGGTGGGCGGCCCAGCTAGGAGCCGGTGCGACCGGAGTCGCTTGCAGTTTCTGGCGAGCCGGGCAATCCTCTGGCCTGTGGGTACTCGTCGGATGAGAGGCGCGGTGTAGGTGCGCGCCGGCAATGGATGGGCGGGCGGCACAGGAGGCAGAGCGCGATGTACCTCGAGTGGCGCGACGTCAACGGCAAAATCGAAAGAGCTCAGCTGACTCCAGACATGGAGCCTGTGACCATTGGCAGAAAGCCCAATGTCTCGCGGATCTTCTCTACGGAGACCACAGTGTCGCGCGACCACGGTCGCATTGGCTATGACGACCAAGAGCGCGCCTACTACATCAAAGACATCGGCTCGGCCAACGGAACGTTTGTCAACGGCAAGCAGGTCAAGCGCTCGACGATCATCGAAGGTGACGTGGTGCGCTGCGGCGAGCGCTTTGAGATTGGCTGCAAGCCTGGAGATGCCCCCGCTGCTGGAGCCCCGCGCCCCAGAGAATCGACCGGAGAGCGCCCGCGGATGGCGGCGCCGACCCTTCATCAGGCCGGCGGACTCAATGAGCTGCACGACCAGCTGCGCCGCCAGGGCCACATGCCCGACTTGCAGCGGCCAGACCCGGGCACCGATGCCCGCACCGCAGCCCCGCGCCCTGAGCCCCGCCCGGAGCCCCGCCCTGAGCCACGCCCGGAGCCTGCGCGCCCCGAGCCCGCCCGGCCTGATCTGCGCAGCTCTGAGCGCCCCGTGGTGGCCGCGCCGCCGGCCCGCGAGGCCTTTCGCCCCCAAGCCGCCGCGCCCGGCGCCTCAGCCGCCGCCATGGCCGAGCTGGATGACCTGCGCCGCCGCACCACCGAGATCCAGGCAGAGAACGTGCGTCTGGCCGATCGCGCCAGCAAGGCAGAGAACCGCATCCGCGAGATGGAGCGCAATTCCGTCGCCGATGAGGGCCTTTACGACAAATACGCTCAGCTCAAAGAGCACGCCCAGACCCTGACCCGTCAGCTGGAGAAGACCCGCGAAGAGCTGGCCCACGAGCAGAACCGCGCCCTGGAGGCGGATGGCAAGGTTCGCGACCTGGACCGGCGCCTGAAGGAAGCCGAAGACAAGAGCGGCGACGCCCAGGAGCGCATCGCCGGGCTCAAGGTGCGGGTTACCCAAAAAGACAGACAGATCGAGGAATTGCAGCGACAGTACGACCAGCTGGACTATGAAGCCCGCGCGCTCAAAGACCAGGTGCTGTCGCTCGAGTCGATCATCAATGACGGCAATTTCAGCAACAACTCCTATGAGCGCAAGATCAACATGCTCCAGGAGATCATCCAGGAGAAAGAGAACCTTATCCAGGAGAAGAAGGCCGAGCTGCGCGCCAAAGAAGTCGAGCTGCGCCAGGCCCAGATGGGCGTTGGCCTGTCTGACTTGGAGCACGAGAAGCGCAAGCTGCTGGAAGACTTTCACAACTCGATCAAGCGCAATGACGAGCAGGCCGAGCGCCTCAGTCAGCAGGGTCGAGCCATGGAGCAGCTCAAAGGAGAGCTGGAAGCAGCCAAGGCCGCGGCAGACAAAAAGCCCAAGGAAATCGACGTTACTGAGCACCCCGACTACAAGGCCAAGCAGCGCGAGCTGGAGCGGGTCAAAGAAGACCTTACCCAGGTGCAGCGCGACCTGGCCAAGGCCGAGGGCAAGCTGGAACACGTCATGGCCGAAGGCAAGAGCGCCAAGGGCATGGAAGCCGAGCTGGATCGCTACAAGGTCCGCGCCGACGAGCTGGAGAAGCAGCTGCGCGACGCCGAGCAGCGCATCGCCGAATTGATCGAGCATCCCGCCCAGAAAGGCTTTGCCGTCACCGAAGAGACCCAGGCCCTTCTGGACGACATGCTCGACACGGCCTCTAGCAACAAGCACAGCGCCACCATAGCCCGCAGCACGGCAGAGCGCCTGAACCGCCAGCGCGATAAGACCGGCGACATGGCCGACGACATCGAGCTGGTGTTCGACTCGCTGGTGGTATTGGCCGGCGACCTGGGCATGCTCGAAGGCATGGTCAAGACGCTGCGCCGCGACCTGGGCATCGCCTAGCCCTGCGCCGGGTGGCTTGGCCGTCGATTTCCCTCAAGCTCTGCTGAATCTGCCCTTTCTGCTCAGCTTGATCGTTGTACTGGCACAGATCGCTTCGATCGCCCCTGATTAGCCCCCGATCGCCTCATGACCGATTTTGCAACGGAGAACAGAGATGTCACAGGCCCAATCTGCAGGCAGCCACCCCATCGCCGATGCCGCCGCCACCTCGCCCAACCGCCCGGTGCCGCCGGCCGTCGATGACCTGCACTACCTCATCCGCGCGCAGTACAAGCTGATCTATGTGGTGTCGGCCGAAGAAGACCGCGTGGAGACCTGGCTGCGCGACCTGGCCGTGCTCGACTCGCCGGTGTTGCGCGACCGCTGGGACGTGACGGCTTGGCAGCCGCGCCAGCTGATCAAGTGGTCTTGCTCGCAGGGATTCCGCTGCGACACCGCCGACGTGCCCGGCGACATCCGCGACCCGATCCGCGCCCTGGACTGGGTCAGCAACAACCTGACCCGCGACGCCGTGGTGGTGCTGCGCGACTTCCACCCGTTCTTCAACGACCCGATGGTGGCCCGGCGGGTGCGCGACCTGCCCCACACCTTTGCCGATGGCCAGGCCAAGCGGACGGTGGTGTTCCTGTCGCCCGTGGTCAAGATCCCCATGGAGCTGGAGAAAGACGCCGTTGTGGTCGACTTTGACCTGCCGGATCGCCAGACCATGGAAGACATTGTGCGAGAGATGGCCTACAACGGCGCCAAGTCTGCGCGCTTTGGCAAGAATTTCGCCAAGGTCCTAGAGAGCCCGGCGCTGCAGCGCGAGATTGCCGAGGCGGCCCTGGGCCTGACCGAGCAGGAAGCGCGCCAGGTGTTCGCCAAGACCACCGTGCGAGACAAGGGCTTCCATCTCAAGACGATTCTTCAGGAAAAAAAGCACATCATCCGCAAGTCGGGCATCTTGGAATTCTACGAGACCGCGCTGGGCATGGAGTCGGTGGGCGGCCTGCAGATGATGAAGGAGTGGCTGAACAAGCGCCGCAATGCGTTTGCCCCGGCGGCCCAAGAGTTCGGTCTGCCAGCGCCCAAGGGCATCCTGCTGCTCGGCGTACCGGGCTGCGGCAAGTCTCTGTCTGCCAAGGCAATTTCTCAGGCATGGCAGATGCCGCTGCTGCGCCTGGACGTCGGCAAGGTGTTTGGCTCGCTGGTCGGCTCTTCGGAAGAGAACATGCGCCGCGCCATCAAGACGGCGGAGGCCGTGGCGCCGGCGATCCTGTGGCTAGACGAATTGGAGAAAGGTTTCAGCGGCACCAAGAGCTCTGGCAGCTCAGACGGCGGCACCACCGCCCGCGTGTTCGCCACCTTCTTGACGTGGCTGCAAGAGAAGACCTCGCCGGTGTTTGTGATTGCCACGGCCAACGACGTGTCGATGCTGCCGCCCGAGCTGCTGCGCAAAGGCCGCTTTGACGAGATCTTCTTTGTCGACCTGCCCAACCGCCAAGAGCGCGAAGAGATCCTGTTTATCCAGCTCAAGAAGCGCCACCGCGACCCGGCGGTGTTTGACATGAAGAAGCTGGTCGATGTGACCGCGGGTTTCTCTGGCTCGGAGCTGGAAGAAGCGGTGGTGGGCGCTTTGTATGACACCTTTGACGAGGGTCAGGGCCAGATCGACATCAGCACCGAGTCGCTGGTGCGGGCCATCCGCGAGGTCATTCCGCTGTCGCAGACCATGCGCGAGCGCCTGGCCGAGATGCGCGAGTGGTCCAAGTCGCGGGCCCGCCGCGCTTCGCCGCCCGACGACTCGGTGCCGACCCAGGACGACCAGCAGCCGCGGCTGGAGATGTAGGGCTCACCGCATAACCGCATCTTCCGCCCCAGCTTTCAGCCGAACGAGAGGCAGCATGTCGCACTTCACGTCCGTCCAGACCAAGATCAACAACCTGATGCGCCTGGAGCTCGTGCTCAAAGAGCTGGGCTTTGCCTACAGCAAGGCCGAGCAGGAAGAGCTGTTGCACGTCAAGGGCTATCTGGGCCAGAAGACCAAGGCCAAGATGGTCATCCACGCCAGCAAGACCTATGACATCGGTGTCAACGTCGATGCCGAGACCGGCAACGTCACCTTTGTGGCCGACTGGGAATTTGTCGAGCTGACCGCGGGCTACAACCAAGACGAATTTACCCGCAAGATCGTGCAGCGCTACGCCTACCACACGGTCAAAGAAGAAGTGACCAAGCGCGGCTACACGCTAGAAGAAGAGAAAGTCGACGAAAAACAGCAGATTCACATCAAGGTCTCCTCCTGGGGCGACTAGCAGCCGCGGCGGCTCGCGGGCCCCGGGCAGCTGCCAGGTGGGGCCTGCCGGGCTGGGTGCCATGGGATGTCTGCACTGCCTATTGGTCTATTTCCGTCCATCGACCGCTGCTCCGGGCTGACCCGGTGTCCCTATGCGGTCAGATGGACTAGTCGAGGTTGAACATGGCTAGCCGGCGAGAAATCCAGTTCACCATCGATGACAACGGCGAGGTCTCGATCCAGGTCCTTGGCGTCAAGGGCGAGGAGTGCGAGCGCCTGACCCGCGAAATCGAGTTGGCCCTGGGGGTGGTGAGCAGCCGCCAGCACACCAGCGAGTACTACGCGCAGGCAGAAACTGGCCTGACCGTGGGCAGCGGCGACGGCGACGGTTCGGCGGAGAGCTGAGCCGTGAGCGAAGACGCCCCGCTGCAAGCATCAGAGCCCGAGCAGGCCTTGGAAGCCCGCGCCCACCACCTGCTGCAACAGCCGCTGGCATGGCCGCTGGCCAAGCGGGTGGGCAAGCGCAACGGCCGCTACCGCAAGCGCTTTGCCCTGTACGACTACCTGTTTCGCAAAGACCACCTGTCGGTGTTTGCCGCCCACGACTTCCAGCCCGACCGCATTAGCGCCTGGGTGGTAGAGCGCAGCCAATTCAAAGAGACCTACGCCCGGCCGCGCCGCGACATGCGCGACTCTGAGCTGGACGACAAGACCACCGACGCCCTTGAAAATCCGATGCCGCAGTTCAACTTGCGCAACATCGGCCGCTATGAGATGCACGTCGATGTCGAGGGCGGCCTGCACTGGGACAAGCTGCGCGGCATCGGCGGCGAGATCGACAACGCCGATCTGGATGAGATCCGCAGGGCCAAGCTGCCTGAGGTCGAGCCGGTGCAGATCTGGTCGGCCAACTACGTGGCGCGGCTGCGCGCCCAGCTGCGGCGCCTGGTACTGGAAGACCCGTGGGACATGAAGTACGGCCCCGAGGCCACCAGCACCCACAACGGCAACACCCGCGGATTTATTGTCGAAGGCACCCACCCCGATGACCAGCCCGGGGCGGACTTCTCGCCCAAGCTCATTCCGCGGCCCAAAGAATGGGCGGCGGCGCCCAAGGGCGACGGTGCGACAGAGCAGCCCTATGACATCGTCAGCGACGCGCTGCGCTACGCTCAGACACCCGGAAAATTCGAGCTCTGAGCCCAAATCGCGCCGCCGCCCCCTTTGCCACCCCAGCCAGCGTGCTAGATTATTGGCAGGGAGCCCCGCGGCTCTGAGTGTTGTTGGATGACGGATCTGGCCGCCTTTTCTGCCGACAGTAGCAAGCTGCCGGTCGTTGGACGCGAGGAGGGTCTGCCGTCAGCGCTGTTGGCTCAGCACTATCTCAACCGCGAATTGTCCAGGCTGGACTTCAATTTCCGCGTGCTGGCCCAAGCGACCGACCCCCAGGTACCGGTGCTGGAGCGGCTGCGCTTTGTGGCGATTGCCTCGTCCAACATGGATGAGTTTTTTGAGATCCGCGTCTCGCGCCTGCAGCAGCAGGTGGCCTATGGCCTGGCGGCCCGATCGCAGGATGGCAAGAACGCCGACGAGATCATGGAGTTGGTGGCCGAGCAAGCCCACCGGCTGGTAGATCAGCAATACCGCGTCCTCAACGACCTGATTCTTCCGGAATTGCGCAACCACGGCATTGGGTTGCTGCAGGCCCACGAGTGGTCAAGCGAGCAGAGCGCCTGGGCCCGTCAGTACTTTACCAACGATGTGCTGCCGGTGCTGACGCCGATTGGCCTGGACCCGGCCCACCCGTTTCCGCATGTGCAGAACAAGAACCTGGTGCTCATTGTGTCCTTGGATGGCGCCGACGCCTTTGGCCGCCGGTCCGGCATTGCGGTGGTGCAGCTGCCGCGCGCCCTGCCGCGGGTCCTCAAGATGCCCAGAGAGACCCAGCGCGACTTGCCGATCCAGCGGCCGTTCACCCTACTAAGCACCGTAGTTCAGCATTTTGTCGGCGACCTGTTTCCGGGAATGACTGTAGTGGGCTGCGTGGCGTTTCGGGTCACCCGCGACTCCGACCTGTTTGTGCCTGAGGAGGAGACGGACGACCTGCTGGAGGCGATGCGCGGCGAGCTGAGCCGGCGCAACGACGGCGACGCGGTGCGGCTGGAGGTAGGCGGCACCTGCACGCCGGAGATGGCGCGGTTCTTGCTCGCCCAGTTTGAGCTGCAGGAAGCCGACCTGTATCGCTGCCCCGGCCCGGTGAACCTGTACCGCCTGGGTGCGCTGGTCGATCTGGCCGATGCCCCGCAGCTGCGCTACCCCACCTTTGTGCCGCGGGTGCCGCCTGTGCTGCAGGGCAAGCTGGCCGAGGGCAAGAACTCTGACAGCAAGCCCGTTGATGGCAAGAGCTCGATTCTGCAGGTGTTGCGTCAAGGCCCGGTGCTGCTGCACCACCCCTATGACTCGGGCATGCCGGTGGTCGAGCTGGTGCGCCAAGCTGCCCGCGATCCCGACGTGCTGGCGATCAAGCAGACTTTGTACCGCACCGGAGCGTCGTCGCCCTTTGTCCAGGCGCTGATTGAGGCAGCGCGCCACGGCAAGGATGTGACCGCCATCGTAGAGCTGCGCGCGCGTTTTGACGAAGCGGCCAACATCGGCCTGGCCACCGAGCTGCAAGAGGCCGGCGCCAACGTGGTCTACGGCGTGGTCGGCCACAAGACCCACGCCAAGCTGATCCTGATTGTCCGGCGCGAGCACGGTCAGCTGCGCCGCTACGTCCACCTGGGCACCGGCAACTACCACCCGCTGGCCGCCAAGTCCTACACCGACATTGGCCTGATGACCTCTGACCCAGTGCTGGCCGAGGACGTGCACCAGGTTTTTCAGTCTTTGACCGGTCTTGGCGCGGCCAGGCAGCTGCAGAAGCTGTGGCAGTCGCCGTTCACCCTGCAGCAAAAGCTCATTGAAGGCATCTTGGCGGAAGCCGCGGCCGCCACAGCAGGCCAACCGGCCCGGATCATGGCCAAGATGAACGCGCTGACCGAGCCGCATGTCATCGCAGCTCTCTATCGCGCCTCTCAGGCTGGGGTGGAGATCGATCTGATCGTCCGCGGCATCTGCACGCTGCGGCCCGGGGTGGCTGGCCTTTCTGAGCGCATCCGCGTCCGGTCGATCGTGGGGCGCTACCTGGAGCACGCGCGGGTGTGG
Organism: uncultured Myxococcales bacterium; assembly: GCA_903919145.1. Taxonomy (GTDB): domain Bacteria; phylum Myxococcota_A; class UBA9042; order UBA9042; family UBA9042; genus SXRM01. The sequence continues at coordinate 28,348 of CAIXGW010000004.1, forward strand.
TCGTTTGGCAGCCAGGACCGCTTGTACTGCGCCAGCGCCGACTGGATGGAGCGCAACCTGCACCGCCGCGTCGAGGTGGCCTTTCCGATAGAAGACCCAGAGCTGGCGCGGCGCGTGCGGGTCGAGTGCCTGGAGGCGCCGCTGCGAGACAGTGCCGGCAGCTGGGAGCTGGGAGCCGACGGCCGCTGGACTGCCCTGCGCGACGGCGCCCGGACGCCGCTGTTCTCTGTGCAAGAAGCCCTGATGGCGGGTCTGGGCTAGCTGGCCAACCCCAGTGATCTGAAAGGTTTCTTTAGCTATTTCTCAGAGTTTTCTGGCGATGGCTCAGCTCGGGCGGCGCGCACAGCCAGGATCAGGCCCAGGACCGCCAGCTCGTCGCGCTCTCTTTCCAGGTCGGCAACCAGCAGCGGGTGCTCATCTAGCCAGCGCTGGGGGCCGCGCAAGGTCAGGGTCTGCCTGTCGAGCTCCAAGGTCAGCGCCGGCAGAGGACGCGAGGTGCGCGAGCGGTTGAGCAAGACCGCCAGCCGCAGCAGAATGGCCAGCCGCAGCGTCATCTCTGAGCGCAGCGGCGGCACATCGCGAAACAGCGCTGCCAGCTTGCGGCGGTGCACGCGGATCAGCTCGGCCACGGCGGCTTGCTCGTCGCGAGAGAAACCCGGCATGTCGCAATTGGCCACCAGGTAGGCGCCGTGCTTGTGGTAGCCGCTCCAGGCCACAGCCAAGCCGACTTCATGTAACCGCGCTGCCCAGCTGAGCAATTGCCGCGGCTGCTCGCCGGTCAGGTGCCAGGCCGGTGCCACCTGCTTGAGCAGGCCTATCGCCGTGCGCTCCACGCGGGCCGCCTGCTCCAGGTCGGCGTGCCAGCGGCTGGCAATGGCGGCAATGGTGCGGTCGCGCAAATCCTCATGGCGGATGCGGCCCAGCAGGTCGTACAGCACGCCCTCGCGCAGCGCGCCACCGGCCACGTCGAGCTTTTGGATCTGCAGCGTCTCAAACAGGGCGCTCAGAATCGCCACACCCGCCGGAAACACCGCGGTGCGGTCTGGGCGCAGTCCCGGCAGGTTGAGCTTGGCCACGCGACCGCTCTGCAACAGGGCCTTTTTGACCTTCTCCAGCCCGGCGGCGGTGATCGCTTTGCCCCAGCCGTTGTCGCGCACCACCTGGGCCACCGCCTCAATCGTCCCAGAGGAACCCACCGCCGTGTCCCAGCCGACGCGGCGGTAGCGGCGCTCAATGGGCTGCAGCTCTAGCTGGGCGGCGGTCTCGGCAGCGCGGAAGTGCTCTTTCTTGATCTCGCCGTCGCCAAAAAACTGTTGGGTGTAGCTGACGCAGCCCATGTCGAGGCTGTCGACCAGCACCGGCTCATAGCGCTCGCCGATGATGCACTCGGTCGAGCCGCCGCCGATGTCGACCACCAGCCGCGGGCCAGGCTCGTCAGCCACAGAGTGGGCTACCCCCAGGTACACCAGCCGAGCTTCTTCTCGCCCAGAGACAATCTCGATCGGGTGACCCAGCTGTCGGCGGGCGCGCTCCAAAAAGTCGTCGGAATTCTTGGCCTTGCGCAACGTGCTGGTACCCACCGCACGCACCGCTCCGGGGGCAAGGTCGCGCAGGCGCTGGCCAAACAGCTCCAAAGCCGCCAGCGCGCGCGCCTGAGCGTCCTCTGCCAGGCGCTGGTCTGGACCCAGGCCCGCCGCCAGCCTCACACTTTCGCGAAGCCGATCAACTACTTGCAGCTCGCCATGCACCACCCGGGCAATGACCAAGTGAAAACTGTTGGAGCCCAAATCCACGGCTCCCAGCGTGTCAAATGCAACTTCAGCCATGGACAAACCTCTCGGCGCAGTCTACACCCCTCTGAGCGCGGCGACACGCATGCGGGGCGGGCAATGGCGACTTGGGCCATCGGCGACATTCAGGGCTGCTTTGAGCCGCTGCAGCGTTTGCTCAAGGCGATTTCCTTTGACCCTGCCGCCGACCAGCTGTGGCTGGCTGGGGATCTGGTCAACCGCGGTCCCGATTCGCTGGGCGTGCTGCGCTGGGCAGTCGACCTCGACCAGCGTTTTCCCGGGCAGCTGGTCGCCGTGCTGGGCAACCACGACCTGCACCTGCTGTGCCGCGCCGAGGGGCTGGCCGCAGCCAAGCGCCGCGATACCCTGGACCCCGTGCTGGCCGCCCCTGACCGCGAATTGCTGCTCGGCTGGCTGCGCCGCCAGCCCTTGGTCCATCAGCAAGCGATCGCCGGCTTGGGCCCGGTCACCCTGCTCCACGCCGGAATCCTGCCGCCGTGGCACCTGGGCTGGGTGCTGCAGCAGGCCCACTACGCCGAGGCCCTGCTGCGATCGCCGCGCCGCCGCGAGCTGCTGAAGGTGATGGTCGATCCGGGCCAGGCTGTGCCAATGGCCGTGCGGGTGGCCGCCGAATTCACCGGGGTGGTCACGCGGCTGCGCTGCGTCGATCGCCACGGCAAGCCGCTGCACGAATTTTCTGGGCCGCTAGAGCAGATCCCCGCTGGCGCCCACGCGTGGTTTGACGCCCCCGACCGCGCCAGCCGCGGCCAGTGGATGGTGTTTGGCCACTGGGCGGCGCTGGGGATGCGCCAGGGGCCAGACTGGATCGCCACCGACGCGGGCTGTGTGTGGGGGCAATCGCTGGCGGCCGTGCGGCTGGAAGACCGGCATATCGTGCAGGTGCCAGCCTGAGTTAGGGCGCGTGTCAAGATAACTCGACAAGACCTCTCGCGGAGCGGTGCGACGAACCCGATAGGGGGCGCGCACTTGCGACCCACCCAGCAAGCAAATGGGAACGGGGAAAATCGACTAGATTTTTCACGGGCCCTTAGGCTGGCTGGCTCGCCAAGCTCTAGGGTCCACAGCCCGCAACTATGGGATCGATCGCTGGCCTTCAGCAGGCGCCGGCGGCACTTGGCAGCGAATTGGCGCGGCTACTCGGTGCGGCCCAGGCGCCTCAGCACCTTGGGCTCAAAGACGCCTGCCAGCTTGGCCAATTCTTGGCCCGTGCGCAGCTGCAGCACGACCAGCCCGGCTTTTTTCAGCGCAGTCACCGGCGCCGCCAGGCCCAGCAGCGAGGCGGTGATGCGGTCCACGTCTGGCGAGTGGCCAATCAACAGCACGCCGTCATCCGGCAGGCGCCGCAGCCCGGCGACCAGCTCGCTGAAGTCGGCCCCTGGAGCCAGGCCACCGTGGGTCTCTAGAGAAAACCGCGGCACGCCCAGCACTTCTGAGGCCAGCTGCGCGGTCTGGGTGCAGCGCAGATAGGGGCTGGTGACCACCCGATCGACCACGGCGCCAAAGGAAATCAGCCCCTGCAGCGCGGCGCGGGTGCGCTCTACGCCCTCGGCGGTAAGGGGCCGATCGGCGTCGTCGGCTGGCGCGCCCGGGTCAGCACTGTCAATGGCAATGCCGTGTCGCATGACGTATAGACGCATCGGAGCCTCATGCCCACGGAGTGAGCGGGCCGAGAATCGCAAATCTACGCCAGAGGATCAACGGTCTTGCGGCCCGAAAGCCCCGGTCCTCTGCCCAGACCGTCAATAATCTGGATCCGGGCCACCGGGCGGCGGTCCGCCGGGTCCTGAACCGCGCCGATGAGGCCCCATCTGGCGCCCCAAGGGCCCGGGCGACCGGCCGACGGCCAGCCTTGGGCCCCGCACTTTGACAGCTGGCGCTGGGCAGCGGACGACCGGGCTCGGCACAGGTGCGGATTTCCTTGCGTTTGCCGATGGCACTCCTATGCTGAGAGAGCATGGCTTCCGACCTTCCAGCTCTTGCCCTGGCGTCTGCCGACTGGTACGGCAGCTCGGCGCCGCGTTTGGCTCCGGCCATCAGCCTGCAAGAATGCATTGTGCAAGCCTTTTATCAGCAAAGCGCCTTGGCGGCGCGGCTGGGCCAGCGCATCGCCGCCGAGCCGGCCCAGGCCATCCACGCCATGCGCCGGTTGCTGCGGCGATCGCGCGCCCTGCTGCGGCTGACGGCGGCGGCCCTGAGCGACGCTGATCGGCAGGCTTGGCTAGCCCAGCTCGGCGAGGCCTCGCGCCAGCTGGGCCGCCACCGCGATGCCGAGATCCTGCCCGACGCCCTGCTGCTGCTGCCAGAGGATGCCCGCACCGCCGCGGCGCCGCTGGGGCAGCTCCTCATTCAGCAGAGAGAGTTGGCGCGTCAGGACCCCAGCGTGGCGCCCGCCGTCCAGGCCGCGGCCCTGGCCATGGCCGAAGTCGCCGCCCAGCTGCCAGCGGCCCTGCAGGACTTGGCTGCCGACCATCTGGCCCAGGGTGTGGCCGCCGCCTTTGACCGCGTCGCTGACTGCGCCAAGCAGGCCTGCAAGCACCCGCGACCTCAAGCCATCCACGATCTGCGCAAACGCGCCAAGGATCTGCGCTACATGCTGGAGTGGCTGGGCAGCGCAAGCGACGAGCCAAAGCTGCGGCGGGTGGCCAAGGCTGTGCGCGACCTGGGCCAGGTGGCCGACCTGCTGGTGCTGCACGCCTGGATCAAAGAAGCGGCGCGCCGCCATCCAGACGCCGACCACGGCGCGCTGGTCCAAGCGCTGCGCAGTCGCAAGGCCGAGCTGGCCCGCCGCAGCCTGCGCGACACCCGCGATCTGGCCCCCGCCCATCCCAAGCGCCGGGCGCGGGCGCTGGTGCGGGCCTTCCTCAAGGCGCTGCCGCTCTCAGCTGAGCATCTGCAGGGGCAAGCGCAGCCGTGAAATCTGCTCGCGGTCCCATGGTTCCAAGTCATCGAGCCCGGCGATGTAGCGGCGCTCCTTGTTTTGGATCGGGTTGCGGACAGACAGGATCTCCGGCCCAGAAGCCAAGATCACCTTGCGATACTGCGGCAGATTGGAGGACCCCAGCGTCGATGCATAGTGCTTGAAGATGTTCTGGACCTGGCCGAGCTCGTTGCACAACCTCAGGAAATGCTCAACGGTTTCTTGCTTGCCCAGCTGCTTGGGCTGGTGGCAGAGGGTATAGCCGTCATAGTCGCGGCTGCAGGTACCCGGCAGCAAGCGGCTTTCCTGCTTGAGCTGGGCGTACAGCGGCGTCTCTGGGTAGGGGCAGACAATGCCAAAGAACGTGATCGAGAAATAGCGCAATTCTGCCAGCACTTCAGGCAGCTTGCGCAGATACTGCTCGGTGTCGCCATCTGAGCCGACCAGCAGGCCAAACGACAGCAGGATGCCATTGTTGAAGGCGCGGCGGATCACTTCGTCGACTTCGCCGATCTTGTTCTGGCCCTTCTTGAACGAGGTGATGGACTCCGGGTTGAGCGACTCTAGCCCGGTGTAGATGTAGCGGCAGCCGGCCTTGGCCATCAGCCGTACCAGCTCCTCATCGCGCAAGATGTTGAACGTCAGGGCGCAGCCCCAGATGCGCTTTTTGGGGATGAGCGCCTCGCACAGCTCGCGCAGGTACTTGGGGCTACCGCCCAGGTTGTTGTCCAAGAAGATGAAGGTGTTGTCGAACACGCCCAGCCAGTTCTTGTTCCAGGTCATGCGGGTTTCGATTTCATCGACCACTTGCGCCACCGGCCGATAGCGGTACTTCTCCCAGCCGGTCAGTACGCAAAAGCTGCAGGTAAACGGGCAGCCGCGGCTGGCCTCGATGCCAGGCAGGCGAATGGGGTTGTGCTTGTAGTCAATGAGATCCCAGCGAAAGGGCCGGATGTCCGCCGCCCCGCCGCCCTGCAGGTCGTAGCGCTTTTTTAGGGCCCCGCGCTGAAAATCCGCCACCGCTGCAGGCACATTGGGCTCGGGCGCGCCGGTGATGACGGCGTCAAAGTAGTTCTCTGCGTCGCCGGCAAACTGGATGGCGTGGCGGCCGCCGGCAATGGTCTTGATCCCTCGCTGGCGCAGCAAGGTAGACAGCACCTTGGTGTGCTCGTAGTACGCGTGCAGATAGGAAAAGAAGACCAGGTCCCAGTCGCGGTCCAGCGGGATGTCCATCTCCTTTTCGTTGTACAGCTCCAGCTGAGCGTCCGGCGGGCACAGGCCGGCAATCAGCTCTGGCACGGAGCTCTGCATAACGGAAGGTTCTTTGATGCGCAGGCGTGTCGGATGGGTATAGGTCGAGATGACGGCAATGCGCAAGGGACCTCCGCGGGGGGACTGCGGGACAGAGAGGCCGCAGTGTCGCCACGGAGGCGCTTTCGCGCAAGCCTATGCCCTAAGAGCTATGGTCTGGGGGGATCTACTTGTGGCAGGGCGCGCAGGCCGGCGCCGTCGCCTTCTCCAGCTGACTGGACCAGCCGGGGGGGTGCGGATTGCCGCCTGGGGCGCCGGACTTGTGGCAGTCCACGCAGTTGGACGAAGCCCCCTGGTCGTGGCACGCAGCGCAGGCCAGCGCATCGCGGCGAGCGGCTCTGCCGTGCGAAGCGGCGGCTCCGGGCTCCATCCAGGCCTGCGGGTGCGGCCCCAGGTTCAGAACCTGGCCCTTGGCGTCGCCGGTCTGGGCAATGCCCATGCGGGTGTGGCAAGAGGTGCAGGTCGACTGGGCGTGGCAAGTGGTGCAGCTGTTGCCGTCCAGCTTGGCCTCGATGGCGTGGCGGCTCATGAAATCGCCGCGGTGATGCTGAGCACTGCCAACCTTATCCAAGCGCAACAGCGAGGGCACCATCGGCGCATTGCGGCTGTGGCACTCGGCACAGCTGCTCTCTTGGTGGCAGTGGCCGCAGACCGTTGCCCCGCCCTTGGCCGCCGTGCCGTGGCGCTGCATCCAGCTGTTGCCGTGGTCAAAGATCGTCAGGGGCCGATCGGGGCGATCGACCAGCCGCTCGTGGCACTGCTGGCAGTCCTCTTTGCGGAAGGCCTGCTTGTGACAGCTGGCGCACGCGTCAAACATCGCCGGCCGCCGGTCTTCGGAGACCTTGGTGGCGTTCTTGATGTCAGAGTGGCAGCGCTCGCAGGTGTCTTTGTCTCCCGCTGCGGTAGCCCGCTGGACGTGGGCCTTGTGGTCAAAGCGCAGGCCGTCCATGCGGGTGTCCAAGAAGCTCGACGGCGCCTGCGGATTGCTGTGGCACATCTTGCAGGTGTCAGGCTTCTTCTCGTGGCAGTCCATGCAGGTCGATTCGCTGGGCAGAAAGCGCGCGGTGGCCAGAGAGGTCGACTGACCCACCGCACCGTGGCAGTCGCCGCACGCCACGCCTTCGTCTACCACGTGCTTCTTGTGCGAAAAGATCACGCCGTCGCGCAGCGCTGGCGCCTCAGCCCGGCCGCCCCAGGAGCCAAACAGGTAAGCGCAGGCGGGCATGCCCAGCGCCAGGGCCAACATCGCCCCCATCATTGTCGCGGTGCGCCTGCGGATCATCGCTCGCCTCCTTTGCGCTGAACCGCGCTCACCACGCGCAGACCGCCCAGGCGCGCAGGGGCGGCCTTGGGGGCGGGCTTGGCGTCTTCTTCCTCTTCGTCATCTGCGTCGCTGTCTTTGGCCTTGTCTTTGGCCGCAGGGGCCGGCGCCGCAGCGCTCTTGCCGTCTTTGGCAGCGGGAGCAGGGGCGGCGGGAGCCTTCTTGGCGTCCTTGCCGTCGTCCTCGTCCTCGTCGTCGTCGCCGTCATCGGCTTTTTTCTTGTCGCCGCCTTGGCCTGCGGCTCCGCCCTTGTCTTTGCCGTCCGCTGGCTCGCTCTCTTCTTTGTCCTCGTCTTTGTCTTCGTCCTTGTCGTCTTCCTTGCCCTCGTCTTTGTCCTCTTCCTTGTCTTCTTCCTTGTCCTCGGCTTCGTCCTCTTCTTCCTCGTCTTTGCCGCCAGCAGACTTGGGCAGGGTCAGGGGAATCTTGTCGATCGGCTTGGCCATCAGCGACTCGTTGAGCAGCAAAGACACCATCGCCAGGGCCTGGTTGGTGAAGTAGGGATTCTGCCACGCCTGGGCGTCCACGCCGATCTGCACGCCCGGCCTGGCCGTCCAGCGCACCGAGGCCAGCCCGCGCAACGACACCGACTCGCCGCGAATCTCTTTGAAGAACAAATAGGTATCAAGCTCACAGGAGAGCTGCACCGTCTCGCTGGCTTTGGCCGTGGCCCACAGGCGCGCCTGGTCGTAGCCGTTCTGGCGATTGTTCAGGCGCGCGTATTGGAAGCCAGCCTTGTAGCGGCCACCCTGATCGACGCGCAGGCGCGCTTCCAGATAGCCGCGATAGCCGTCGGGCAGATCGTCGGCCACCAGGTAGCGATCGTAGCCGCCCGACAAAGTGAGAGCGCCCGGGGTGTCCAGGTCAAAGCCTGCGCCCAGGATGCCGTCATTTCGATCAACAAAGGCGTTGAAGATCGAAGTCTTGGGCAGCCAGGCCAGCGGATCGCGCAGCTCGCCCAAGGTGTACACAGACAGGTACTTGTTCAGCCGGTAGTTGGCGTCCAGGCGCGCCTCTTGCAGGCGGCCGGCCAGCAGGTCGTGGGCATAGCTGCCGGTCACCAGCAGCGGCTCGTACAGCCGCACGGCCGCGTCTACGCCAATGGTCTGCCGCGCCGCCGCAGTGCCGCCGCCGGCCACCGGCGCGTCCAGGTTCTGCAGCGCCACACCGATGTGGCCAAGCTCCCAGGGCGTCCACGCCAGCCGCCCGCCGTAAACCGGTGCCTCAAAGGCCTTGGTGGTGGTCTCATAGACACCGGTGCCGGCATAGGCGTCCAGGCGCAGGTTGGCGGGCAGCAGGGCGGCGGCAGCCACACCATCTAGGAACACATAGCGCGGCGCCCCGGCAAACACCGACAGGCGCCCGAGCTGCACGCGGACCTTCTTGCCCAGGCCCTCCCAGCCAATGTGGCCGTGGATGAGGTCGGCGCTCTTGCCCGAGGGCCCATCGGCCCACTGCTGCTGCAAGAACCCGTAAGCCGAGGCAAACACGCCGGTCCCGCCGACATTGCGGCCATCCAGCGTCAGCAGCTGCCAGGTCGGCAGGTGCAGGTCTGTGGCCGCCTCCAGCCCTGGGCGCAGCTGCCCGGTGACCAGGCCCATGGCCCGCAGCGACGCCCGGACCTCCCCAGCGGAACTGGGGGCAGCGGGCGGCGCCGCGGCCGGAGCCGCAGCGGGCGCGGCAGCCGCAGCCTCTGCCGCCTGGACCAGGGGTGTGTGCAGCAGGGTCAGCGCTGCGAAGCCCGCAGCCGCAAGTGCCGTGTGGTTCATGGCACGCTCCCGTTGATGTGGAAGCCGCCAAGCACGTCAAGGGTGCCGTCTGGCTTCAAGGTCTTGCTGTGGCAGCTGGTGCAGTTGGGGGCAGCGGGGTGCCCGGTGCTGGCCGGCGGCGGGAAGGCGTGGCAGGCATTGCACGCCAGCTGGGTCTGCGTCCACTTGGGGACCATGGCGTTGCCGGTGTCCAGGGCGCCGCTGTGGCAGTAGACCTGCGAGCAGCTCTGGGTCTGCGCGTCGTACTGCGGCTTCTTGCCCTTGTTGGCGGCGATAGAGCTTGGGAAGGTGATGCCCAGCTGACCGCTGAAGTGGCCGGGCGAATCGACCTGCTCGGGACCTTCGTGGCAAGCCAGGCAGGCAATGCCGCCGCCAGAGTAGAGCTTGCCGCTGACGTGCGCGGCGTGGGCGCCGACCTTGGGCGACGTGGGGCTGGTGTTGCCCTGAAGGTCGGGTCCGGGGGCGCCGCCGCTCAGCTCGGTGCCGTGGCAAGACCAGCAGTTGTTGGGATAGCTGACCTCCACTTTGCCAGAAAGGTGTTGGCCGCCCACGACCAGCTTGCCGCTACTGTTGACAGTGCCGCCGTGGCACTTGGCGCAAGCCGTCATGGTGGTGTGCTTCTCGCCGCTGGCAGTCAGCAGCGGCGGATTGCCGTGGCACGACCCGCAGTCAGCGTTGGCACCCAGCGCGATCTGCACCTTGCCATCCATGTGCGGCCCGCCGGCGAGCAGCTGCTTGGCGGCATCGACGGTGGTGGCGTGGCACTGGCTGCACTGGTCGGCCTTGGGGTGCTTGGCGGTCTGCGGCGGGCTGCCGTGGCAAGCGCCGCAGTCGGCGTTGGCGGCCAAAGCGACCTGCAGCGTGCCGTCCATGTGCTTGCCGCCGACCACCGGCTTTTGGTTGGCGTCGATGGAAAGCGCGTGGCATTGGCTGCACTTGTCTGACTTGGGGTGGGTGGCTGTGGCCGGTGGCGCGCCATGGCAGCTGCCACAGGGGGCCGAAGCGCTGAGAGCCACCTGCACATTGCCGTCCATGTGGGTGCCGCCGGCGATGGGCTTCTTGAAGTCGTCGATCGAGGTCGCGTGGCAGCCGCCGCAGGCCAGCGCATCCTTGGGATGGGTAGTAGTCTGAGGCGGATTGCCGTGGCAAGAACCGCAGTTGACCAGATCAGAGAAGGCGACCTGCACTTTGCCGTCCATGTGGGTGCCGCCGACCTTGGGCTTGTTGGCGTCATCCACCGAGGTCACGTGGCACTGCTTGCAGTCGGTCGCCAGCGGGTGCTTGGGCGTGGCTGGCGGGTTGCCGTGGCAGCCCGAGCAGTCGGCGGTGGCGGCCAGGGCCACTTGCACCTTGCCGTCCATGTGCTTGCCTCCGGCTAGCGGCATCTTGTCGGCCCCTACCGACTCGGCATGGCAATCACTGCACTTGGTCGAGATCGGGTGCTTGGCGCCGCTGGCCACCACCGCCGGCGGGTCGCCGTGGCAGCTGGCGCAGTCGACATCCTTGCTGAAAGAAATCTGAACCTTGCCATCCATGTGCTTGCCGCCGACCAGCGGCTGCAGATCAGCGCCGATCGAGTCGGCGTGGCACTGCGAGCAGTTCTTGTTGATGGGGTGCTTGGGCGCCGGCGGCGGGTTGCCGTGGCAGCTGCCGCAATTGACGTCTTTGGCCAGCACGACCTGCACTTGGCCGTCCATGTGCTTGCCGCTGGCCAGCACCTTCTTGGCCGCGTCCACGGTTACCGCATGGCACTGTGAGCACTGGTTGTTGTTGGGATGCTTGGCAGAAACCGGCGGGTCGCCGTGGCAGCCGCTGCAGCTGGCGTTGTCGGCCAAGACCACCTGGACGGTGCCGTCGCGGTGGGCGCCGCCGGGGATCGGCAGCTTGTTGGCGCCAATTGAGCTGGCGTGGCACTGGTTGCAGGCCTGGCCGGGGGGATGCTTGGGCCCGGGGGGTGGGTTGCCGTGGCAGGCCGCACAGTCGGCGCTGCTGGCCAAGACGACATCGACCTTGCCGTCGATATGCTTGGCTGTAAACGTAATTTTTTGGCCGACCGCCACGGTGGCGGCGTGACACTGGCCGCAGTCATCGCCCTTGGGGTGGGGAGCGGCAGGGGGAGCGCCATGGCACGAGCCACAGGCAGAGAATTTGCCGTCGACCTGCGTCCACTTGGGCGCAGGCAGGCCGGCGCCGCTCTTGAGCGTGCCGCCGTGGCAGTAGCTGGAGGCGCAGGTGCCGTTGCTGGCGTCATAGCTGGGCGTAGCGCCACCGGCCAAGGCCACGCCGCCAAAGGTCAGGGCGGCCTTGTCTGCGCCATCCATGTGCCCGGGGACAAAGACCGCGGACGGCACCACGTGGCAGCTCTGGCACTGGACGTTGGTGGTCATCTTGGAGCCGAGGTGGGCGGCGTGGGCGCCAACCCCGGGGTCGGTCGTAGCCGTGCGGTTGGCGGTGTCGCCCTTGCGCTTGAGGGCACGCGGCGGCGCCGGATTGCCCGGGGTGCCATGGCAGGACCAGCAGGCCCGGTCCGCATCGGCAGCGCTGGCGGCGTCTGGAGCAGGGACCACGGCCTCGCGCGCCGTGTCGCAGGCCGCCAGGCCCAGTATCAGCAGCGCCGCGGCCAGCGCCTGCGGCCAGTTGGCGGTTTCTGGTCCAAGATTGATGAGTCTTTGTGCCGTTCTGGCCATCTGCGCCTCGCCCGCAGCGCCCGTCCACCGCCTCGCGCGGCGATGAACTGCTGCCCATTGGCCGAGTCTAGCGCGCCTGGGCAGGGCGATTGTCACATGATTGCGTCGCTCGCCGCCCTGAGCCGAGGCAACCGTGGCATGACAATTCCGTGCTACATCATGAAGGGGGCGTGACACTCCAGCGGGGCGGGACTGCTTCAATGCTCGTGGCGCAGCGCAATGCCGCGCTGGAGAGTCAACTTCATGAACGCAGCCCAAACCGGTGGAAATGCAGGTGCCGGCTCCCGCCCCGCAGCCGCAGCCGACCGCATGGTCGCTTGGCATCGCTTGTCCTATCCCCAGCAAGGCTTTGGTGTTGCGGCCGTGCTCGCCGTGGCCACCGCCCTGCAGCACGTCTTTGCCAGCCAGCCCTCGCCCGCCGCAGCGTGGTCGGCCGTAGGAGCCACGGCCCTGGCCGCCTTGTGGCTGGCCTACAAGCATGGCCGCCAAGCCTACTTCTGGCTCAGCACGGTGCAAGCGGGGGTGGTGCTGATGGCCGCCCTGATGATCTGCACGATCCTGGGCACGGTCATCCTGCAGGGCCTGCCGGCGCAGGACTTTGCCCGCCGCTATGGCTCGCTGGCCGGGCCGCTGCAAGCGCTAGCCTTGACCGATGTCTTTCACGCCTGGTTCTTCCGCGCTCTGGCCGGGCTTCTGGCCCTGGCTTCGGCCGTCAGCATCGTCCGCCGCCGCCACACCCTGCTGCGCTGGCGCAACCTGGGCATCCTGGCCGCCCACGTCTCGGTGCTGGTGGTGCTGGGCGGGGCGCTGCTGGGCACGCTGCTGGGCGCCAAGGGCATGATCCACTTGCAGGTGGGCGAGAGTGCCAGCGACTTCCAGGTGGACGCCAAGACCCGCGCCAAGGACCAGCCGCCGGCGCTCCAGCAGCTGGGCTTTGCGGTGCGGCTAGACAAGTTTGAGCTCGACCGCCACGCCCAGGAGTTCAACTTCTACACCTATGCCCGCAATGACAAGGGCGCATTCTCGATGATTGCCTCAGACCGGCCGCGCAAGGGCGCCACCGTGGGCCAGCCGGCCCCGGGCTCAGGCGTGCAAGTGACGGTGACCCGGGTGCTGAGCAACGCCGTGCGAACGCTGCAGGGAGCCCGCCACAGCGTCAAGCTGCCAGATGGCAAGCAGATTCAGGTAGAACCCGGCAAGACCTATGCCATCGCCGACGGCTACCAGCTGCACGTCGAGCGCTGGCTGCCCGATTTCTCTATGGACATGACTTCCAAGACGGCGACCAGCAAGTCAGACAACCCGGACAACCCGGTGCTGGCGGTCCGCATCGCTCCTGCTGGCGAAGAGCCCGCCACCGCGCGCCTGCAGTACCTGTTTGGCCGCGAAGACATGCGCGACATGATGGGCCAGGGTGGCCACGGCAGCGGCAAGGGCACACCGTTTGCCTACTACTTTGAGCTCGGCAACGCCACGGCGTCTTGGAGCGAAGGACCGATCGGCGGCTACAACCCAGCCGTGGAGGTCGAGGTGAAGTGGCCGGGCAGCGTGGCTGAGAAGGTGGTGCTGCACGGCAAAGACAGCCCGCCGGTCAAGCTCGGCCCGGACCGCATGCTGTCGTTTCACGAAAAACCAAACGACATCAAGAACTACAACAGCACCTTGACCATCTTGCAGGGCGGCAAGGAAATCCTGACCCAGCGCATCCAGGTCAACAAGCCACTGCGCTTTCAGGGCACGGACTTCTACCAGTCGAACTACGACCCCGACAACCCCAACTACAGCGGCCTGCAGGTGGTGGTCGATCCCGGCCTGCCCATTGCTGAATTTGGCCTGTGGCTGCTGTTCTTTGGCACCTTGCACGCGGTGGCCCTGCGCGATCGCCGCCTGCCCAAGCTGCGCACCCGCGAAGTGGTGGTCGCCAACTCTGTTCCAGGAGAAGCGCTATGACGGACTTCACCGAAAACCTGATGCGGCAGAACCTGTGGTTCCTGACCGCGGTGTTGGCCTTTCTGGCCGCCGGCGTGCTGTACTCGATGGCAGCACTGCGCACCCAGGCCAACCGCCTGCACCTGCTGGGCTCGATCGCCTTTGGCGTGGCGACCGTGGCGCTGCTGAGCTTTATGGGCACGCGGTGGGTAGAGGCCGGTCGGCCGCCCTTTAAGTCCCTGTACGAGTCCCTGGTCCTGTTCGCGGCGTGCATGGCCGTCCTGTACATCGCCATTGAGCGCTTCTACAAGATCGCCTGGCTTGGCGCTGGCACCGGCTGGTTTGGCTTGGGCTTGATGGTGTACGCGATCGCCAAGGCCGATGCCGAGATCATCAACCTGCCGGCGGCCCTGCAAAGCGTTTGGTTTGTGCCGCACGTGGTGGTGTACTTCTTTGGCTACGCTGCGGTGTTCCTGGCCTTTGCGGCGGCGATCGCCCACTTGTGGCGGCCCACCGCCCAGTTCAATGTCCGCACGGCTGACGGCGGCGCCCAGCAGATGACCTACGCAGGCTTTATGCACCGCACCATCCTGCTCGGCTTTGTGCTGCTGACCGCGGGCTTGGTGATTGGCGCGATCTGGGCCAAAGCCGCCTGGGGCGACTATTGGGTGTGGGATCCCAAAGAAAACTGGGCTCTGATTAGCTGGCTGGTGTTCGCCATCTACCTGCACCTGCGCCTGGGCAAGGGTTTTGGCGAGCGGACTGCGGCGTGGATGACCATTGGCGGCTTTGCCACCATCGCCTTTACCTACCTGGGCATGCACCTGCTGCCGACGGCTGAGCAAAGCGCCCACATCTATCAGTAGATATCTGAATCTATCAATAGACCTCGGACCGCGCGCCTGTCCGAGCAGGAGCGCCAGTCGCAAGTCACGGCCGTGTCACCACTGCCCTCAGAACCGGCCAAACCGCGGCTGGGCGACTTGAATCAGTGGACCGTTCGGTGCGTAATTCGTGCGACCGCGGCGCTGGGCAGCAAGCCCCAGCAACCCGGTCCGCCAAAGCTCCCGCGCGCCGGGCAGCAGGGCGGCAAGACCAGCAATGACCTGAAGAACCAGAAACGACCCGAAGAACCAGAAACGACTGGAAGCGACGAGAAAAGACCAAGAGCCGATAGTGGATTCAACAGTGTGCGGTGAGCCAGACGCGGCAGGTGCGCTCGGGTAGAGCGACACGCAGGCGGCGCCAGGCCTTCGCAGGAGGGTAGGTACCGTGATTACCAAGCGTATTGCGTGGACGTTGGCGACAGTTTTCGCCATGGTGTCAGTGGCCGGTGTGGTGTATGCGGCGGACGTGCCCAAAGACAAGGCCGAGATCAAGATCGACCTCATCAAAGGCAAGAAGGGCGCTGTCAAGTTCTCTCACGCCAAGCACGCCAGCGAGTACAAAGACGACAAGGGCGGCGCTATCACCTGCAAGACCTGCCACCACACCGAGAAGGCCGAGCCCAAGAGCGCCAAAGACGTCAAGGGCTGCGGCGACTGCCACGTGTCGGACGGCGAAGTGCAGAAGGAGCACGGCGGCAAGAAGGCCCCGTTCCTGGCCAGCAAGAAGGACGACGACTTCGACAAGAACACCGTGATCTTCCACAAGGTGTGCACGTCTTGCCACAAGAAGGCGGCCAAGGCCACGCCGGCGCTGGCAGAAAAGGGCATCGACAAGTGCAAGAACTGCCACGCCAAGTAGGCTAGCACCCCGCGCGAGTAGCCAAGACCTGCGAGAAAGAGCCTGGTGAAAACCGGATCAAATTTGCAGCTTTGGGCGATGGCACGGTCTCAGCAGCTGCACAGCGCGGGTCAGGAGACTCTTTCTGGCCCGCGCGGTGTTTTTTGGGCGCAACGACCGCCCGGCCTGACCGCCAACCTGACAAGAACGCGACAAGAAGCCCCTTTGGGCTCTTGCACCTTGGGCTGCGTCGCTTAGAATTGCCGCCCGGGCAGCGCCAAGAGCGCCGCCACAATCTTTTGGAGGATCTATGTCTCTGAGCCGCCTGTCCGTCGTCGCTGTTGCCGTCGCCGGTCTGACCAGCGCCTGCACCAAGAATGCTGAGCCCGCCGCCACCCCGGTGCCCACCCAAGCGGCCGCTGCCGAAGCGGCGGCGCCGCC
Organism: uncultured Myxococcales bacterium; assembly: GCA_903919145.1. Taxonomy (GTDB): domain Bacteria; phylum Myxococcota_A; class UBA9042; order UBA9042; family UBA9042; genus SXRM01. Next base: position 44,256 of record CAIXGW010000004.1, read on the forward strand.
AAGCGCTGCCTCTGCCGTGCCCATGCCCGCCGCGGCCTCGGCCGGCGAGCTGCCTGCTGGCCACCCCTCTGTCGGTGGCCCTGGCGCAGTTCACGGCGCCGAAGCCGGCAAAGACCCCCACGCCGCGCCGGCGCCGGCCGCCCAGGTCGAGATTGGCGATTTCGCCCCGGCCGACATGAAGATCGGCGACCTGCGCGCCCAGCGCCAGGCCAACGCCGGCAAGGTGCTGTCGATGCGCGGCCGGGTCGTCAAGATCAACCGCGGCATCATGGGCAAGAACTGGATCCACCTGCGCGACAGCAGCGACGCCCTGCCACTGGTCATCACCACCCAGGGCGACAGCCAGGTCGGCGCGCTGGTGCTGGCCAAGGGCAAAGTCGGTGTCGATCGCGACATCGGCGCCGGCTACAACTACGACGTGCTGCTTGAGGACTCTGAAGTCACGCCGGAAGCGGCAGCTCCAGCCGCCGCAGCCCCCGCAGCCCCCGCGGCCGCGCCGGCTCCGGCCGCCGCGCCGGCGCCTGCCGCTGCCGCGCCTGCGGCGCCCGCTGCCGTTCCCGCCAAGTAGACAAGACCGCCCGCAAAAACAACGCCGCGCCCGAGAAGCTACCAGCCTGTCGGGCGCGGCGTTGGCGTTTTTGGCCGCCGCTCGCTCAGACCTTCAGGATGCCCGCTGCCATGCAGCGCTCTAGGATGACGTCGCCGCCGCGCTGCAGCAGGCGCTGAGCCATTGCGGCCCCCAGCGACGCCAATTGCTCTGCGGAGGCGCTGGCTTCAATCTCGCCCTGGTCACGGAGAATCGCGCTGCCGTCGGGCTCGGCGATGCAGGCGTGGACCGTCAGCCGGCCGCTGCCGGGTTCCGTCTCCCAAGCGTGGCAGGCCAGCGGCACCTGGCAGCCGCCGCCGACGGCGCCAAGGAAGCCGCGCTCGACCAAGGCCGCGGCGCGGGTCGGTGCGTGGTCCAAGGACTGCAGCAAAGCCAGGGTGGGGCCGTCGGCGGCGCGGCTCTCTATCGCCAAGATTCCCTGGCCCACGGCCGGCAGCATCGCCTCTACCGGCAGCGCGAACATGGTCGCCGGATCCAGCCAGCCCAGCCGCTTGAGCCCGGCCGCGGCCAGCACGACCGCCAGCAGCCCGCCCTCGCCATCGCGGCCCTTGCGCAAGCGGGTGTCGACGTTGCCGCGCAGGGGCACCACATCGAGATCGGGGCGCGCCGCCTTCAGAAATGCCATCCGCCGCAGGCTGGAGGTGCCAATGCGCGCGCCCTGCGGCAAGGCGTCCAGCGGGTTGGACCGCGAAGCGCACGCCGCCACCAGGTCGCTGCGCGGGATCAGGACGTCGCGCGGGTCTTCGCGGGGCGGCAGCGCAGCCAGCACCAGGCCCTCTGGCTGGTCGGCGGGCAGGTCCTTGAGGGAATGCACGGCGTAGTCGATGGTCTCTTGGAGCAGCGCGTCTTCGATCTCGCGGACAAACAGGCCCTTGCCGCCGACTTGCGACAGCGGCGCGTCGAGGATGCGGTCGCCCAGCGTAGAGATGATGGTCGTGTGGGTTGTCACACCGCGAGCGGCTTTGAGTTGCTCGGTCACCCAGCCCGATTGGGTCTTGGCCAGCAGCGAGCCGCGGGTGCCCATGCGCAGCGTCAGGTCAGAGCGCGGGGTCAAATCGGAGGCAGCAGCACTCATCAGAACTCCTTGGATTGTAAGCTGTAGTCAAGAAGGCTGGCCAATTCTGAGGCGGCGGACCTTGGCTGGGTCCTACGCTTGCTGGCGCTCGTCGCCTTTTGGGTCGCCGGTGTGGCCGTGGTCTTCCGCCTGCTTGTCGCCCTCTAGCAGCACCAGGTCGGCCAGGTTGAACAGCCGCCTGGTGGCATCGGCCAGACGCGCGCCCTCTTGGGGGTCTTTCATCGCCATCGAAGGCTCGTGCAGCAGCTTGTTGATCAGGGCCTGACCGTAGCGCTCCAGGGCGTGGCGCTGGGCTTCGTCGTGACCACTCAGGCGCCCAGCCTCGCTGCTCACCAGGTCCATGCCGCGCTTGCGCAGGGCCGCAATGGTCGGCGTGACCGAGAGATTCTGCGCCCACTTGAGGTGCTGCTGGACCTCGACATCGACCAGCTCCACGGCCTTGGCCACGTCTTTGGAGCGCGACTCTGTGGCTTTGCGGGTGACCGACTCCAGGTCATCGATGTCATAGACAAAGACGTTGTCAATCTTGGCCACGGCGGGGTCGACATCTCTGGGCACGGCAATGTCGATCAGAAACAGCGGCCGGTATTTGCGCTTGGGCAGCAGCGGGGCAATCAGCTCGCGGGTGAACACCGGCTGGGTCGCACCGGTCGAGGTAATGACGATGTCGACCTGGGTCAGCAGCAGCGGCAGGTCAGAGAGGGCGTGGGCTTCCCAGCCATGCAGCTCCGCCAGGCGTTGGGCCTTTTCAAAGGACCTGTTGGTCACCCACACCCGCCCGGCTCCGGAATTGGCCAGGTGGCGGGCGGCCAGGGTGCCCATCTTGCCGGCGCCGACGACCAGCACGCGGCAGTCCTCTAGCTTGGCAAAGATGTGCTTGGCCAGGTCAACAGCCACCGTGCCAACGCTGACGCTGTTGCGGGCGATCCCGGTCTCGGTGCGGATGCGCTTGGCCGCTTTGAAGGCGCGGTCAAACACCCGGCCCAGCAGCGAGCCCACCGTGCCGGATTCGCGGGCGCAGGCAAAGGCTTCTTTGACCTGCCCCAAGATCTGCGGCTCGCCCAGCACCAGCGAGTCCAGGCTGGAGGCCACGCGGATCAGGTGGCGAACGCAGTCGGCGTCGCTGTGGTAGTACAGCACCGGCGCCACCGTCTCATGGGCCAGCCCGCGCAGCTCGCACAGCTTTTTGGCGGCTGCTTGACCAAGCTCAGAGGCCGAAGTCGCGTGGCCGGCGATGTACAGCTCGACGCGGTTGCACGTCGACACCAGCACCGCCTCGCTGGCGCCAGGCAGGCTGACCAGCGCCTGCAAGCTGGACCCCAGGGCCTCTGTGGGAAAGGCCAGGCGCTCTCTGACGTGGACGGGGGCGGTGCGGTGGTTCAGGCCAATGCAGACCAGGGCGTCGTTCATGCGGCCCCCCGCAGGGCATACAGCAGCACGGTGCCAAAGGTGGGCAAAAAGGCAACAATCGTGGCGACCGCCGAGCGCCGGCCCTGCCACCCCAGCGTCAGGCGGGCGTGCAGCAGCAGCGCGTAGATGATCCAGGCCAGCACGCTCAGCAGGTACTGCGGCTCAACGCCACCGCCGCCGGCCATCGCCCGCGACGCCGTGACGCCGCCGAACAACAGGCCTACGGAAAATAGCGGAAACCCAATCAGAACCGCGCGGCCAGACCAGCGCTCTAGCTCCTGCAGAGAGGGCAGGCGCGGCTTGGCGTCAAACTGGCGGTTGCGCAGCTGCTGCTCTTTGACCAGGTAGGCCACGGCCATGGCAGAGGCGGCGGCAAAGGACCAGAAGGCCAGCACGGACACACTGATATGAAAGGGCTTAATCCAGCCCGCCTGGCTCGGCAAGTGCACCGTGGTAGGCCACAAGTGGCGAAAGGCCACAGCGCCGACCATGACCGCCACAAAGCTGGACAGCACCGGGCCGGAAAGCGGCATCGCCCGCATGGTAGAACCAAACAGGTAGCCTCCGGAAACCAGCCAGCTCGCCGCCAGCAGAACCAAGTCGGCTACAGACAGGCCGCCGCGCTGGGCGTCCAGCAGGGTGGCCATCAGCAGCAAGCCGTGCAGCACCGCCGCCGCCAGCAGCAGCCAGCGGGCCAGCTTGTGCGCGCGCTCGTCGGTCGTGGCCACCGCCGACAGGTACACCGCACTGGCGGCGGCGTAGACGGCCAGCAGCCCCGCCAACGCGGCACTGGAAGTCATTGCCCCACCCAAAAGCCCAGGGGACGCAAGGTCTGCGGGCAAGGTCATCGTCACCAGCATTTCAAACATGGGCATTTGACATGGTTCCCGCGCCCCTACGGCACCGCGACCGCGGTCGTCCCGTCGCCAGGACAACCGGGGCTCGCCGGCGTAAGATAGCCGTTGGAGGCCGGATTGGTCCAGCCCACCGAATCAGCGACTGGGGTTGGGCGTTGCAGCCGGTGGCAGCCCATTTCCCACGGAGTACTGACATGCGTCAAAACCAGCTTACCCACTTGTTTTCAAGTCTTTGTCTGTCATTGGCTCTGCTGAGCACCGGCTGTGAATCGCAGCAAACCGGCGGCGAAGGCAACCTCAAGTTCGCCTACCCCAATGACGATAACGTGGCAGACTTCAACAAAGCCGTGGCAGTCGGCGCCAAGCTAGAGCTGCGGGTGACCGACGTGACCGGCGCCAAAGTCGAGATTGTGGAAGCCACCAGCGACAACAGCCAGGCCCTGGCGGTCGTCAACAAGCTGGCAGACAAGTTTGAGATCGAAGCCAAGAGCGAAGGCAACGCCAAGCTGACCGTCAAGGTCCGCAAGGCCAACGGGACCGAGGTCAGCGACTTTATCAACATGCGCGCGCTCAAGGCTGAGATTTTGCAGCTGTCTCACACGTGCACCACGGGCAAGGACGGCGTGTACCTGACCAACTCGACCATCGCCCTGCCCTACGACCTGACCCGCAAGGATGGCCAGGCCACCATTGGCTACGGCTACCACCCGCTGACGATCAGCCCGGCAGGTGCGCTGACCCTCAACACCGTCGAGAAGACCCAGTGGGCCTATAGCTACAAGACCGCTGCGCTGCCGGGCGACGTCAGCTTGACCAGCCAGCTGGACCCGACCCAGACCTGGAGCCTGCGCTTGGTAGAAGAAGCGGCCATCGATGGCGCCAAGATCGAGCTGAGCCTGCCGGGGGCTACGGCGGCGGTGGGCCAGAAGCACTGGCTGCTGGTTCGCCCGCTGGTGGCCACCGCGCCGCTGTGCCAGCCCAATACCACCTACACCGTGCAGGCCACCTCTGCCGACGTTTGCACGGTCATCGCCGCCAGCCAGGCAGCGACCAACACCGCCAAGCTGCTCAACCCGGCCAAGGGCGCCACCGCAGAGGGCTTTACCTGGTTGGAGCTGCAGGGCAAAAAGGCCGGCAGCTGCACCTTTACCGTCACCTGGCCCAAGGCAGCCGGCGGCAAGGGCTACACCGCCCAGCTGCAGGTCGAGGTCAAATGAGCGACCGCCTCGCGCCCCCGCGCTACGACGGCAAGCCGCAGCTGGGCGAGATCGAAGCCTGGGCCCACGCGGCCGGGCTGTGGCCGCTGATGGGCACCGATGAAGTTGGGCGCGGGCCGCTGGCGGGCCCGGTGGTGGCGGCGGCGGTGGTGCTGCCAGAAGACGCGGCGCTGCACGGCACCGGCCTGGCGGGTCTGAACGACTCGAAATTGCTCAGCGACAGCAAGCGCCAAAGCCTGGTGCCGCTGATCGAGAAGGTGGCGCTGGCCTGGCACATCGAGCCGGCGTGGCAGCAAGAGATCGCCCAGCGCAACATCCAGGGCGCCTCTTTGGCGGCGATGCAGCGCGCTTGCGCGCAGGTGGTGCGGCAGCTGCAAGAGCGCGGCCACGGCGCGGTGGCGCTGCTGGTCATCGACGGCAACAAAGCGCTGCCGGCCTGGGGTCACAGCCAGCAAGCCGCTGTGGTCAAAGGCGATCGCCGCTCGCGGGCGGTGGCAGCGGCGGCGGTGCTGGCCAAGGTCTGGCGCGATCAGCACATGGTCGAGCTGGAGGCCCAGTATCCAGGCTACGGTTTTGCCCAGCACAAGGGCTACCCAACCGCCGATCACCTGCAAGCGCTGGTCCGCCTGGGGCCAAGTGCGGTCCATCGCCGCGATTTTGCGCCGGTGCGGGCGCTGTCTGGCCAGGGCCAGCTGTGGCTGGATGGCTAAGGGCAGCCGGGCGGCGGACCCGAAAAAGCTGGTAGCGCTGCAGACTGGCGAGCGCGGCGAAGCAAGCGCGCTGCGCTGGGCCCAAGAACAGGGCTGGCGCCTCTATGGCCAGCGGCTGAGGGTCGCCGGTACGGAGGTTGACCTGGCCCTGCTGCGGTCGATCGGCGATAACGACTTGGAACTGCTGCTGTTGGAAATCAAGACCAGCTCCGGCAAGCCCGTGGATCACGCGCGGCGCTGGAGCCGGGCCCAGCAGGCGCGGCTGTGGCAGGCCGCCGAAGTGCTGGTCGACCAGTGCAGGGCAAGCCGGGTGCAGGTGGGCCTGGTGCTGGTCACCTTGGACGCGGCGGGCGATCACCTGCAGTGGCTGCGCGCAGAAATGTATTAGCATTAAGCCATTATCCTGGGTGCAGCGCTGAAATCGCGGCTGCTTGACGTTCCTGTCACGCTTGAGCCACAGCGCTTGCATCCGCTGAGCGAATGTGCGAACGGTGCAGTTGCACATGCTGCCGCGGAGGTTTCCGAATGCTATCCCTCTTTGCACCACCCCCTGGCCGGCCGGAGTTGGCCAACGGTCGAAGTCCCTGGCGGTGGCGGTCCCTGCCCGCCGTGCTCGCCGCCTTGGTCGCGCTGACCGGCTGTCCCGCCGTGCCCGATACGCAGCAGAGCGATCTGGTGGCCCCCGTAGAGCTCAGCAGCGCGATCCTATTGCGCAGCCCGGCCGGCAAGCGCATTGACGTGCTGACCCAAAGCGGCAGCGGCATCGCCGTGACCCAGCTGCCCTATGACGGCAAGCCGGACGTGACCCAGCTGACGCCAGACGGCAAGCGGGTGCTGTGGCTAGACGCCGCCAAGCGCAAGCTGACGGCTTGCGATGGCAAGGCCACCGTTGGCTACGCCCTTCCCAGCGAATTCGCAGCCGTGCGCGCGGGCGATGACTCGGGCTCGGCGGTGCTGTTCCACCCGGCGGGGGGGACTGCGGCCAGCTCAATCGTCAACAGCGATGAGGTGGCTCTGGTCGACCTGACTGCGGCGGCGAGCAAGACCGGCAACCCGCGGGTGGCCACGGTCTCTGGCCTGACCCGGGCGCCGGTGACCGCGCGGGTGGCGCCGCCGATTGCCGCGGGCGACGGCAAGCACCACCTGGTGTGGATGGAAGCCCAAGGTCGCATTGGCCTTGCTGATTTTGGCCCCACCAAGGTACGCACCGCCGTGGTGCCCCTGGCCGCCGACCTGCAGGCCCTGATGCTGCCGATTCGCACGGTGGTGCGCGTCTCTCCTGGCGCCGCCGACCTGTACCTGCTGGTCGATGCGCTCAACGACGTGGTGCACGTGCGCGTCGACCTTGCTGGCGCAGAAATGGCTATCAGCCTGGACCAAATTGCGGCGGGCGCCGATCCGGCCGACTTGCACCTGTACGATGCCAAAGAAGGGCTGCGGGTCCTGGTGGCCAATCTGCAGGCGCAGTCGCTGTCTGTGCTGGATCCGGCTACGGGCAGCGGCCAGGAGATCCCGATTGGCGGGCCGGTCAGCCGCTTTGTGCCGGTCACCGCGGCGGACGGCAAAGCGCGGGTGCTGGCGTGGTGGCATCTGGGCGGCGCCAACAAGCTGTGGATCGTCGAACTGGATGACCTGGCCAAGAAAAAAGGCAAGGCGATAAGGCCTATTCAGCTGGACCAGCCGGTACTGGGCCTGCAGCCGGTGGGCGGCCAGGTGGTGCTGGAGCACAAGTCGAGCCAGTACGGCGCGTCGCTGCTTGATGTAGTAACTGGCAAAATTACTCAGTTTTCTGGAGCAGGCTCGGTCAAGCAGGTGCGGACGCTGGGCTCCGTGGGCAGCGCTTCGGTGTGGATTGTGGGCACCAGCGGCTTGCAGACCCGGCTGTCTCGCATTGCCCTTTCTGATCAGCATGGTGCCAGCTTGAACATGGAGGTCAGCGGCGACCTGCTGCTGCCGCTGGGAGACGGAGTGGCGCTGCTGGGCCCAGGCCTGGCCGGCTGGTGGGTGGCCTTCTTTCCCAAGGGCGAGCTCGACAAGACCAAGGCCAGCTGGCTGGAAGGCTTTGGCCTGGCCAATTGGGCGGGGAGGTAGGCGATGAGTGCACAGCGATGGATCCTCACCTGGACAGCGGCGTTGGCCAGCCTCTGCTTGGCCCTTCCGGCGGTGGCGGCGGACTGGGGCCTTGACCTTGGCACGGCAGGCATCCGCACTGCGACGACGGCGGCCACGCGCTTGCTGGGCGGGGCCACCCACGGCGGCTCGGCCGTGCGCTTGCACCGCGAGATGGCGCCGGACCTGTTGATCGGCTTGGAGTATTGGCACGCATCGACAAACTCTACCTGGACCTACGGCACCGAAACGGACACCAAGACAGACGCTTTGACCGCCGACTTGCGCTACCGCTACCGCGTCAGCAACTGGCTGGAGCCCTTTGCCCGCTGCGGCATTGGCGCGGCCCATAGCCAGGTCGAGGTGGCAGGCGGCTCGGCGACGCTGCGCTCGGAGCAGTGGGCGCCGCTGGCCTTGGCGTCGGTCGGCTTGGAATTGCTGATTCCTCGACGGGTGTTTGCCCGCGGCATCGACAGGAAAGAGGGCTTTACCATGGGCCTGACCTGGGAGTTGGGCTACCAGCACCTGTTCCAGAGCGAGTGGGAGGCCAAGCTGGTCGGCGGCAGCCCGAGTGGCATTGCGGCGGCTCCGGTCAGCTTTGGCGAGGCGGCGATCAGCGGCTGGTTGACCCGAGTGGCCTTTGCGGTGCGGCTGTGAAGGCGCAGGGCCAGGAGGCGGGCATGAGAAGGGCTGAAGCAACAACAGCTTGGCGACTGGCTGTGGCTTGGCGACTGGCTGGGGCGGCGCTGCTGGCAGCGGGTCTGGCCGGGTGCGGCGAAGATACGGCCATGGAGTCCTCGGGCAGCTCGCCCTGGCAAAATGGCGACTTTGCTGCAGATTCCAGCTCTGGCAAATACGACGCCGGCTCGGGCGGCGCCATGATGGACGCGGCCAGCGCTGCCGACGTTGCCCCTGAAAAAGAGCC
>CAIXGW010000005.1 GCA_903919145.1 uncultured Myxococcales bacterium
CAGGGGGCGCACGGCTGGCGTGCTGCGGGTCATCACATGCATAGGGGAAAAACGCACGGCCAGCTGGCCGCGGCGTCACAGGCGGGTGCGGTTCACCCATGGCAGCGGCGGCTGGGCTTGGCCGTGGCAAAAAGCCTAGGGGCACCAACGCCAAACCCAGGTTGGCTTGCCCTGCACCATTGGCTAGGACGCCAAGGTCAGCGACCCAGCGGGGCGGCGGCGCGGCGAACCCCTGTCGGGCGATGGGCTCTTGCCGCAGCCCTGGGCTTGGCGGCGCTGGGCTGCGAAGAAACCGCCGAGGCGCCAGCCAAGCCAGCGGTCTTTGCCGCACAACCACCAGTGCTGCCTCGGCTATTGCGCAGCCAGTACCACAATGCGGTGCGCGACGTGTTGGGCGATGACCTGACGATGCCGTCGACGCTGGAGCCCGACATTGCCTTTGACGACCTGTTTGCCGTCGGCGCGGGCGTGGCCAAGGTGTCGCCGCGCGGGGTCGAGCTCTACGAAGACGCGGCGCGGTCCTTGGCGGCTCAGGTAGCCAGCAAGCCAGAGCGACTGGCCAAGCTGCTGCCCTGCCAGCCGAAAAATCCGCTGGATAGCGACTGCCTTGGCCAGTTCATTGACAGCGTTGGCCCGCGGCTGTGGCGGCGGCCGCTGACCCAGGCAGAGCGCCAGCAGGTACTGGATCAGGGGCTTGCAGGCGCCAAGGCGCTGGGGACTTTTGCCCAGGGTGCAGAGTACGCCCTGGTCCGCCTGCTGCAGTCGCCGCTGTTCTTGTACCGCGTCGAGCACGGCGAAGCCGACCCGCAGCACGCTGGCAGTCAGCGGGTGACCCAATGGGAACTGGCTGCACGGCTTGCGCTTTTTCTGTGGAACGGCCCGCCGGACCAGGCCCTGCTGGCCGCTGCGGCCCAGGGCAAGCTGCACGACCCGGCAGAGAAGCAGGCGCAAGTCGAGCGGATGCTGGCTGACCCCAAAGCCCGGCGGGCGGTGCGCAACTTTGCCGAAGACTGGCTCAAGCTTGCCGGTCTGCAAGACCTTTCCAAGGATCCCAAAATCTACAAGCACTACAGCGCTGATCTTGGGGCCTCTGCCCGCGAAGAGACGCTGCGCAACGTCGAAGCGCTGGTGTTTGAGCGAGACGGCGACCTGGGCGAGCTGCTGACCAGCCGCAGCACCTTTGTCGACCGGCGGCTGGCCGCCATCTACGACGTCCCCGCTGTGGCAGAGAAGGGCTTTCACGCCGTGCAGTGGCCGCAGAAAGGCGAGCGCGCGGGCCTGCTTGGCCAGGTCTCTTTCTTGGCCCTGGCGGCGCACGCCACGACTTCCTCGGCGACGCTGCGCGGCGTGTACATGCGCAAGGTGCTGCTGTGCGACCTGGTGGCCGATCCGCCGGCCGGCCTGAACACGGCACTGCCAGAGCCCAACAGCCAGGCCAAGACGCTGCGCGAGCGCTCGGCGGTGCACCTGGAGGTCAAGTACTGCGCCAGCTGCCATCAGGATCTGGACTCGATTGGCCTGGGGCTGGAGCGGTTTGACGGCGTGGGGCGCTACCGCCTCAGCGACCACGGCGCGCCAATTGACAGCACCGGGCACCTGGACGACCAGCCCTTTGAGGACGCGGCGCAGCTTGGCCAGCGGATTGCCGCGAGCCCCAAGTTTACCCGCTGCGTGGTGCAGAAGCTCTACGGCTACGCCCTGGGGCGCCCGGTGGCCCAAGGCGAGGAGCCGCTTATCGACAGCCTGACCAAGCAGTTTATCAAGGACAATCGGCGCTTGAAGCAGTTGATGCGGGCGGTCGCTCTGTCTGACGGTTTTGTCCGCCTCAAGGGAGGTCAGCCATGAACGCGCGCCAGCTCACCCGCCGCAGCCTGTTGCGCGGCCTTGTAGGCGGTACGGCGGTCGCCATCGGCCTGCCGGCGTTAGAGCGGTTTCTGACCGGCAATGGAGACGCCTATGCCGACGCCGCGGCCGACGGTTTTCCCAAGCGTTTTGCCGTGTTCTTCTGGGGCAACGGCATGCTACCCGACCAGTGGACGCCCCAGGGCAAGGGCAAAGACTGGACACCCTCGCCGCTGCTGCAGCCGCTGGCGCCGTGGAAAGACCAGCTGACCGTGGTGACCGGCACGCGCCTGTACACCGCCAACACCCAGCCGCACACCGCCGGGACGGCTGGCCTGCTGACCGGGCAGCCGCTGCTGCACCAGGGCGGCAACGTGACCTTTGCCGGCCCGACGCTGGACCAACAGCTGGCCGAGCGCATTGGCAACGAGACCCGCTTCCGCTCTCTGGAATTCGGCGCGGCGCCTGGCGGGGGCCAGTCCTACAACGGGCCCAACTCGCAAAACCCGGCCGAGTCGAGCCCCTACGCCCTGTACCAGCGGCTGTTTGGCCTGGGTTTTGTGATGCCTGGCGAGACTCCCAAGTTTGACCCGACCCTGGGGCTGCGGCGCAGTGCCTTGGACGGCGTGACGGCGGACCTCAAGTCTCTGCAAGGGCAGCTGGGCGCCGCCGACAAGCAGCGCCTGGAGCAGCACACCGAAGGGATTCGCCAGCTGGAAAAGCGCCTGGCCAAGCTGCAGGATGCGCCGCCCAAGCTGGCCGCCTGCAAGGTGCCCCCAGCGCCGCCCGCAGCCTTTCCGGACATCGAAGGGCGGCCGCAATTGCAGGAGAAGAACAAGGCTTTCTGCGATCTGGCTGCCTACGCGCTGGCTTGCGACCAGGTGCGGGTGTTTGGCAACTACTTTACGGCGCCCGTCAACAACCTGCTGTTTGCCAAAGCGACTTCTGGACACCACCAGCTCACCCACGATGAAGGCGGTGCGCAGCCAGAGGTCGCCGCCATCACCCTGCAGTGCGTCCAGGCGCTGGCCTACCAGATTGAGGCGCTGGCCAAGATCCAGGAGGGGGCGACCACGCTCTTGGACCACTGTGCCTTGCTGGGCACCAGCGAAGTGTCTTTGGGCCGCACCCACTCGCTGGAAGAGATGCCGATCATCATTGCCGGGTCGGCGGGCGGAAAGCTCAAGACCGGCCTGCACTACCGCTCTGACGGCGGCGAAAACAGCAGCAAGGTGATGCTGAGCATTGCCCGCGCCGTGGCTGGCGACTTTCCGACCTTTGGCGCCAAAGACGGCCTGGCCAAAGACGGACTGGGAGGCATTGAAGCATGAGACCTACCCAAGGGACGCGTGTAGAGATAACTTGGCCAAACCTCTCGCGAAGCGATGCGACGAGCCCGATAGAGTGCGCGGAATTGCGATCCACCCAACAAGCCAATGGGACCGGGGAAAATCGAAAAGAGGCTTCACGGGCCCTGCCCTGGCAAAAGCTGGCTTGGCGCCTGATGGCGATGGCGTGCCCTGTGGCGATTGGCCTTGGCCTTGGCGCTTGCGAGGAATCGGCCGCGCCGCCAGCCGCGACCGCCAAAGCCGACGCTGCGGATGCGGCCATCGATGCTGCCCCCAAGGTGCCGGCCCCGCCGCCGCCCATCAAGTGGTATGTCTTTGACACCGTGTCTTTTACCCGCCAAATCTCTCCTGGCGTGGTCGATGGTTTTGACATCGACGGGCTGCAAAGCGCAGAGGGGGACCCCAAGGGCTGCGGCCACGCCGACTTTACCTCGCCGGCCGGAACCAAGGGTATTGACAACCAATTTGCACTGCTGGTGCCTGCCATTGAAAAAAGCGGCATTGCTGCGTTTGAGAAGCTATTGCAGGCCAGCATTGAGTCCGGCGGCGTCCTGCTGATGGTCGAGCTGCAGGGCCTGGACAGCTGGAGCGACGACCCCCAGGTCAAGGTGATTGTGCGGGCTGGCCAAGGACTGCCGCTGCTGGGGACCGACGGCAAGCTGTTGACGGGCCAGACTTTTCACGTCAATAGCCGCGACCCTGCGGCGCTTGCCGGTACCGTGCCCGTCAAGGACGGCTGGCTGGAGGCCGGCCCCTTTGACATGCTGTTGCCGGTGCAAGTGTTTGGCAAGGACTACACTTTGGACATGCGCGGCACCCGCATCCGCATGCGCGTGGTCGACGGCGAGACCCTGGAGGCTGGCGTCGTTGGCGGCGGCATCACCCTGGCCAGCATTCGCGCCCTGGCCAAGCAAGCGGCTGAAGATCAAGGCAACATCGACGAATTGGTCGACGCCCTGACCCTGGGCATGGTCGACCTGGCCCCCGATGCCACCGGCGATTGTCAGCAGCTGAGTGCGGCCCTGACGTTCTCTGGGGTCGGCGCCTACTTCTACCCCAGCGAAGTCACCAAGACCGGGCTATAGAGGGCTCGCCGCCAATCCAGTGCGGGCCCAACTGGCCGGCCGCAGCGCGCCAAAGTCTTGGGGTAACGCTCTATTTCCACGCCCGCCGCTCGCCTATCACCCGCAGGCGCACTGCACGGGCGCGCAGCGACGCCACCGTCCGGCCCATCTGCTCGGCAGCCTGGGCCACCGGGGTGCCAGCGACGTGCAGGCGGACCAGCGTTGCGTCGAGCTCTGGCGTCCAGCTGTGCGCGGGTGCCGTGCCGCGCGGGTCGTCCACGCCTAAAGCCGCAGCGACTACCGCCAATTCGCCGTGGTCTACCGCGTGGCGGGCCAAGGCGGCGGCCACAGCGGCGCGCGGATCGGGGTCGCGCAGCCACCCCTCAATGGCCTGACGGCGCGCGGGCGCAACCCACGGCGAGGTGTCGGTCTCGCCGGTTTCGCGCAGCCAGGTTGCCACATGGCTCAGGATGGTGCCGGGTGCCAGCCCCGTGGCGCGCACCAGCTGCGGCAGCGTCCAGTGGGCGGCGAGCATGGCATCGCGGTCGGGCTGGCCGTCTCGATCCAGGGGTACGGGCCCCGGCGGCAGCTGCGGATGAGCGGCATTCCACTGCGCGACTTGAAAAATGCGCAGCTGCTGGGCTTCTTCTAGCCGCCCCGCCGCCCGCAGCGAGGCGATGTAGGCCGTGTGAGCGTGGTCCTGGCCCGTCTGCCAGTGGCGCTGGGCCGACTGCGGCACCCAGGGCGACACATCGACGCGGCCGTTGTGGCGCAGCCAGCGCAGCAAATGGGTGCAGGCCTGGTCCAAGCTGCCGTCGATGGCGCGGGCCAGCTCGGCCACCGGCCGGCCCTGCTCGGCCAGCTGGCCCACGATGACGGCCTTGTTGGGCACAGAGTCTTTGTGCGCCGCGCGCTTTTCGCCGAGCTTGACCAGCGCCGCCGCTGCCAGCACAGCCCGCCCTTGCCGCAGCGCCTGCTCGCGAGGTTCAGGCAGCGCGTCGGCCAGCAGCCCCAAGAAGAGAGCCAGCGGCAGGGGATCGCTGCGGCACGCCTCGACTTGCTCGGCCGGCACGCCAATGCGCAGCAGCCACGCCCCCAGGCGCAGTGGCTCGCCCTCTGCCATCGAGACCACGCTGTTGGCGTAGGTGACCGCCCGCCGCAGCTGCGCGTCGCGGGTCTTGGCCTGAGCCGGTCGAGAGTCCGCTGCCATGGAGCCACCTTCTTGCGCAGGGCGGGGGTAGGCGAGGTCGCGCGCGTCAGCGGAATTGGGCGGCCGCGGCAGGCGGCTGTCAAGGGGGCGCCCTTCAGTCGCCGGCAGTTGACCGCGCCCCCGGCGCCAGCGAAGATCGATGGCATGTGGACCGCTGCGCACAATTCAGCCCTTGCCGCCGGCGCCCCGCTCTACCAGGATCCCAGCACGGGCCTGTGGGTGCAGACCTCGGCCACCCTGCTGGCCCGCGGCAGCTGCTGCGGCAACGCCTGCCGTCACTGCCCGTGGCAAGGCAGCGCTGCAGAGAGCCCGCGCGGCCGCGCCCTGCGCCAGCAACGCGGCGAAGTGCCTTTGGTGGGGCGCTTGGCTCCAAGCCCAACCGGTTTGCTGCACGCCGGCAATGCCCGCAGCTTGCTGTTGGCGTGGCTTGGCGCGCGGCGCTACGGTGGCCGGCTGCTGCTGCGGATAGAGGACCTGCTGCCCGGCATGGACGACCAGGTGGCGCCGATGGTCGAAGACCTGCGCTGGCTGGGGCTGGACTGGGACGGGCCGCAGGAAAGCGACCTGTGGCAGGCGGATCCGTGGCCGGGTGTGGATGCCTCTTTGGCGGGCATGGCCGTGCAGAGTCAGCGCCACCAGCTGTACCAGGAGGTCCTGCAAGCCCTGATGGCTGCGGACCTGGTGTACCCGTGCGTCTGCACCCGCAAGGACATTGAGCACGCAGCCCGCGCCCCCCACCGCGAGGATCACGGGCTGGCCTACCCGGCCACCTGCCGCGGTCGCTTTGGCGACATGCAAGAGGCCGAGCAGTTTGAAAACCGCCGCAGCGCCCGCGAGGGCAGAGGGCCCCTGGGAGTCGCGCTGCGCCTGCGCGTGCCGGAAGAACCCATCACTTTTGAGGACTTGCTGTGCGGCCCCCAGCAGGCGCGGCTGGTTCAAGAAAGTGGCGACCTGGTGGTGCGGCGCAAAGACGGCGGCTTTGCCTACATGCTTTGCGTGGTAGTCGACGACCTGGCGATGGGTGTGACCGAGGTGGTGCGCGGCGACGATCTGCTGGAGGTGACCGCCCAGCAGCTGGCCGTGTACGCCGCCCTGCGGCAAGTCGCCCAAGACAGGTGCGACAATCCTGGACCGTACCAGCTGTTTTGGCAGCGCGCCGCAGAGTGGCTGCCGCCCGTACACCGCCACGTGCCGCTGGTGCTGGGCGAAGATGGCCGGCGGCTGGCCAAGCGCAACCAGGCGCTGCACTTGCGGCAGCTGCGCGGCTCTTCTACCCAGGCGCGCGAAGTGCTGGCTTGGCTCGGCGCGTCGATTGGCCTTGCGGGCCTTAGCGAGCCCCAAGAGATGGCCCACCATTTCAGCTGGGAGCTGCTGCCGCAAAAGCCGGTGGTCCTGGGGCGAATCGGCTCACCCACGCCATGAATGGCCCTGCCCTTCGCCAGCGGCCGCGGGCTCTGCTACCTTGTTGGCGCGGAGGAAGTCATGATCACGAGGCGGCAATGGGCAGTGGGATTGCTAATGGTGGCAGGCCTTGGGGGCTGTGCGGCCGACAAGCGCCGGTTCTATGACACCTGCACCGAAAACGAGCAATGCGACAGCGGGCTGTGCTGGGAAGGCCACTGCAGCTCGCAGTGCGTGACCTCCGAGCAGTGTGGCGGTGGCATCTGCCTGAAGAACCACTGCCTGCCTCAGGGTGCGCCGTGCGACGACGGCGACCCGTGTACTCTGCAAGACAGGGTCACCGGCCCGATGTGCACCAGCCAGCAACAGCTCAACTGCGGAGAGGCCACGCAATGCCAGAGCTTTTTCTGCAAGCAGGGCAGCGGCTGCGCGGCCACGGCCTTGAACGTCGGCCAGACCTGCGAGGGCAGCGAGGTCAAGGTCTGCGCCTCTGGCGGCATCCAGACCGGCGGCTGCAAGTGCGCAGTGTGGCAGTCTAATCCTATTGGCCCCCTGGACAAAGTGGCCCTGGTCGCCGGCAAGACCACCGTGAGCCCGGTAGGTGTCACGCGGGTGCGGGCGATGACCGCTGCCGGCTCTGACGTGACCTTGGCCGGCTCGGCCCGCCTGACCCCCACCAGCCCTGCGCAGCCGTGGCTGGCCCAGGTCAATGCGGCGCGCCAGGGGCTGTGGTCGCGGGCGATCTCTTGGCCCCAGCCGCCCTTGTCAGCCGAGCTGTTGGCCGTGGTAGACAGCGGCGGGCTACAGGTCGCCGCCGGCGTGGCCGATAACCGCGGCGTGCTGGTCAACTTTGCCAGCGGTCAAGCCACCTTGGCCACCAAGGCTGTTTACAGGGTAGAGACCTCTCCGTCTCGCTACCTGGCGATGGCGGCCATCCCCGGCGAGCCCGCCGTCCTGGCGGTTGGCAGAGCCGGCACCTACTGCTTGGTGTCCTGGGCCAAAACCAAGCCAGAAAGCCAGGAGATGGGCGGCGTGACCGAGCAGCTACTGGCCACCGTTGAAGTAGAAAATGTCGACTGTGCGGCCACCGGCGTAGCCACCGGGTCACTGGGCTGGACGGTGGTCGGCGAAGCGGGCCCCGCCGGCAAGCGCCGCGCTCAGCTGTGGACCCTCAGCTCCGCTGGAGCCATCAGCGAGCCTCTCAAGGTCGCCGCTCAAGCGGTCCAACCTACCGGCACTACTGAGGGCGGCTTCTACGGACTTGCCGAATCCAAGGGAGAGTACCTTGGTTACGGCTGGGTCGACCTAGCCAACGGCACCCGGCGCGGCTGGGTGCAGCACATTGGCGCGGCTGGTGCACCGCTGGACCAGCTGATTCTTGAGCTTCCCGCAGCCAGCGAGGCCAGCCCCGGCTTGATTGCCCTGGCTTCTCCATTCCTGGGCGGTCAGTGGCTGCTGGGCGGCCAATCCGGCGACGGCAAGCCGTGGGCTGCTCGCTTGGAAGGCGGAATCCTGACCTCACAGCCCTTTGGCGGTGCCTCTGAGCTGCTGGCTGCCTCGCCGGCCGTCAACGGCTGGTACCTCGCCGGCAACCAGGGCTCCTCGCTGGGCTGGCTGGAGCGCCTGGGCCCCAAGGGCGAGCGCGACGGCGCCTGCAGCGTGCAGTAGGCCAGGCGGGGTCGACAAAGGACCGAATTGAGGTTGTTGGGGGCTTTTGCCTACTCGTGGCAGCCCGGGTCGCGCGGATTGCACTTGCAGTACGGGGTCGAGCCGACCTTGTGGTACTCTTTTGGAAACACGCACTTGCAGTAGTAGGCCAAGCCAGCCGTGGCGCCGCGGTGCTCCAGGCAGCTGCAGTAGTGCTTTGACGACGACTTGAGGTCGTGGGCGGCCGGGCACGACGTGCACCACTCCTTGCTGCCCTCGGCCGCTGGGCAGGCCTTGCCGGCCGCCTTGTGGGGCTTGTCTGCAGTGGCCTCATGGGCAGAATCTGCAGACTTGGCCGGAATTTTTGCAGGGTGAGCTGCAGCGCGCAGCCCGGTGTCTGGAGGCACGGGTGCCGCCGCGGCAGCCTGAGGCGAGGCTTGCTGAGCCAACTGAACCGCTGGGGCCACTGGCTCGGCCGGTGCCGCCATCGCTGCCGCGGCTGCCGGCAGGGCGGCCACCTCTGAAGCGGGGGCTGCTGGCGCAGGCGTCGGGGCCGGCGGTGGCGGCGGGGTGGGGGGTGCAGCCGCTGCCGCAGCAGGTGTCTCTAGCTTGCCAGCAGCGGCAGGGCCGGCGGCCGACCCCATGGACGGCGCCTCGGCACCAGACGGCGCCAGCAGCCACCAAGCCGCCGCCGCGGCCCCCAGCAACAGCACCAGGATCACCGGCACCCACAGCCACGATTTCTGGGCCGGCTTGGGCGCTGCAGCCTGGGCTCTGCCCATCCTGGCCACATCGTCTACCGACACCACCGCCGTTTCCAGCTGCGGCGCTAGGATGTTCATGGCGACGGTCGCAGTCTCTGCGGGCTCCGGCGGCGGCTGGGCCGCGGGGCCATGCGACGCCATGCGGGCGCGCGCCGAGTCCGAGGTCAGCCGCACCGGCTCTGGCCCGGGGCGCCGCGACGGCGGAGCCTTGCCCGGACGAGGCCGCTGAGAATCAGAGGCTACCGCCGTGCTTTTCTCTGGCGGCGGCGGCGGCGGCGGGCGCAGCATGGCAGAGGGCGGGGCTATCACCGCCGTGTCTGCGCCGCGCACCTGCACCGCCGGCAGCCCTGCCCCGTGGCTGGCTGGCGGGTGCTGAGCGGCCGGCAAGCCGGCCCCAGGCGCCGATCGCGGCGCCGCCGCAGCCGGTGCTTGAACCTGCGTCACCGCGGCGTGCCCGGGCGCGTGGTGAGCCGCTGCAGCAGGCGACGCGGGCTTGGCTTCGGCCCCGGGGGTCGTGATGATGGCGTCCGGCGAGGGGGACCCATTGGGAACTGTGCTTGCAAGCGCAGCTTCTGGCGGAGCCTCGTCCGCCACGGTCATCTGTGGCGGCGGGCCAATGGTCGTCTGCATCAGGTCGGATGACCGCTCTGGTTCGGTGGGCTGGGCGTCGACCACGGTCTTGGCGGTGGCGCCAATGAGGCGCTCGCCCGGCGGCCCAAGGCGCTCTGGCCTGACCACGTCCATGGACATCTGGGTATGCAGACTGTCTTGCTCTGGCTCTGGCGGGGCCGTCAGCAGCCACTGCTCCAGGGCATGGCGAAAGGCATCGGCGGTGGCAAAGCGGGCATTGCGGTCGCGCGCCAGGGCCCGCACCACAATCGCCTCCAGGGCGCGGTCAGGCGGCTGAATGCCCAGCGGCGGCAGCAGATCGCCCAGGTGAGCGGCCAGGATGCCAAAGGTGGTGTCGCCGTCGTAGGGGTGGCGGCCGCTCAGACAGCGGTAGAGCAGCACGCCCACCGAGTAGAGATCCGCCCGCGCATCCAGGGTATCCCCACGGATTTGCTCTGGACTCATGTAGTGCGGCGTGCCAATGATGGCGCCAGCCTGGGTCAGCGCGGCGTTGGCGCCCTCCGCCAGAAACTTGGCGATGCCAAAATCGATGACGTGGACAAAGTCCGGCTCGCCGGCCAGCGCCCCGACCAAGATATTCTCTGGCTTGAGGTCGCGGTGGACGATCTTGCGACCGTGGGCTTCTGCAAGCGACTTGAGCACTTGGGTTGTAATGCGCAGCGTGCGCCGCGGCGTCAAGGGCCCGCGCGACAGGATCTCTTCTAGCGACTCGCCTTCCAAGAATTCCATAGCCAAATAAAGGGCTTTCTCTGGGGTCTGGCCAAAATCGAACACCCGCACCGTGTTGGGATGGCGCAGGCTGGCGCACAGCCGCGCCTCGGCGGTGAAGCGTTCGACAGCAGAGGACTCGGACAACAGCTCTGGCCGCAGTACCTTGAGCGCCACCGTCTCGTGGGTGCCGGTGTGGCGGGCCCGATACACCTCGCCAAAGCCGCCGCGCCCAAGCAATCCATTGATTTCGTAGCGGTCTGCTACCACGGTCCCGGTCTTGAGCAGTGGCTCGCCGCCGGCCCGCAGCCGCCCCGCGTCTGGCGCCGCCTGGGCAATCTGCAGCGGCGTAGCCCCAGCCGGTCGACCGGGCAGCGGCGCAGCGATGCGCGACTGCGAGCCCAGAGGATCAGGTGTTTTGCGGCCAGTGGGCTCGGTCATGGTGCTCTGCAGAGGCCGGCGGGGCCGCGGAAAACCAAGGAGGTGCAGGCGCGATCGGCGCTGCGCGGTGAGCATAGCCTTGGGGGCCGCACCGCCACAAGCACCGCGGCAGCGCTGCCGGCCCTGCCCTGGCCCACCTGAGGCGCGCGGGCACCGGCGAAATCTCCCTGCGTCGCAGGCCTATTGTCAGTCCACGGCGCTGCGTTGAACGCGCCAGCCGATCCGCGAGTCCGCCGATTCAGCAACGGGCGGCTGATCAGGGCTCCAGCAGCCGCCGGCGGACCTGCTGGCGCAGCAGCTTGCCCAAGGCGTTGCGCGGCAAGGGCTCGGCGGAAAACAGCCAGTAGCGCGGGCGCTTGAAGGCGGCAACTCCCAGTAGATGCACCTCTAGCTGATCGGCGCTCTTGGGCCCATCGGGCTCGATCACCACCCACGCCGCCACCCTTTCTCCCCACAGGGCGTCGGGCAGCCCGACCACGGCCGCTTCGCGCACCCCCGCCACTGCCTCCAGGGCCGTCTCGACCTCGAGGGGGTCAATGTTCTCTGCCCCGCTTTGGATTCGGTCGACGCGCCGCGACGCGACCCACAGCGCACCGTCCGGTCCCAGGTGACCGTGATCGCCAGTGGCCCACCAGCACGGCTCGGAGACACCGTGGGCCGCCAGTGCAGGTTGACCCAGGTAGCCCAGGAACAATTGGGGCCCGGCCACCTCCAGCTCGCCGTCGGGCGCCGCGCCGGCCACCCGCACCTGCATCCCGGGCAGCACAGGGCCAATCCGCCGCAGCCCGCCGCGCTGTTGCAGGGGCTCGTCGGTCCGCGCCGTGGCCAGCTGGGCGCAGGTCTCCGTCATGCCGTAGGTGGCCCGCACCGGCCAGCCAGCGTGGCGCGCCCGCTGCAGCAGCGCGGGGTCGCAGGAGGCGCCGCCCACCAGCACCACCTGCAGATCCCCTGGCGGCACCTGACTTTCTAGCAGCCTGGCCAGCAGGGTCGGCACGACCGAGAGCGTGGTCGGCCGGGTGCGCTGCAGCGACTCGACCAGCTGCGGCAGCCGCGCGTCTGGGGTCAGCACCACACAAGCCCGCGCCGCAGCACAGCGCAAAAGCACCAATATTCCAGAGACATGACATAGGGTCAGGCACGCCAACCACCGCTCCTGGGGCGCGGGCGGGATCGCCTGCCAGTGAGCAAAGGCCGCCGCCTGCAGCGCGGCGTGGCCCAGCATCGCCAGCTTGGGCTGACCGGTGGTGCCAGAAGTGGCTACCAGGGCTGCCAATTCGCCAAACCGCCGCGGACAGTCGCCCGCCGGCAGGTCTGGCCAAGCGCCCAGGGGCAGCCACAGGCCTTCGCCGGGGGCAGCTTGGGGAGGCCGTTGGTCCGGGCCGTGCAGACAAATCACCGGCGCAATGCGCAGTTGCAGTGCCAGGACCTCAGGTTCGCTCAGCCTGGGGTGCAGCGGGGCCACCACTGCGCCGATTCTCCAGCACGCCGCCAGCGCCACCGCCAGCTCTGGGCTGTTGTCGGCCCACAGCAGCACCCGATCGGCCTGCCGGACGCCGCGCTGGGTCAGCCAGGCTCCGGCGGCGTCGATCCGCTGGTCCAGGTCGGCGTAGGACCAGCTCTGCCCCGTCGCGGTCCACGCCAGGGCCGGCTGCTCTGGCGCGTCCGCCGCCGCCTGGGCCCACAGGTCGCCCAGCTGCGGCTGCGGCAACAGCTGCGCGCGGCCACCGCCAGGAGCCTGCGCGACCCCAGAGAGGCTGGCCAGGGCCCACGCACCGCCGTCGGGCTGCAGCCACGGCGCCCGCCACGGCTCGGGCAGGCCCAGGTGGGTGGCCAGGCCACTGGCTGAGAGCGTACCCGGCAGCGCCGCCGCCAGCCCTGCCAGCATCGCCAGCCCTACCGGCGCGTCAAACAGCGAAGACAGAGCCACGGGCACGCCAAGCTGGGCCAGCTCTTGCACCAGCTCCTCAAATTGCTCAAGCGATCCGCAGAGACTGGGCTTGAGCACCGCCAAGCCTAGCAGGCCGCGGCGGGCCAGCTGCAGCAGCGCCTCGGCATCGCTGTCGATCAGGTCGGCGGCCAGGGGCAACGGGCTGTCGCTTGGCCAATTCGCTGGGGTCACAGGGTCTTCTACCAGGGTCACCCCCGATTCAGCACAGGCCTGCAGCCGCTGGCGCAGCTGCGTGGGCGTCAGCGAGTCCCAGCTCTGGTTGGCGTCCAGGCGCAGCTCCAGCCCTGGATGGCCGGCCAGCAGCGGCGGCAGCAGGCGGGCCAGCACGGCCGGGTCAGTCGCGGCGTCGACCTTGAGCTTGAGTGCGCGGCACCCCGTCTCGGCCAGCAGCCGATCGACATGGCCGCTGGTCACGTCGCCCAGGGCAGCGGTCAGCTGTAGCGGAATCTCCAGGCGCAGCTGGGTCTGCCAGCGCGTGGCCAGATAGGCCGGCCACAGCTGCCCC
>CAIXGW010000006.1 GCA_903919145.1 uncultured Myxococcales bacterium
ACAAGCCTTCCCAGCCCCGCAAGGCGAAGCCTCCGGCAGCGCGCTGTTCAAGCAGCCGACCTTGGCATCGCACAGGTCCTGCGTACACGGATCCCCATCATCGCAGCCCTTCTGCGTCACGCTACAGCTGCTGCCCTGGCAAACCTCGCCGCTGGTACACACGCTGTCGTCGGCACACGGCGCCCCGCTCAACACCGCCTGAACGCAGCCCTTCTGCTTGTCGCAGCTGTCCGCTGTGCAGGCATTGGCGTCGTCGCAGACCACCGCTGCCCCCGCCTGGCAGCTGAGCCCCTGGCAGACGTCGCCGCTGGTGCACGCGTCGCTGTCGCTACAGGCGACCCCGCTGGGCTGGCTGACGCAGCCGAGCTTGGCATCGCACAGGTCGTCGCTGCAGCCGTTGAGGTCCGCACAATCCAAGGCAGTTTTGGCGGCGCAGACGCCAGACGCCCCGCAGCTCGCCCGGCCCCACGGGTCGCTCCGCCGGACCCAGCCTTTGGCGGCGGTAGGGTCACTGCCGGTCTGCAGCGTGCCCACTGTGGCCAGGCCGCCGTCGGCCATCAGCGCCAGCGCCGCCAGCCGTTCGGCGCCGCCGGCATCGTGCTCGACCGACCAGGCCAGGTGCCCGGTCGCGTCGGTGCTGGCCAGCCACGCATCGCCTTGGGGGTCGGCAAAAGCCTGACCAGCCAACCACAGTTGCGTGCCAGCGCCACCCAGGGCATCGGCTACCCGATAGGGGCTCTGCCCCACCACCGCCGCGCCGACAGCGCCTCCTGCGGCATCGACGCGCTGCAGGTACAGCCGCGGCTGGCCGCTCACCGTGGCCCAGCCCGCCGCCATGTGCTCGCCGCCGGGCAAGGCCACCAGCGCCTCAAACCCTTGATCCTCCTGAGCTCCATGCTGAATCTGCCACTGCTCCTTGCCCTGGGCATCCAGCCGCACCAGCCACGCCCGGCCCTTGGCACTGCTTACTGCCCGCCCTGCCGCCAGCAGCCCGCCATCGCCCTGCTGAGCCAGCGCCCGCAGCGCGCCCCCCTCTGCCGGCCCGCCCTGCCACGACCACTGCAAGAGGCCGGTGGCCCCCAAACGCGCTACCCAGCCACTGTGCTTGGCGCCCGCTTCCACCCGCCCGACCACCGCGTAGCCGCCGTTCAGCGCCACCAGCCTCTCGGGCCTTTCGTCCTGGCCCGTGACGCCGTGGGTGCGATCCCACAGCACGGTCGGCGCTGAGGCCGGATTCGCCGCTGGGGCCAGCCCGACCAGCCGCAGCTGCGCGCCGTCCTGCTCGCTGCCCGCGCTGCCCGCCAGCACCAGGTTGCCGGCACTGGCGATCAGCCCGACGATCCCTGCGGATTTCGCCGCCACCGCCACCGCTGGCTGCCAGGGCTTGCTCCACAGCGCTTGCCCCCCTGGCCCCAGCCGCTGCAGCCACCACGCCGAGGTCTGGTCCGCCGCGACACTGCGCCCGCCGACCCACAGACCATCGCCCGCCGCCGCGACCGCCAGCAGCTGCAGGCCCGCGCCTTGAGCCGCCAGCTCCACGGCGTAAAGCTTCTGCGTGGACCCGAGCTTGCACGCACCGGCCTGGCAGAACGCTTCGGCAATGCAGGCGTCTTGCCCCACGCACGGGCTGCCGTCGCTGGCGGCTATCGCCTTACAGTCAAAGGTCTTGCTGCCGGTGGACTGGCACGCCGCCTGCTGGCAGGTCTTGAGCGGCAGCACACACGCCACCGGTGCGCCAGCCTTGCACTGGCCGGCCAAGCACGCGTCCCCCAGGGTGCAGCCGTCGCCATCCGCGTCGCAGGTCTTGCCGTCCAGGGCCTTGGCGTCCACCTGGCACTGACCGCTGGCCTTGGAGCAGGTGTCGACCGTGCACGGGTTGCCATCGTCGCAGACCACCGCTTGGTGCAAGCAGGCTTTGGCGCCGCAGGTGTCGGTGGTGCAGGCGTCGCCGTCGTCGCAGGCCGCAGGGTTGTCCTTGTAGATGCAGCCCTGCTTGGGGTCGCAGCTGTCTTGGGTGCAGAGCTTGCCGTCGTCGCACACTTGGATGCCCACGCCGCCGCAGCTGTTCGAAGCGCAGGTGTCGCCGGTGGTGCAGGCGTTGCCGTCATTGCAGGAGGCCTGGTTGGCCACGTGGGTGCAGCCGAGCTTGGGGTCGCAGACCTCATCTGTGCAGGGGTTGCTGTCCACGCAAGTGCCACCGCCGCTGACGAATTTGCAGGTGCCGCTCGCGGGATCGCAGCCATCGGCCGTACACAAGTTGCCGTCGTCGCATTTGGCCGGTGCGCCGGGGATGCACGCCCCGTCTTTGCACACGTCCAGCTGGGTACACGGATTGCCGTCGCTGCATAGCCCGGAGTTGGTGTTGAATTAGCAGCCCTTTTCGCCATGGCAGCTGTCGGTGGTGCACGGATTGCCGTCTTCGCAGGTCTTGGCGGTGCCCATGCACTTGCCGCCCAGGCACGCGTCGCTGGCCGTGCAGGCGTTGCCGTCGTCGCAGGCCGACACCGATGTGGGTAAGTGCAGGCAGCCAAAGGGCTCTGCGCAGGAGTCGGCGGTACACGGCAGGCTGTCGACGCACGCCTTGGGGCTGCCCTTGCAGGCGCCGCCGCTGCAGCCGTCCTGCTCCGTACAGGCCAAGCCGTCGCTGCAACTACCTGTCAGAGCTACCATCTTGCACGCGCCGCTGGCCGGCTGGCATTGCGCTTGGCTGCAGGTGCTGTCGCCGACGGTCTGGCAGACAACCACGCTGGCCGGGTTGAGCTGGCACTGCGGCTTGGGCAGCGTCTTGTTGCAGTACAGCGTGCCGTTGCAGAGATCGCCATCCTCCAGCTTGCTGCAATCGCTATCTTTCTGGCACTCGCAGGCCGATGCCGTTTCGGTCTCGCACATCCCGGCATTGCACCAGCCGCCAGCGCTGCACACGCTCTTGCCGCCGCACTGATTGCCTTGGTGGGCGGGCTTCATGCCGCAGCTGCCCGTGGCTGGATCGCATTGGTTGGTCAAGCACTCTTCGTCAAAGGCGCCGGGGCATTCGACCACCGTCGCCGGATTGACCTCGCATTTGTTGCTCTTGGGGTTGCAGAACAGCTTGCCGTTGCACAGGTTGGCGTCTTCCTTGGCGGCGCAGTCGCCGTCTTTCTGGCACTCGCACAGGTTGGCACTGCCCACACACTGGCCGCCCTGGCAGAAGCTCTGCGCGGTGCAAGAGGTGCCGTCGTCGCAGGCCGTGCCGTCTTTGGGCAAGGCGATCTCACTGCATTTGCCGGTCTTGGGGTTGCAGACGTCGGCGAGGCACGGCGGGTCGTCACCGGTCAGGCAGGTGACGACGGTCGCCGGATTGACGCGGCACTGGTTGGTCGCAGCATCGCAATACAGCGCGCCGTTGCAGAGATTGCCATCCTCTTTTGCCAGGCAGTCCGCGTCCTTCTGGCACTCGCAGCTGTTGATCGCGCTGCTGCACTCGCCCTTGCTGCACGTCTCGTTGGGGGTGCAGGGGTTGCCGTCGTCGCAGACTTTGCCATCCTTGAGTGGCAGCAGGTGGCACTTGCCCTCCTTGGGATTGCACAGGTTTTTGAGGCACGCCGTCTCGTCGACCGTCTGGCAGGTCACCACACTGGCCGGGTTGACCTGGCACTGAGCCGACGCCTTGTTGCAAAACAGCTTGCCGTTACAGAGGTTGCCGTCTTCCTTGGCTTGGCAGTCGGCGTCGCTCTTGCAGTAGCAGGTGTTGGTGCCGCCTTGGCACTGGCCAGACTCGCAGAAGTCACCGGTGGTGCAGGCCTCGCCGTCGCTGCAGGGCGTGTTGCCTGGGGCCACCACCAGCTTGCACTGCCCGGTGGATGCCACACAGGTGTTGGTCTGGCAAGCGGAATTGCTGGCTGTGGCGCAGGTGATCACCGACGCGGGGTTGACCTTGCAGGTGTAGGCGCTGCCGCCGGCCTTGTCGCAGTACAAGGTACCGTTGCACAGGTCGCCGTCTTCGAACTTATTGCAATCGCTATTGGTCTTGCACTGGCAGACCGACTGGCCGCTCTCGCACTGGCCCTGCTGGCAAGAGTCCCCTTGGGTGCAGGGGTCGCCGTCGTCGCATGCGCTGCTGGCGGCGGCAGGAAGGTTCAGGCAGCCAGCAATGGGATTGCACTTGTCTACGGTGCAAGCATTTTCGTCATCGCAGGCGAGCTTGGCGGTACCGGCGCACAGGCCACTGCCGCACTGGTCTTGGGTGGTGCAGGCATTGCCGTCGTCGCACGACGTGCCAACGGCAGCGGGTGCCAAGGCGCAGTGGCCCTTGCTGGTGCAGGTCGATAGCCAGCAGCTGCCAGGGGTTGGGCAATCGCTGGCAGAGACGCACTGCGGCAGGGCGACTTCCGGCGAAGCGTCGGCGGCCGAGTCGACGGCGGCATCGCCGGCGACGTCCTCTGGCGCGACGTCGCCAACGTCGGCGCTGGCGTCCGCGGGCGCGGTGTCTGCGCCACTGTCCGGGACCGCGGCATCCGCCGCAGCCGGCGGCTGTTCATCGGGGGTGCAAGCCAGCAGTACCGCGAATGCGGCAGCGGCAAGCAGCGCAGGCAAGCGGAAAGGTAAGCAGTTCATCGGCCCTCCGGGCAGACAGGCTAAGCCCGCGCGAAGACTGGGTCAATGGCGGCGCGTTGACCAGCTATTCCGGGAGTCGTCTGCACCCGTCGCGCCGTTGCGCCTGAAGCGTCTCTGCGTTCTGGAGCCAGCCTGGCCGGCGCCCTGTCGTCCGGCTTGCCAGCCGGTCCGTTGCCTGGGGGTGGGCTGGATTCCCTCGGTGCGGCGAGGCTCTGGCGATATAAAGACGCACGATTGCTCAGCAATGCGCGAGGGATGCAGACCCGGCAGGGCGGCGTGCGACGCCGCTTTTTGCCCGGGCGAGGCCGGCGCCACACCGTGGCGCCGGCGGCCCGGGCAAAAAGTCGCAGCCCGGTCGCCTTGGGCGACGCGCCCAAATCGAACCGACGATGCCCAGATTCAGGCAGCCTGCTTTGACCACGGCAGCGAATTCCCTAGGCGCCATGCGGACCAGACATTGCCTACGGTACTGTCGGACATTGCCGGCCCGCCGCAGCGACCCGCTACGCCGCCCGCGGCTGCACATCGCGATCTACGACCGGCCCAAGCTTGCGCTTGGCAACGCGCAAGTCGTATTCCACCTGCAGGCCCAACCAAAGCTCAGCACTTGTGCCAAAGTATCGGGCCAGACGCAACCCGGTGTCGGCCGAGATCCCCCTACGTCCGTTGAGGATTTCTGACAGCCGCGTGGCCGGAACCCGCAGCGCCAGCGCCAGCGCATTGGCCGACAGGTGCAGCGGCGTCATGAACTCCTCGCGCAGGATTTCGCCGGGGTGGATCGGCTCGAGCAGTTGGGTGTCGCTTGGATTCATAGTGTTCACCTCAGTGGTAATCGACAATTTCGACTTGATGGGCGTCGCCGTCGCGCCAATGGAAGCAGATTCGCCACTGGTCATTGATGCGGATGCTGTGTTGGCCAGCCCTGCTGCCGCGCAGGGCTTCCAAGCGATTGCCGGGCGGCACCTGCAATTCCGCCAGAACGCCCGCCCGGTGCAGCACCAACAGCTTGCGCCGCGCGGATCGCTCAAAGGCCTGAAACTCCCTGACGTCTTCGTCGTGGAATAGTCGCTCGGTGCTGCGGTTGCCGAAGGAGCGGATCATACGAGAAGCGTATCACGCTAAACGTCATAGATCAAGGTGACTGTCCAGTCCAGTCGGACATTGCCTACGGTACTGTCGGCCGAGGTGCGAGCCCTAGGCTCAGGCGCCGGCGGAAGGGGAGCGCAGAGCGAGCCTCTTGGGGATGCGCAACTGCGATGCCCGTAGCCGCCCGGAATGAAGCGACAACGCAGAGCTGCGCCCAAAGCGGCGAATCCAGCTCCAGCCGCGACCTTGACGGAGCCACGCGCACCGCCCAAGCTACACGTCCAGGAGGCCGCCATGGCGACAAGGTCCCCACATTCCAGCGCCCTGACCCCTAGCCGCCTGCTGGCGCTGGCCGCCGGCTTGGCGATGCTGACAGGCTGCGTCGACGCCGTGGAGCCAGACAGCCCCAAGTCGCCGACCTGCAAGTGCGCCCCGCCGGCGCTGTGCCCCGCCGATGTCTGTGATCTGCAAGTGGAGCTGTCTACCAAGACCTGCAGCGGCAAAGTCACCAAGGTCGAGGTGATGATGGGCGACGAGCTGGAGCCGGCCCTGTTTAGCGTCGGCATCCCGCAGCGCACCTGCGGCACGATCCCGCGCGGCGCCACCCGCAAGCTCTACGCCCGATCCGACACCTCTTGGCAGTGGATCGAAGAGATCGCCTGCCCGCCGGCTGCAGCTGGAGACAAGCAGGGCGTGACGGTCGTCCGCGTGTTGAACTGCGCCACTTCGCCCAAGTAGTGACGGCTGTGAGCGAAACCAAACCCGCCTCCCTAACAGCGCCGCGCTGGCTGACCAGCGGCGAGGCCGACCCGGCAGCCCTGACGCCGGTGATGCGCCAGGTCATTGACGCCAAGCGCGCCCACCCCGACGCGCTGGTGCTGTTTCGCCTTGGCGATTTCTACGAGCTGTTTTTTGAAGATGCGCTGGATGCCACGCGCCTGCTCGACCTGACCCTCACTTCGCGCAACAAGAACGACCCGCGGCCGATCCCGATGTGCGGCTTTCCTTACCACGCGGTCGGCCCCCACGTGCAGCGAGCGCTAGAGGCGGGGCGGCGCTGCGCGATCGTCGAACAGCTAGAAGATCCGGCCCAGGCCAAGGGAATCGTCCAGCGCGGCGTGACCCACGTCATCACCCCTGGGGTGGTGCTGGAGCCAGAGAGCCTGGACCAGCGGCGCGCCCACCACCTGGTCGCCCTGTCTTGCGGGCCCAAAGCAGGCCGGGCGGGCCCGCTGCTGGGCCTGGCCGTGGCCGATGTGTCTACGGGCGAGCTGGCCGTGGCCGAAGTGCGCCACCCGGCCGCGCTGGCGGTGCTGCTGACCCGGCTGGAGCCGCGCGAGCTGGTGCTGACCGAGCACAGCGCCGCCTGGCTGGCCGGGCTGACGGCGGCACAAGGCGTACCGCGCGCCCAGCGGGTCCAAAACGATCCCAAGGCGGGCGCAGAAGTGGACGCGGCGCTGGAGCTCCTGCGCGCCTACCTGGCAGAAGTGCGCCCCAGGGCTAGTGATTGGCTGGCCGAGCCCAAGCGCCTGGACAAGCTGGCTCACCTGCAGCTGCCCCGCGAGGCGGTGGCCCACCTGGAGCTGTTGAGCACGGCGCGGCTCGGGCGGCGCCAGGGGTCGCTGCTGGCGGCGGTCGATCGCACGGCCACCGTGGGCGGCGCGCGGGCGCTGCGGCAGCTGTTGCTGGCCCCGCTGGCCGACCGGGCGCTGCTGGAAATGCGCCATGCCGCAGTGGCCGCTTTGGTGGCCGATCGGCCGATTCGCCAGGCTTTGCGCGACCAATTGGGCCTTGGCTGCGATGTGGCGCGGGTGGCGACGCGGGCAACCGCCGGCCTGGCCCTGCCCCGCGAGCTGGCGGCCCTGCGCCAGACCCTCCTCAGCCTGCCGCAGCTGCAGGCGATCCTGGCGCCGCTGCTGGGGCAATCGCTTGAGCTGGCGGGCTTGCACAGCGATCTGGGCGGCGCCACAGAGCTGTGCGACCTGCTACAGCGCGCTTTGGCCGATGCGCCGCGGCAGCTGGTGGCCGATGGCGGGGTCATCCGCCCGGGCTATGACGCCGCGCTGGATGAGCAGGTGCAGCTGTCAGAGAACAGCGAGCAGTGGCTGGTCGACTACGAGGCCGCCCAGCGCAAAGAGACCGGCATTGCCAGCCTCAAGGTCGCGTACAACCGCAACAGCGGCTACGGCATTGAGATTTTGCAGTCCAAGGCTCAGCAGGTGCCCATCCACTACCACCGCCGCCAGACGCTCAAGAATGCCGAGCGCTACGTGACGCCCGAGCTGGCCGAGTTTGAGCGCAAGGTCCAAGGGGCCGAGCAAGAGCGGCTGCGCTGCGAGCAGGCCCTGTACCGGTCGATCTTGGCGGCGGTGGCCGATCAGCGTCTGAGCCTGCGCCGCATCGCCCATGCCCTGGCAGAGCTGGATGTCCACAGCGGTTTTGCCGAGCTGGCGGCCGAGCGCGGCTGGTGCCAGCCACGGTGGGTCGATGCGCCGCTGGTCTGGCTCAAGGGCAGCCGCCATCCGGTGCTAGAGCAGACCCTGGCCCACGGCGCCTTTGTGCCCAATGACGTGGTGCTGGCCGGCGACGTCGCCGATGCCCAGGCCTGCGGGCCCCTGGAGCTTGAGGCCGCCCAGCTGCTGCTGATTACCGGCCCCAACATGGCCGGCAAGTCCACGCTGATGCGCCAGGTGGCGCTGGCGGTGATCCTGGCCCAGGCGGGCAGCTTTGTGCCAGCAGAGTCGGCGGTGTTGGGCGTGCTCGACGGCGTGCTGACCCGGATTGGCGCCGGCGATGACATCGCTGATGGGGCTTCGACCTTTCTGGTAGAAATGCGCGAAACAGCTGAGATCCTTCAGCGGGCCACCCCCAGGACGCTGGTGGTCTTGGACGAAATTGGCCGCGGCACCTCGACCTGGGACGGCCTGGCGATTGCCTGGGCGCTGATTGAGCGCCTGCACGACGCCGCCAAGCCGCTTTGCCTGTGCGCCACCCACTACCACGAGCTGACCCACCTGGCGCAGCGCTTGCCGCGGCTGAAGAATGCCCACGTGGCGGTGCGCGAATGGGGCCAAGAGGTCATCTTTGTCCACCGCCTGCAGCCAGGACCAACGTCGCGGTCGCACGGCGTGGCGGTGGCGCGGCTGGCCGGGCTGCCGCAGCCGGTGGTCGACCGCGCCCGGCGGCTGCTGGACCAGTTTGAAAAGTCGGGCAAGCGCAACGACCTGATGAACGCCTTGGCTACGCGACAGCTCGACCTCTTTGAAGGCGGCGGCGAGCCGGCGGCGCAGGCGGCGCAGCCAGAGGCGCCCGCAACAGTAGATCCGCGGTGGCAGGCGCTGGCAGAGCGCTTGGCCGGCCTGGAAGTCGAAGAATTGAGCCCACGGCAGGCGCTGGCCCTGCTAGACGAGCTGGTCAATCAGGCAAGGGGCCTCAAAGGCTAGCGCAACAGGAGAGATCCATGCAGAACTCGTGGCGGATGGGCCTAGTGGCAGCAACCCTTTGGCTGGCGGCGGCGAGCCCCGCACTGGCGCAGGTGCAGACCGTGCAGGTAGAGGGCGTGCTGACCTCGGCGGGCGGCGGCGCGGCGGCCGACGGCAGCTACTCGCTGACGGTCCAGCTGCTGGATGCGCAGGCGGGCAAGGTCGTCTGGTCAGAGGCGGGGCTGGTGGCTGCGGTCAAGGGCGGGCAGTTTGCCCTGGCCTTGGGCACCAAGACGCCGCTGACCGCTGCGGCCGTGGCCGGCGACCGCTGGATGCAGCTGCAGGTCGGCAGCGATCCGGCGCTGCCCAGCGTACCCACGCGCTCAGTCCTGTATGCCGTGCGGGCCCAGCTGGCCGACAGTCTGGAGTGCTCAGGCTGCGTCAAAGCGGGCCACCTGGATCCCAACATCACCCAAGGCTTTGTCAAGTCAGCGGATCTGCAAGGCTTTGCCAAGATCAGCGATCTGAGCGCCTACGCCAAGCTCAGCGACCTCAGCGGCTATGCCAAGTCCAGCGACCTCAGCGCCTACGCCAAGACCAGCGACCTGGCCGAATTCGTCAAGGCGTCAGGCCTGGCCAAGGTCGCCGGCACCGGCAGCTACACCGACCTGGGCAACCTGCCGGTGCTGGCCAAGCTCGGCACCAGCTGCGGCACCGGCCTGGTGCTCAAGGGCCTGAAGGCCGACGGCAGCTACGAGTGCACGGCGGGCGGCGTCTCTACGGCCAACCTGCCCAAAGACGGGCTGGATGAGATCAGCAACGGCCTGCTGACCACCCAATTCACCGAGATTGGCGCCTCGCTCAAGACACCCATCGCCATCGCCGACGCCTTTCCGGCCGGCACGACCGACGAAATCGCCGTCCCCGACCTGGGCACCGCCGAAGACCTGCAGGTGGCGCTAGACATCGTCAACAGCGACATCAGCAAGCTCAAGGTCACCGTGTACGACCCCACCGGCACGGCCTATGTCCTGCACGACAAGGGCGGCAGCGGCACCGTGCTCAAGACCAGCTATCCCAGCACCACCGCCCCGGTCAGCGGCGACTTGAGCGCATGGACGGGCAAAAATCCCAAGGGCAAGTGGTCGATCTCGGTGGCCGACCTGGCCGGCAACATCGGCGGCACCGACGGCGCGCTGCAAGCCTGGTCGATCCAGGTCAAGACCCTGTCTAGTGTCAAGGTCGGCGTCGGCGGCGTGCTGATGATGTTCCGCTCAGCTGGTGCCCCCCTGCCCTGCAGCGCCAGCGTGGCCGGTGGCCAGTACTTTGACACCCAGACCAATACCTTGCGCTACTGCGACGGCAAGGTGTGGCGCTCTTTGGCAGACAGTTGCGGCAACGGCGTGCTGGAAGTCACCGAAGAGTGCGACGACGGCAACCTGATCGACAACGACGGCTGCAGCGCGGTGTGTGTGGCCGCGACTGGCTTCTCCAAGGCCAAGGCCGGCAAGTCCTGCCTGGATAACTTCAACGCCGGCACCGCCGCCAACCTCAAGCTGGCCAGCGGCGTGTACTGGCTGGACCCCGACGGCAGCGGCGCCGCAGCGCCCTTCCAGGCCTACTGCGACATGGACAGCGACGGCGGCGGCTGGACCCTGGTCATGAAGAGCGGCGACGGCGGCAGCCACAGCTGGGCGACCCAGGACCAGGGCTCCAGCGGCAACCTGCTCAGCACCGCCCAGCCGCCCACCAACGTGCA
>CAIXGW010000007.1 GCA_903919145.1 uncultured Myxococcales bacterium
CCCTAGGCTTTTTGCCACGGCCAAGCCCAGCCGCCGCTGCCATGGGTGAACCGCACCCGCCTGTGACGCCGCGGCCAGCTGGCCGTGCGTTTTTCCCCTATGCATGTGATGACCCGCAGCACGCCAGCCGTGCGCCCCCTGACGCTGACCGTACGGGAATCCGCGGCATTTGCCAAGCTGGAAAGCGGGACTGCACCATTGGCCACCACCTCCCGCGCCAGGATGACCACCACCGCCGCCAGCTTGCCTGATAAGCCCATTGTGGCACCATGGCTGTGCGTGAATTTACCCAGGGGGGGGAGGCAGCCAGTGATCCGCATGACTCGCAGACAGTGGTTGCAGGCTGGCCTGGCGCTGGGGGCCGGCAGGCTGATCGGCGCGTGTCAGAAGCCAGCGGCAGCGGCTGATCGACCCGTAGACAGCGCGCCCAAGCTGACCGCCGGCAGTGGCGCCAAGACGCAGCCCATCGGCCATGTTGCCCCGCAGCCTCTGCCCTCCGCAAAACCCAGCCATGCTCAGGTCATTGTGATTGGCGCCGGCGTTGCGGGATTGGCGGCGGCGCGCGAATTGGTCGATGCGGGTCGATCGGTGCTGGTGCTGGAGGCTCGCGACCGAATCGGCGGGCGCATCTGGACGGACCGCTCGCTGGGGCTGCCCTTGGACTTGGGCGCTTCGTGGATCCACGGCGTGCAGGGCAACCCCATTGCGGCGCTCGCCCAGAGGGCCAAGCTCACCACCGTGGCGACCGATTACGAGTCGATGACCCTGTTTGACCGCAAGGGCACGCGGCTGGATGCCAGTGCCCGTCGCGCCGCAGGCCGGCAGTTCGACCAGCTGATGGCCGCCGTCCATGCCTACCGCGAAGAGGTCGATGGCGACGTGCCGCTCAGCCAGGCCATCGCCGCGGTGCGCAAGCAGGTGGCGGGAGGCGCAGAGGCCCAGCGGATGCTGGATTTCTCAGTCCATACCCGCATCGAGCACGAGTATGCGGCGCCCGCCCAGCGCCTTTCGCTGCAGCACTGGGACGACGGAGAGGACGAAAAAGGCGGCGACTGCCTCTTTCCCGGTGGCTACGACCAGATCCTGCCGCTGCTGGCCTCTGGCCTGGACATCCGCCTCTCGCAATTCGTTGCCCAGGTCCGCCACGGCCCCGCGGGCTGCACGGTGACGACCCAGGCGGGCGAGTTTACCGCTGCCCAGGTGTTGGTGACCTTGCCTCTTGGCGTGCTCAAGGCCGGCAAAGTCCAGTTCGACCCGCCCCTGCCCGAGCGCAAGCAGCTGGCCATCTCCAGGCTGGGCAGCGGCTTGCTGGACAAGCTGTACCTGAAGTTTCCACAGGCCAACTGGCCGTCTACAACCCTGCTTGACCGCGACGACCCACAGCTGGGCCGCTGGCCAGAGACGCTGAACCTGCAGGCGGTCGTCGGCAAGCCGGTGTTGCTGTGCTTCAACGCGGGCGACTATGCCCAAGCCATGCAGGCCAAAGACGACGCGGCGGTGGTCGCCGACGCCGTGGCAGCGCTGCGCTCGGTCCTGGGGCCAGAGCTTGGCCCGCCCCAAGGCTTTTTGAGGACGCGCTGGGCCGCCGACCCGTTTGCCCTGGGCAGCTACTCGTACTTGGCAGCGGGGTCGTCTCTTCGCGACCGCGATGCCCTGGCTGCGCCGGTCGCCCGCCACCTCTACTTTGCCGGCGAAGCCACCCACCGGGGCCACGCCGCCACCGTGCATGGAGCGCTGCTTTCCGGTCGCTTGGCGGCTGCGGCGATGGGCAGGGCGTAAGCTGGCCAGTTCCCTGCTCGCCTGGCCAGGGCGCCGCGGCAAAGCCACTGGGCTGCGCTGGGCCAACCACAGGGCTGCGCTGGGCCAACCAAAGGGCATGGCTCGTCCCGCCGACAGTCTGTAGCGGCTGGTGGCCTTTGCAGCCCTGGCGTCCAAGTCCGCTGCCCAGCTCGGGCCGCTGTCCATGGGCGGCTGCGGCCAGCAATTCCCGTTGACGCGGGCCAAGGTGAGGCGCAGGCTGGCAAGACGGCGCCATGGCAGGTCGGCCCTTGTGGCTGCTGCGTTTGCCAGGAGGTTGATCATGCAAGCAACAGGCATTTTGACTGGCTGGGTGGCGTTGGCTGTCGGCCTTGCGGTGCTGGGTGGCTGCGACCTCAATGGCGCCGCACCAGTGCCAGAGGGCTCGCCTGACGTCGCCGATGTGCAGGCGGCTGCGGACGACGGCGCGGCGGCTGCTGTGGCCGGGACCGATGGCAGCGCGCAGGGCGGCAGCGCGCCGGTGGCGCAGGTCCAGTTTAGTCCCGGCCTGTTGGACTTTGGGGCCGTCCAATTTGGCCATTGCGAGGTCAAGACAGCGGCGCTGAGCAACTGGGGCGCCGCAGCGGTGGCGATACAAGGCCTGGACCTGACCGAGCTTGGACCGCAGTTCAAGGTAGAGTGGCTGTCGCCGGCGGCGCTGGCGGGCCAGACCGGCCAGGGCGGGGCACCGTGGTTGCTGGCGGCGCCGCTGGTGCTGCAACCCTTCCACAGCGCTGGGCTGAGCGTGCGCTTCTGCCCCACCAAGGCGGGGCCGGTGGCGGCACAATTGCCTCTGGTGAGCAGTGCCGGGCCATTGGCCTTGGGCATCCAGGCGACGGGCGTGGCGGCGGCCGTGCCGTGTGTGCAAATTACCCCTTTGAATGCGCCAAAATCTCTTGATTTCGGTGATGTTGTGGTCGGCAAGGCCGCTGAGTTCAAGTTCACGGTCAAGAATTGCGGGTCTGTGGACCTCGCCATCACCCTGGTCCAGCTGACCCAAGCATTGGGTGGCGGCGCTGGCGAATTTTCGGTCTCGTGGCAGGCGGTGGTAGACGGCTCCCTGCAGGGGCCCTGGCCGGTCAGCGCCGTCAAGCCGGTGACGATTGCCAAGCAAGGTTCCGTGGACTTTGGGGTGTCCTACAGCCCTGTGGACGCTACGCCTGCCGGCCAAAAAGACACGGCCAAGCTGACCTTGGGCTTCAGCCACGGCGAGCAGTTTTCGCTGGATTTCAGCGGCAGCGGCATGGTGCCTCAGTGTCCAGTCGCGGTAGCCCTATTGCCCATGGGCCCGCAGGTGGTGCCGCAAACCAAAGCGCCACTCAACGGCGGTGCGTCGTATTCGCCGATAGGCGCCGCCATCAAGAATTACCTGTGGACAATCAACCAACAGCCGGCGGGCTCCAACCAAGCGCTGACGCCCCAGGACACCTTTCCCAATCCATTTCTGCAGGTCAACGCTGCCGGCGAGTACGCCATCTGCCTGGACGTCTGGGACGAATTCGGCACCAAATCGTGCAAGCCAGCTTGTGTCCAGGTCTTGGTCATCCCGTCCATGGATCTGCACGTCGAGCTTCTGTGGAACACGCCAGCGGATTCCGACCAGACCGACTCTGGGCCAGCTGCCGGTGCTGACTTGGACTTGCACTTTGCCCACCCCATGGCCGCCGGCCTGGACGTTGACTGCGATGGCAAGGGCGACCCCTGGTTCAGCAACCCATGGGATCTGTTCTGGTTCAACCCAAAGCCCAGCTGGGGAGACAGCAACCTGGCCGCCGACGACCCCAGCTTGGACTTGGACGACACCGACGGCGCCGGTCCCGAAAACCTCAACCTGGAAGCACCAGAAGGCTCCAAAGAGGCACCGTTCGAGTACTCCATTGGCGTTCACTACTGGAACGACCACAGCTATGGGCCCTCCGTGGCAACCGTGGCGGTCTACGTGTATGGGACGCTCGCGTTGCAGGCCTCTGCCAAGCTGCAGCCGCTGGACATGTGGTACGTCGGCAAGCTGTCTTGGCCCTATGGCGAGTCGGGCAAGGCTTTTGAGGCCTGCCGGCAGTCGGGCTACTCTTGCGTAGCTGGCAAGAACCTGATGTGGCAGGCAAAGGGCGACCCGTGTATCACGCCTTGCTATGAAGACCAGGCTTTTACGGCCAGTATAAGCGGTGCAGCGGCGTTCAAGTGCACGCCGGGTCTTCCCTGATCGGGGGAGCTGGTCTGGAGGTTGAAGGCGGGCGCTACGGCGATCGCCGGGTCCTGCATGGACCCTTGGCTGATAGCCGGATCGGCGGATAGACGTGTGCCACCAGCCCTCTCAACACCCATCCGGCAGCTACGTCACCCCGGCCCGCGCCAGCTTGCGCGCCGCCAGCTGGGGCCCAGCCATCATCAGCAGCACGTACAGCGACGCAGCGCCAGAGTAAACTGCCACCAGCTGTCCGGGCCACAAGGGCAGCACTGCCGCCGCGAAGACCGCCAGGGCCGTTGCCAGCCAAGAAGGCCAGCCATAGCGGCGCTCGGTCAGAGAAAACGCCGCAAAAATAAGCAATTCTCCGCGCAGCACCTGGGGCAGGTCGGTCACCCCGCTGGTGTACGCCAAGGTTCGGTTGAGCGCCACCATCCAGCAGCAGCTCACGGCCAGCCACAGAATCTCGTGGGTCAGCCCAAGAGCCAGCCGCCGCCGCGCCCACAGGGCCCCGATGCTGGCCACCAATGCCACGGCAAGGCCATAGACCAGCAGCGTCTCCAGGTCGAGGTGCTGGCCCTTGCGCCACGCCTGCACGCTGATCGACACCACCATCAGCAGCAACAGCCCCAAAATGAGGTAGCGCGCCGTCAGGTTGCGCAGCGGGTCCACCAACGCGGCTTGCCTCTCCAACTTGCGCTGGTGCTCGGCGGCCTGGGCGTGGCGCTCTTCGATGGCGGCTAGGGCCAGGCTGATAGCTGGGTCGGGCTCGCGCAGTTCCTCTGCCAAAGCCCGCGCTTCCTTGGGATGGTCCAGCTGGATCTCAAATTGGATGAGCTCGCGCAGGCAAGCTTGGGCCCCTTGCAGCGCCGCGCGGTGGAGAGGATCCACCTTGAGAACCTGCTGAAAACCAAAGCGGGCCTCGGCGGCCAGGCGGTGCATCAAGCGCACATAGCCCGGGTGGTCCTCCTTTGGACCGGCTGCGCGGACTTGCTGCAGCTGCGCCAGGCTGTTGTCGGCGGCCAGGGCCAGCTCTGCCAGGCCGCGGGTGCGCAGAAAATCGTCAATGGCGCGGCGAAATTCGGCAGCCGACCCAGGCCGTTGCAGCGGGTCCGCCGCAGTAGCGTGGTTGCACAGAGCGGCCAGGGGCGCCGGCACCGAGGCAGGGTAGTCCACCGGCTGGGGCGCCGCTGCGTGACCCAGCACCTCGCGCAGCGTCTTGCCGGCGTGGCGGTACTGGCCCGTCAGGATGAAGTGAAGCGTTGCGCCAAGCAGAAAGACGTCGGTGCGCGGTCCCAGTCGCTGCAAATCGCCGCTGGCCAGCTCTGGCGCCATCATCGCCGGCGTGCCAACCACCGGCCCGGAGCGCGCCTCAGCGCCAGGTTGGTCCTGCAGATGGGCCACGCCCCAGTCGGTCAGGTAGACCTCGCCATAGCGGCCTACCAGCACGTTGTCTGGCTTGATGTCGCGGTGCAGCACCCCGCGTCCGTGGGCAAAATCCACAGCGTCAGCCACGCGGCGCAGCACCTCCAGGTGGAACTCCAGAGGCTGCCCTTGGGCCAGCTCGGCCAGCAGCGGCGACTCGGGGTTGCGCAGCAGGCTCTGCCAGGTTACGCCATCGACCTGCTTCATCACCAGCGCCGGCCGACCCAGCGCATCAACGCCAAGCACATGAATGGGCACGATGTTGGGGTGATCCAGCTGGCCCATCACCAGCGCCTCTCTCACCAAGGCCGCGCGCGTGGCTGTCGAGTCCAGCTGATCCAGCACGGTCTTCAGCGCAATGTCGCGGCGCAGCGAGCGCTGATGGGCGCGGTGGACCTGCCCCATGCCGCCCTCGCCCAGCAGCGAAATGAGCTGCAGGTCGGCACGCGAGTCGCCGGGCGGCCGCTGTAGCTCAGGGCCTTGAGCCGCATCTTCCCAAGACAAAGGCGGCAAGCGGGCCAGTGTGGCGCCAGTGGTAGCCGCTGTCGGTGGCGCAGTCGCCGCATCGCCCTGGGCCGCCAGGGTGTCGTCTAGCGTCTCGTCGCGCTGCGGCAGGGTCTGGGCTGGGTCGATGCCGGCGGCGTCGAGGGTAGCCTCCCAAGAAGCGCCGCGGTCGGCAACGGCTGGCAGAGAGTCGGTCACAGGTGCGGGCTCCGGCAGCGAGTAGGGGCGTCAACTGGCTGAGAGTAGCGCGGTCCCAGCGCAATGGCCACATGGACCAAAGACGGTGGTTCCGCACCCGCCATTCAGCCAGCTGTGGACGCGGGCTGGCAGTGCCCGGCGAAAAACTGTAGGGTGCGCGGCCTCTTTTCTAGGAGCTTGGCTCAATCGGCCCGGCAAACCCCTCTCATGCTGCAAAACATTTGGATTATCAAATCATTGCGCGCCTGGTTGCTGCGCATCGCCGGGTTTTCGCCCGATGCCAAGCGCTACCTGCTGGCCTGTGGCCTGCTGGGCATTGGCAGCGGTGCGGCGTGGGTTCACCTCAATCTGTGGTACAAAACCCTGGGAATGCAAGAAGATCGCATCGGGACCATGCTGGCCGTCAGTGCGATTGGCGGCACGCTGGTGGCGCTGCCTGCTGCGGTGTGGGTAGACAAGCTGGCCCCAGGCCGCGTCTTGGCGCTGTGCGCTGGTGGATTTGCCGTCAGCCTGGCCGTGCCGCTGCTGTGGCCAGTGCCGGCGATCCTGATGGTTTGCGCGCTGCTCAACGGCATGCTGTTTACCGTACACTGGGTCGCGGCGGCGCCGTTCTTCATGCGCACGGCCACCGCGGAGGATCGCCCCGATTTGTTTGGCTTGGCCCATGCCCTGGAGACCGTGGCGACCATGGCCGCCGCCTGGGGCGTTGGCGCTCTGGCCGGTTGGGGCCACGCAGCGTGGGGAACGGAGCGCGCCGGCCTTGAATTCGGCATTGGCTGCGCCGCCGTAGTCGCCTTTGCCTCCGCGCCGCTGTTTGCCCGCATCACGCTGCAGCCCGAGCCTGGCGCCGACCAGCGCGGGTGGCGCGATCAGCTGCGGGCCCGCGACTGGCCGCTGCTGGCCAAGCTGACTGTGCCTGCGGCGTTGGTGGGGCTGGGGGCCGGCCTCATCATCCCGTTTCTGAACT
This sequence comes from uncultured Myxococcales bacterium, assembly GCA_903919145.1. Classification (GTDB taxonomy): domain Bacteria; phylum Myxococcota_A; class UBA9042; order UBA9042; family UBA9042; genus SXRM01. The sequence continues at coordinate 7,077 of CAIXGW010000007.1, forward strand.
TGTACTTTCGCCAACGCTTTGACCTGCAGCCTCAGCGGATTGGCAGCCTGTTTGCGGTCGGCCAGGTCTTTACCACCGTCGGCTTCCTGGTGGGGCCGGCGATGGCGCGGCGCTTTGGTCCGGTTCAAGCGATTGTGGCCACCGAGCTGCTGTCGATTCCCTTCTTTCTCACCCTGGCCTATGCCCAAGACCTGCGCCTGGCCGTCGCAGCATTCTGGATCCGCGGTGCGCTGATGCAGATGAACCAGCCGATTTCGACGGCCTTTGCCATGGAGCAGGTGCCCGCCGATCAGCAGGCCGTGACCAACAGCGCCCGCCAGCTGGCCTGGAACCTGGCGTGGACGGCATCGACCCAGCTCGGAGGCGTGTGGATCGCCCGCAGTGGGTTTGAGCCGCCGATCTTGGCTGCCGTGGTGCTCTACGTGATGGCGTCGGCCAGTTTCGCTTGGTTCTTTGGCCGCAAGGTCAAGGTATCGGTGGCCTAACCCAGGTAACCTCAGCTCCGCAGCGGGTTTCGCGGCGACCTCGAGTCGACAGCCAAGCGCCCAAACAGCCTGAGCCCCAGTCGATGCCAGCTTTGGGCCGCTCGTCGCCAACCACCGAAGTCACCCGTCGCGGTTGACGGCGTCTGGGCCCCGCCTTACTTGAACATAGCAGGGTCCCGCGGCGACCAAATCGCCAAGAGGTGAGCCATGTTGCTCAAGTGGTTGCCCGCGATCGCCGTCAGTGCGTGGCTGATCAGTGCGGTGCCCATGGCGAGTGCCCCGGCTCTGGCCCAGCCGCAGGTGCAAGCCGCGCCGGCCCGCGCTGCCCCGACGCCTCAGCGCACTCCGGCCAAGCCCCAGTCGCGCGGTTCACAGCTGCCCCAGCCGCCCCGCATCGAAGCTGAGCACCAGCTCCCCGCGTCGGCCAGTTGGTTCACGCGGCTGGTGCGGTTCCTGGCCGGTCTGTTCCAGGTGCCGCCGGGCAAGCCGCCCTACGCGGACCCTTTTACCGTTGACGACCCCCAGCGGCCGTGGCGGCAGAACCCGCACCGCTAGCCCGACCCGGACCGCTCGAACAGCGCTCGGACACTCCCCTAGGGAATGTCTTGTCATTGAAATGATTGCTGATTACTCGACAGCCGCCAGAGCCATCGCACCGCTCACCGCCGCCATCGGACATTGCCCTGGGCATTGTCTGCCGCCGTCTGCCGGGCCCTGTCTGAGCCGCCTCCGCTGCCCGTGCCACCCTGGCCGGACCGCTCGGACACTCCCCTAGGCAATGTCTTATCCCTGAAAGGATTGGCTTCGCCGACTGGCCGTGGTACAGCAGCGCTGGGTGGCAACGGCACCGGCTCGGGCAACCGGCGGCTGGCGCGGGGGGAAGCATGAACAAAGTAAGATCGGCGGCGATGGGCTTGGGGCTGTGGTGTGCGGTGGCGTGCGGCGCTGACCCGGTGGCCAAGCCTGCAGCGGCGGACAGTGCCTCTTTCGGCGATGCGGCGGCCGATGGCGGCGGGGCAGACAGCGCCAAAGGCGACGGCGCAGTCCAGCCAGAGCGTCTGGACCTGCAGTGGGACGTGGCCAAGCCCGGCCCTTACCGCGTTGGCTATCGGGCGTGGTCTCACAGCTACATCCCGGCTGCAGAGGACCCCAGCCGCACCATCGGCGTTGCCGTGTGGTACCCGACCACAGATAAGGCCGGGGCCCCCGCCAACTACTCGGGAATCATGGATCGCCCAGAGGTTTTTGCCGACGCCAGCCTTGCAGCGCCCGCCGTGCCGCCCAAATACCCGGTGCTTGTCTACAGCCACGGCTACTCGGGCTGGGCCGGCGGTTCGCCCTGGCTGTGCGAACATTTTGCCTCGCATGGTTGGGTAGTTATCGCTCCGGACCACACCGGCAACCTGCTGCCCGACCACGACGCGCCCAAGCCAACCGCGCTGTGGTGGTGGCGAGCCCGCGACGTCTCTGCCGCCATCGATGCCGTGGCCGCCTTGCCCGCCACCGACCCCTTGGCAGGCAAGCCAGATGTGAGCAAAGTCGTGATGAGCGGTCACAGTTTTGGCGGTTACACGACTTGGGTCTCCAGCGGAGGCATGTTTGACCAAGCCAAGCTGGCGGCTGCCTGCGCTGAGGGCAAGGGGCTTGGGGGCGCCTGCACCGCCCACGACCTGGCGCAATATGCCAAGGGCTTGGCCGACCCGCGCATCGTCGCTGCCATGGCCTTGGCGCCCGGCAATGGCGACCTCAAGTGGATGGGGCCAAGCGGCGTGGCCAAGATCAATGTGCCCGTGCTGTTGATGACGGGAACGGCCGACGGCGGCCACATCGGCGGACCCATCTGGCAGGAATTGCAGCCGTTGCCGCGCCTGAAGGACTCGCTGTGGGTCGACGTGCAAGACGGCTGCCACGCACTGTGGGGTTTTGGCGAGTGTCTGGCCGTTCCCAAGGACCAGGGCTACGCGATCAACCTTCACTATCCGCTGGCGTTTGCCCGTCGCTGGCTGCTTGGCGATAGCGGGGCCAAGACCACCGAGCTGCTGGCGGGGCAGGGCATTCCCTCGCCGCTGGCCACCGTCAAGCTGGGAAAAACGCTGTAAACGTCTGAGCTTGTGCGCTCTTGCCGCCCTTGGCTGCCGGTGCGATAGTGGGGGCCGTGCGAAGTCACGGACCTGCACTACTCGGAGGGCAGCATGGCCAAGTTCAAAGGCTCTATCGGTTGGCTGGTGGCCGGCACGGCGGCAGCGGCAGCCATCGGCGGCGCTCTCTGGTGGCAGCAGACCCCCGCGGGGGCGCCGGCCTTGCCCAAAGACGAGCTGGCGATCTCCAAGGTTGTGCTCTACCAAAATGGCGTGGGCTACTTTGAGCGTCGCGGCAAGATCAAGGGCGACCGCATCGAGCTGCGCATTCGCCCTGATCAGATCAACGATGTGCTAAAAAGCCTTTCTATCCTTGATCTTGCCGGTGGGTCCCCCTCCTCGGTAGCGCTGCCGGTAGAGCGCTCTGGCGACCAGCTGGCCAGCGAGCTGCCGCCGCAGGTGCGCAACGCCAAGGGCATGGTGGGCCTGCTGGCCGTGCTGCGCGGCGCCCAGGTCACGGTCGAAGGGCAAGACGGCACCTTGAGCGGCCGCGTGGTGGGCGTGGAGCAGCTGGACGCGGGCAAAGGCAGCGACGGCACTGCGCAGCGCGACAGCGAGCGCCTGACCCTGATGACCGCCAGCGACGAGCTAATCTCGACCCCGGTCGCCAAAATCCGCAAGGTTTCTATAGGTGATCGGGCGCTGTCGGTCGGCCTTGGCCAGTCCCTGGACATCTCGCGGCGAGAAGGCGCCTGGAAGCCGGTGTCGCTAGAAGTGCGGCTGGCCGGCGACCAGACCCACGACCTCATCATCAGCTATATCCACGAGGTGCCGATTTGGCGGCCGGCTTATCGCGCCTGGGTCGAGAAGGGCAAAGGCGTGCAGCTACAAGGCTGGGCCATTGTGGATAATGTCTCCGGCGAGTCGTGGAAAGACGTCGAGCTGACGCTGGTAGTCGGCTCGCCGCTGTCGTTTCGCTATGACTTGCACAAGCCGCACACCGTAGTGCGCCCAGACCTGACCGGGCGGGTCCAGGCAGTGGCAGAGGCTCCGCCCGAAGCGGATCTGGGGGTCGAGCAGGCAGCGCCGGCAGAAGATGCCAAGCGAAAGGAGCGAGAGAGTGCGGAGGAAAGGCCAGCCGCGCCCGCCATGGCCGATGCGGCCTCTAGCAAGCTGTTTGGCGAGGCTCCAGAGTCTGAAGAAGGCGACGTTGTGGCCAAAAGCGCACCTGCCAGCGGTGGCTTGATGCGCAAGGCTGAGGCAGCCCCCAAAGGCTATGGAGGCGGTGGCCCAGCCCCAGCCGCTGCACCGCCGCCACCGGCCAAGCGCCGCGGTCAAGCGGCACCCCGCGATCAGGCCGCCGCCGCTGCAGAGGACTCTGCCCGCCGCGAGGCCGCGATCCGCTCTGCCCAAGCCCTGGTGACCGGTCAGGAAATCGGCCCGCTGTACACCTACAAGGCCACGGCGCCCATCACCGTGCCCGACCGCTCGGCCGCCCTTATCAACCTGGTCAATCGCAAAATCGACGGCCAAGACGTGGTGCTGATCCGCGACCCCTACAGCAGTGCTCCGGCTTTCCGCGCCGTGCTGCTGCGCAATGGCAAAGAGAGCGCGCTAGAGAGCGGCCCCATCACCCTATATGTCGACAGTGTTTTCGCCGGAGAGGGCTTTATTGCCCGCGTTGGCAAAGACGAGACGTCGTTTGTGCCCTATGCCAAGGAATCCGGCCTGACCGTGCGCATCGACAGCAAAGACGAGACGGCGCAGCTGCAGCTGGTCAAGGTTGTGGATGGCCGCATCACCATCCAAGGCAAGACTTTGCGCACCCGCACCATCGACCTGACCTCCAACAGCGACCAGGCCCACACGGTCTATGTCAAGCTCTCTCGCACCAGCGGTTGGGACGTGCAAGACCCGCCCAAGAACATCATCAACGGCGCCAGTGACCTCTATGTGCCCGTGGAAGTGCCGGCCAAGGGCAAGGGCAGCGCCAAGCTGGTCGAGGCCAAGCCGGTTTCCTACGAAGAGACCGCGCTGAGTGCCAATGTGGTCACGGCCTTTGAGCTCTACCTCAAGGGCCCCAAGCTAGACGCGGCCATTGCCGGGCCGCTCAAAGAACTGCTGGAAGTACGCGCCGCGCAAGCCAAGATCGACGAGGCCCGCCGTGCCCTGCAGCGTCAGCGCGACGTGCTGGACGAGGAGCAGCGGCGCATTCAGGGCAACCTTGACTCGCTGCCGCTGGGCGCCGTGGCCGATGCCCTGCGCAAGAAGCTGGTTGGGCAGCTGAGCGAGGCCTCTACCAAGGCGGCGCTGGTCGCCAAAAAGCTGGTAGAGAGCGAGGTGCAAGAGGCCGCCCTGCGCGAGCAGATGGTCACGCTGCTGCGCGGCATCTCGCTGAAGTAGCGGCAGTCTTGCCCAGATGGTTGAGCGACTCTGCACCCAGGAACCCAGGGGCAACGCGGTTCTTGCTCACGGGCTCAGGGTTTTTACCGGTTCGCGGGATTAGTCCATCAGGTGAGGGTTCTCTAGCAGCCGCACCAAGCTGGACGCCAGCACCGACGCCTGCAGGCCATCGATAATGCGGTGATCCGCGCTCAGCGTCAGGGGCAGCTGCGAGCGAATGACGATCTGCCCGTCGCGCACCACCGCTGCGTCGTAGACGGCGCCGACCAGCACAATGCCCATCGCCCGCGCGTTGGCAAAAAGCGGGGCAAAGCCGTGGCGAATGCCGTGCATGCCCAGCGACGTGACCATCACCGAGCCAAAGGGGTCGTCGGGCACGCCCAGCCAGCGCAGGTCGATCCCCCAGTCGTGGTTGAGGTAGGCCAGCAGGCGCATCAGCGGCTTGGCCAGCACCGGCGGAATGCGCGCGACCGTGCTCTTGATGCGGGCCAGGTCGGGATCCTGGCGCGCCCGGATCAAGGCCGCTTTGGCCGCGACCTCTGCCCCGATCTCCTCGATTTTCTTGCGATCAGCCTGGCGCACAATGGTGCCAGAGAGGTCTGCGGTCTGCAGCCCAGTGCCCGATTCGCTGGGCACGGCAACCTGCAAGAAGACATCGACGTCGCGCCGCTGCCAGATGCGCCCGCGGCGGATGAGGCAGTTGAGCTGGGGATGCTCGGCCAGCACCAGCGCCAGCGCCCGCGCCACGGCGTGGGTGTAGGTGAGTTTCTGCTGAGTCTGCTGGCGTTTTTCCTCCAACCAAGCGGTCAGGGCATTGGCATCCACGTCGGCCATGCCAAGCACGGTGGGATCGGTGGGCGCATCCCACGTCACGGCTGCCAGAGAGCGGAACGCCGAGATGCGCTTGGGCAGAAAGTAGCGTTGCTGCATGGCCATCCTTTGGACAGATCGGGTTGACGAGTCCCAGTGTGTACCCGGGCTGGCGGCAGAGCGCAATACGCGGGCGGCGGTGGCTTCGGGTGCGAAGAGCACGCCCTGCGTCTTGCCCACGGGCGCCGTCAGAAGCGGGTCAACCAATTGAGGGTGTGCACAATCTGTCGATCGCTGCTGGCTTGGCGGTCAATCCCAGCCAAGGAGGAGGCCCTATCGCACCACCACCAGCTCGCCAAACCCTGGTCGCCGCCCGTGGTCGCCGTGCTCGTCTGGCGTCACCAACCACAAGACGGGGTACGCTGGCGGGTGTTCGGGCAGCGTTGTGTGCAGATCCGTGCAGCAAATCAGCAGATCAGGGCGCCAGGTCTGCTGCGCCAGCCACGCAAACACCGGCCGGTGATCTGTGCCACCGCCGCCCTTGAAATTGCGGCCCGCCAGCCAGCGCGGCAGGTCGCCTGGCCGCACCACCGCCTGCACCCTCGCGTCGGCGCACACCACCCACCGCTCGCTCACCGCATCATCCAAGGACGTCAGCTCGGCGGCAATCGCTTCAAGCTGGCGCGGTTGCATCGATCCCGACGTGTCGATGGCCAGGACCACCGTGCCATCGCGCTCTGGCACTGGCCCGGGTACCAGCCAGCCCTCGGCCAGCCAGCGGCGGTGGGGTCGCGCCCAGCTGCGCTCTACGGCCGCCCCCTGCTCAGCCAGATAGCGCTGCAGCAAGGTCTGCCAGGCCAACCCGGGCTGGCGCTGCAGGTCGACCCAGCGGTCCAGGCCAAAGGGCAGGGGCGCATCCTGGTGCTGCTGGGCCAGTTCCGCGGCCTGGGTCAGGCGCTGCACTGCGCGGTCGCGCTGGTCTTGGCGCTCTGCCGGCGTTCCGCTCTGGGGCACGTGCACGTCCAAGCCACCGCCGTGGTCCGGCCAGCTCTGGGTGCCCGGATGGTTGCGGTCTGGCAGGTCGACCGGCGGCCCTGCCTCGCCAGGCAGCGAGGGATCCTGCAGCAACCGCGCGTAGATCCCCTCGGCCGGCAGGTGATCAAAGCGCGGATCCAGCAGGATTTCACAGCGCCCCAGCCCCGGCACCTCCAGCACAGGCAGTTCCCAGGCGCGACCGCG
>CAIXGW010000008.1 GCA_903919145.1 uncultured Myxococcales bacterium
CGAAGTCCGCGCTGGGCCGGGCCCTGAGCTACATGGACGACAAATGGCTGGACCTGGGGCTCTTCATCCATGACCCGCAGATCCCGCTGGACAATAACCACACCGAGCGCGGCATGCGCCGGCTGGCCGTGGGCCGCAAAAACCACCACGGCAGCAAGAGCCTGCGCGGGACCGAAGTGGCGGCGATTTTCTACAGCCTCATTGAGACGGCGCATCGGATCGGGCTCGACCCCAAGGCCTACCTGCTGGCGGCAGCGCTGGCTGCCATTCGGGATCCCAAGGCGCCGGTGGTCGACAAGTCCCCGCCGTGGTTCGAGAATCTGCGCTGTGAGCCGAACTGCAAGATCCCCGCCGGAACGCCGCTCGCGCTCGCGGGGATCGCGCGCGACAAGACCCGCCTCGGCGGCGTGACCGCGCGACTCGACCAGCCGGCGGACGGGCCGCCGCTGCACGCGTGGCCGACGCTGACGGATGCGCAAGACCTGGCCCTACCGCTGCCGCAACTGGCTGTCGGGATGCATGAATTGACCCTGCAGGCGGTGGACTTGGCTGGGCACGCGACGTCGGCGACGCTGGCGATTACGGTGTGCGATGGGCCGTGCGAGCCTGTGCAGGTGGCGGGCAAGCCCATCGAGGTCAACGGGACGCGGCCGGAGGGATGCAGCGCGGGCCGTGCGGGCCGGCCGCTGGCGCTGCTGGTGGTGCTGGCGGCGGTGGTGCTTGTACTCCGAGGCCTTCGAAGAAACCGTAATGATTTTGAGGTGTAGACAAAGCCTTGTAGACAAAGCCTTGTCGACAAAGCCTTGTAGAGAAAGCTCTGGGTCTCATGTCTGGTCCCGCGAGGCCCAAATCTACTGCGCCGCGAGTGCCCGCATTTCCGCAGCGTCGACGTACAGTTCGCTGACATCGAGCGTCACCGCCACGCCCGTCAGTCGGATCTGCTCGCCATCGCCGAGGCTGCGAAAGGTCCAGCTGCCGTCGTCGTTGCGGGCAAAGTGCTCGACCTGATTGCGTTCTTGATTGACCAGCAGGTAGTCGCGCAGGCTGGCGATGCGCCGGTACAGGTCGAACTTGTCGCCGCGGTCGTACATCTCGGTTGAGGCCGACAGCACCTCGACGATGACGCTCGGGTTGGTCACGGCGTTGCGGTCGTGCGGCGCGAGTACGGGCGGCCCGCACACGACGCTCGCGTCGGGATAGCAGCTCTCCTTGCCCACGGCGATGCGCTGCTCAGAAATGAAGGCGCGGCAAGGGGTTCCGCGCAGAGCACCTCGCAAGGCGGCAAAGACATTGCCAATGAGGTGGCTGTGCATCACCGTCCCGCCGGTCATGGCGAAGATCTCGCCGCCGTGAAATTCCATTTTCACCGGGCTGGCTTCGAGCGCGGCCAGGTAGTCGTCGTAGGTCGTGGGAAGAACGCGTGCGGCCTGTGCCATGGCAACCTCACCCAGCTGCTGAAAGTGCGCGAAGTGCGCGTGCGGCCGCGCGGTGGGCGACCCGCTCCAGTCAGTGTAGGGGCGACCGTGGGTTTGGGCAAGCGGCGCGGGCAGGGTCGGTTACGCGGGTCGCGAGCGAGAAATCATAGTGCTATCAGGTAGTAGACAAAGCTTCGCCACAGGCGACTTGGACATTTGGGTGCGGGCTGAGCCGTATCGAAGTGCACTTGGCAGGGCTGCGCGTGCCGTTGCTGGGGCGCGATGACCTGCTCGCGAACAAGCGCGCGACTGGGCGCCCGCAGGACCTTGCGGATGTGGCAGCGCTGGAGCGGATCGCGGGGTAAGGTGGTGCGCGGGGTGAGCGTCGTGCGCAAAGAGCTCAATATTTTCAGGGTGTAGACAAAGCCTTGGGTTATGGGGCTCTCACCCCCGACCTGCGGTCGCTCCCTCCCTTGCTTGTCTTCGATGTCGACGCTATCGTGAACGACACGCGCTTGCGCGCGCCGTAGGTCGACCCAAGTCCCACGCTCTTGCGGCATCAAGGTTTCCGCTACTTTTTCTTCTCGCGCGAGGAGCCGCGGCCGCACGTGCATGTCTCGGGGGCCGATGGCGAGGCCAAGTTCTGGCTCGAGCCGGCGGCAGCGCTCGCCTGGTCGTCAGGCCTGCGCAGCGACCAACTCAGCGGTATTGCCGCTGTTATCGAGGAGCACCAAGATGCCTTCCGTGCAGCCTGGGTCGAGCACTTCGGCCGCTGAAGTCTTGGGCGTTTCGCCACGTGGCCTCTGGCTACTGGTGCGCGACCGCGAATACTTCTTGGATAGCGCGCAGTTTCCTTGGTTCGCAAGTGCGTCGGTTCGCGCTGTCTATGACGTAGTCCTCGAGCACGGTCACATCCTCCACTGGCCGCAGCTCGACATCGACCTCGAGCTCGACAGCCTGACGGATCCCGAGCGGTGGCCGCTGGTTGCGCGTTAGTGGGTGTGACCCGGTTTGGGCGCGCCGCCTACGGCGGTCGGGCTGCGATTTCGGGCGAGCCCAGGTTTCGCTGGCATCGAGCGGACTTGCGCCCGAAACGGCGACGCGCGGACCGAATGCTTCCGCTCTTGTCCGAGACCTTCGCCGCGCGCCGCCGCCCATGCGGGTCAGCATCCCGCGCGCGGGAAAGTTCTATGTTTTCGAGGTGTAGACAAAGCCTTGGGTACGTCGCACCCGTCATCGACGACCTCAGCTCGGGTCAACCTGGCCCGCGCATCAACCGATGGCCCTCGAAAACCG
>CAIXGW010000009.1 GCA_903919145.1 uncultured Myxococcales bacterium
CATCCCGTGCAGCCAGTCCGCGGAGTGCCCCAGCGGCTATGGCTGCGCCGATGTCACTGGGACCTCTGGAAAAACCGCAAAGCAGTGCCAGCGCCTGCCTGACGCGGCCGGCGGCGGACCGGGCGCTTGCCCCTGTTCAGCGGTGGCGGTGGCCAAGGGCCTGTCGACCACCTGCGCCAGCGTGTCCAAAGACGCCTCTGGCCAGGTCGTGGGCCAGTGCCCTGGCACCCGCAGCTGCACCGCCCAGGGCCTTCAGACCTGCCAAGCCCCCGCGGCGGCGGTAGAGAAGTGCGACGGCCAGGACAACGACTGCAACGGCCTGACCGACGATGCAGCCTGCAACGACAGCAACCCCTGCACCGCCGACCTGTGCAAAGACGCCGCGTGCAGCCACAGCGAATTCACCGGGCCGTGCGACGCCGACGGCAACGCCTGCACCGTGGGCGACGCCTGCCAGGGCGGGGCGTGCACGCCGGGCAAGGCCAAGAACTGCGACGACCAGAATCCCTGTACGCTAGACAGCTGTGCGCCCAAGAGCGGCTGCGTCCAGGTGGGCGATGACGGCGCACCCTGCAGCGACGACAACCCGTGCAGCGTGGGCGACCTGTGCCAGGCCGGCCAGTGCAGCCCCGGCAAGCCCAAGCTGTGCAGCAGCGCCGACCCGTGCACCGAAGCCAAGTGCAGCCTGACCGATGGCAGCTGCAAATACACCCCCAAGCAGGGCTGCGTGGGCGAGTGCCCAGACGGCCTGTGCGCCGACGACGGCAACCCCTGCACCAGCGTGGCCTGCGTGCAAAACAAGTGCCTGACGTCGCCCAGTGCCGGCGCGTGCAAGGTCGCCGGCAACAGCTGCCACCCCGGCACCTGCGCAGAGGGCCAGTGCCAGCCCCTGGGCCCCGCCAAAAACTGCGACGACGCCAACCCGTGCACCAGTGACGGCTGCGACGCGGCCAGCGGGGCCTGCACCCACAGCCCCACCAGCGCGCCCTGCAGCGACGGCAACGCCTGCACCGCTCCCGACGCCTGCGGTGGAGGCCAATGCCTAGCCGGCAAAGCGATCTGCAAGCTGGGCGACCCGTGCAGCGGCGCGGCGGACTGCGCCGAGGGGGCGTGCATCGGCGGCGTCTGCAGCAAGCCGGCGGTCAGTTGCGGCGCCGTCGGCAAGGCGCCCGCGGGGCTGCTGGGCTCCCTGACTTTGAGCGCCGCCACCGTCATCGACACCGACAGCGGCAGCATCAGCGGCGGAGCCCAGCTGCTGGTGGCCCCTGGCGCGCCTGGGGTTTTTGAGGTCCAGCAGCCCGCCGTTGGCAGTTTTGGCACCGCGGCGCCGGCGATTCTGGTGTTTGATTTTGCCGAGCTGACCGTGCTGCCGGGCGTGGTCGTCACGGTCAAGGGCAAGCGCGCCGTGGCTCTGCTGGCGGCGACCAAGATGGTCATCCAAGGCAGCATCGTCGCCAAGGGCGGCAACGGCACAGCCGGCTCGGTCAATGTGGCCGGAGCGGCCGGCGGGGCGGGCGCTGGCGGCTGGGCCGGCGGTGGTTTTACCAGCGGCGGCGGCTGCAGTGGGGCCAATGGCGCCGGGCAAGGCCCTGGAGCCGCGTCAGCGGCAAGCTGCGGCCAAGCCGGCGGCCTGGGGGGCGACGGCCAAAACGGTGCAGGCGGCGGCGGCGGTGGCGGGTCTTGCGGCGGCGGCGGTGGCGGCGGTGGCGGTCGCGCCTCCAGCGGAGAGAGCGGCCTTGGCGGCTCGCCGGGCGGGCAAGGCAGCAGCGGCTCTGCCTATGCGGCCAATCCCGGCGGCAGCGGCGGCACGGCGTGCAGCGGCCAGCCAAGCCCCAGCGGCCCCTCGGCATTCTTTGGCAGCGCCGATCAGCTGGTGGGCGGCAGCGGCGGCGCCTTGGGCGGTTTTGGCCAGATGGGCGGCAGCGGCGGCAAGGGCAAGAGCAGCAAAGACACTGGATATGGCGGCGCTTCAGGCTACGCAGGCGGGGCCGGCGGCGGCGGCGGCGGCGGTGGAGCGGTGCTGCTGTGTGCGGGCGCCAGCCTCAGCCTGCCGTCAAGCGGCTCGGTGGATGTCTCTGGTGGCAATGGCGGCAGCGGCGGCAGCCCAGAGAGCTCCAAGAGCGGCGGCAAGGGCGGCGTCTTGACCACGGTGCCCACGGGCGGCGGCGGCGGCGGCGGTCGCGGCAGTGCCGGGGGCGGCGGTGGCGGCGGCGGCGGCGGCACGGCCCAATTCATCAGCCCCAGCCTGGTCATCCAGGGCTCCATCCTGGCCAAGGGCGGCGCGGCGGGCAGCGGCGGCTTCAGCTTTGGCAGCGGCGGCAGCGGCGGCCCCGGGGTGGGCGGCGGCGCCATGGGGGGCACGGGAGGCAGCAGCGGCGCTGGCGGCAAAGGCGGCCTGGGCGGCGACGGCTTTGTCTACCTGCAGTCCTCTGCCGCACAAAACACTGGCAACATTCAGGGTAAATTGGTCAGCGCTCCCTAGGGCTTTGGCGGACCAGAACCTGGCGCAACCCGATGCGAAAGAAGGGTCTTGGGCACTAAGGCCCCATCCACGGCGAGCGGGCCAGACGCAGCCATGGCCCCGGCGGCGGCAGGTGCAGCGGCTCGACCCCCGCGCGCCCCCAGCGCAGCCACACCAGATCCGGGTCATCCAGCCGCTGGTCAAAGACCACCCGCAGGTGGTCGGGCTCGCCAGCTGGGTTGGCGCTGAGGATCTCTACGCGCAAGCCGCTCAGACGCACGCTGTCGCCCCGGGCAAAGCGCAGGTCGCGAGAGCGCAGCAGCCTCTCGGCATCGGTGTCGAGCCACGCGCCGCTCTCCAAGCGCAGCTCTATGGTGTGGTCGTCGACCACCCGCAGCAGGCAGTCCTGCATGCCCGCGGTCAAAGTCCACCAGCGCCGCGGCACCGGCAGGCCCTGGGCCAGCATCGACACCGGCTGGTAAAGGGCAATCAGGTCGGGGGCCGCGGGCAGAACGGCGGTCTTTCCGGCCGCTGCGCCAAGGGCCGGCACCCGCAGCGACGCCTCGACCCGCTGGCTGACCCAGACCAGCCCGGCGGTACCGCCCAAAAACAGCAGCGGTGCCACAGCCACATGCAGCACCGCCAGCAGCTGCGCCGCCCAGCGCTGGGCCGCCGGCACCGGCGAGGCCGCCTGGGGCCAAGACGCCGCCAGCCCCGGCAGCGCAGCGGCAAAGACCACCGCCAGCAAAGCCGCGGCGCCAATCGACGCCACCACCAGCAGGCGGTGAGCGGCAAAGGTCGCCGCCGCCGGCAGCAGCGAAGCCGCGCTGCCCAGCAGCAGCCAGCGCAGGTGCTGGCGGGTCAGCGCATCGGACTGCGCCAGGGCCCAGCGGCCCAGCCACAGCAGCAGCGCCGCCACCGCCCAGCCCGCCGCCGCCAGCGGCGCCGCCAAGCGGCTGTCGGCCACGGCCAATTCCACGGGCACGCGGCCAAACAGGGCGCCGATGAGCATCGGCACCCGCTGCCACGCCGCGGCCAGAAACTGGGGCGTCTCGCCCAGGGGGTCCAGGTAGGCGGCCGAGTGAAACGCCCCGTAGTGGCCGATCTTGTAGACGGCGACGTAGGCCAGCCCCAGGGCGGCAAAAGGCAGCAAGCGGCGGGCGCGCTGGCGCCACGGCTGGGCCGCGGGCTCGGGACCGCCGCACAGCTCGTAGGCCCCCGGCAGCGCCATGGCGCCCAGGGCCGTCTCGCCGGCGGCCAGCGCCGTCAGCCACAGCAGCCACGCCAGCGCCTGCCCCGGCCGCCAGCGGTCCTGGCGGTAGCGCAGCCAGGCCAGTGTGCCCCACACCACCAGGCCCGTGGCGACCAGCGCATTGCGGTTGGACGGCCAAGCTACGGCCATGGCGTGGCTGTCGTCGATGGCATACAGCAGCGCTGCCAGCCCGGCCGCGCCACCGCCGCCGCCCGCCGCCCCCGGCAGAGTCCGTCTCAGCAGCCGCCAGACGCCCGCCACCAGCCCGGCGTAGCACAGCGCCGAAAGCAGGTGAGCCGCCCACGGGTCGCCGCCGGCCAGCCGGTGGTCCAGGTGGGTCAGGGCGCTCGACAGCGGCCGAAAGAACCGCACTTTCAAGTCAGTCGCGGTCCACCACGGAAAGCCGTGGTCCTGATTCCAGGCCATGCGCTGGGCGTTGCCATCGGCAAAGTCGTACAGGTCCAAGCCGCCCGGATGGCCCACCACGTTGCCGTCGATGGCGGCGCGGTGGACGTAGTCGTCGGCCAGCCAGCCCATCGCCAGGCTGGGCAGGGCCAGCGCCAGGGCCACCAGCACCGGCATGGCACCGCGGCTCGCCGCTGCCAGCCACCGCCCGGCCAGCCACTGCCCAGCCAGCGCCGGCGGGTCGGTCGGCCGCAGCGGCGCCGGCGGCGGGGCAGGTATGGCGGGGTCGCGATCGACGGGCATTCTGGCGTCCTTGCGCGCGGGTGGATCAGACATTCCCTACCGGACTGTCTGTGGCTATCGGACCGGTCTGCCGGACCAGCGCTGGGCCCGCAGAGCGACCTCTTGGACAAGCCGCTGCAGGCTGGCCGGGTGGGCCAGCAGGAACAGCGAAGGCTCCACAAGCTCCAGCTCCATCAGCAGCGGCTTGCCGTCTTCGCCGCGGACCGTGTCGACCCTGGCATAGAGCAGCGGGATGGGCGGTGCGCACGGCAGCTTGGCGACGGTCTGCAGGACCCGCTCTGCCAGAGCTCGCTCGTCATCGGCGATGGCAACGGGGGTCACCGCCTCGTGACCTCCTGAGAAACGTGGGGATTTTCGCACCGCGTGGCACACTTGGCCGCCAATGCACACCAGCGACCGCTCGCCGTAGTCCTCTACAGCGCTCAGGTAGGGCTGCAGCAGCATGGCGCGCCCGGCCAGGGCCGTGTCGGCAAATTCCTGCGCTTGCAGCACCTGGTCCAGCGTGAAGCGCTCGGTCATAAAGGAACCAAGGGAGATCGAGGGCTTCAGCACCCACCGCGTCCAGCCGCGCGCGGTGACCAGGGCGTGAACGTCTGGCGCGCTGCCTTGGGGTAAAAGCACAGTCGGCGCGACGGGCAAGCCCTGCTCGGCGAGCTCTACCAAGTAGGCTTTGTCGCTGTTCCAGCGCACGATACTTGCCGGATTGCACAATTGCCCTGCCGCCGCCACGCTGTCGAGCCAGCTAAGGAACTGGGTATGATGCAAGTGATAATTCCAGGGTGAGCGCAGGATCCACAGGTCGGCGTCTGCGGGCGCGGCGGTCTCCCAAGCCAGCACCTGTGCACTCAGGCCCGCGTTGTGGAGCGCCGCCAACAGGGGGGCTTGGTCGTCATCCACCTCAGGCAATTCCAAGCACGTCACAAGGGCCACCCGGCAAGGAGAGGGCATGGGCATGGCGGCACTCCAAGACCCGTCATGGGCGCGGGCAGATAGTGGGTCAGACGCGGTGTGCAGCGCAAGTCCGCGCGCGTCGCGGCACAATCCACCGCAGCCATGCCCCGCAAGCCCGCTTGGATTTGCTGGACGCCGCCATCCTGGGTACCCTCCTCTCGGCCGTGTGGCCCAGCTGGAATGGCCAGGGATGCGCTTAGAATTGGAAGGCGGAGGGTCCTGCGAGTTGCGCGAAGGCTGGTTGTCGGCGGAGTCAGCGACGCGCCTAATGGAGGACTTGCTCCATGAAATTCCGTGGAGCCAGCGCCATATCCGCATCGCCGGCAAGGCCGTGGCCGAGCCGCGCCTGTCGGCATGGCACGGCGACCCCGAAGCGACCTATTGGTATTCTGGCGTCCCACACCTGCCCGTGGCGTGGACGCCGGCCCTGGGCGAGCTGCGCCAGAGCCTGGAGCAAGAGCTGCAGCGGCCGTTCAACAGTGTGCTTGCCAACCGCTACCGCGATGGGCGCGACGCCATGGGCATGCACGCCGATGACGAGCGGGAGCTAGGCCCAGAGCCGTGCATCGCCTCTGTGTCGCTGGGCATGACGCGGCGCTTTGTGATGGCCCCCAAGAAAGGCAGGCCGGGCGAGAAGCACGAGCTCCGGCTCACCCACGGCTCGCTGCTGGTCATGGCCGGCCCCATGCAGCGCGACTGGAAGCACGGGGTGCCGCGCGAGGCCCACGTCTTCCAAGAGCGCATCAACCTGACCTTTCGGTTGGTCCAAGCGGTCTCTCGGCAGCGACCTTGACCCGGTGCTTGGGCAGGGTCCGTAACCCAGGACTCTGGGAGCCTGTCGGAATCTTGCCAAAGCTGCAGAGTCTTCTTCGGCCCTTCGATCGGCTGGCCATATTGGGGCCTCAGGTGCGTGGGCGCAACCGCGGCGCTCAGAAGCTGCGGACGGCCAGGCCGACGCGCCCGCACTCGTCGGTGACGCGCACGGCGGCCCACTGGACTGGTGCCTCGGCAAACACCGCCACCCCGCCGCGACCAATCGAGCCGCCCCCCGTGTCCTTCATGGCAGCGGAGGACTGCAGGGACCGGCGGAATTCAGTGGCCGCGCAGTCCGGCAGGTCGTCAATTGGCGGGCCATACCACCCCCCAGCTTGGCTGCCTTGCCAGCTCTTGGGACCAGAACAGGTGGCAAACTGCAGCAGAAATCGCTTGTGGGCAAGGTCTGGGTTCAGCACCCGCACGCCAAGGTACACATGGCTTGAGCTGCCGCCCTGGGCTTGCTCGGCGTAGTGGAGGGTCAGCTTGCCACCGCCCGGCAGCGGCTCAAAGGGCGTCTGATCGCCCTGGCCAAGCTCTACCTCCAGCGGCGGGTGGGCCGAGCAGTCGCTCAAGATCTGCCAGCCGTCGCCGCTGCAAAGCTCGGGGTCAAGCTCGCAGTCCCTATAGCTCCACATGTCGTATTCGCAGCCCACGGCCGTGCATGCCGCCAAAGCCAGCGTCAACAGCCACCGCAATTGCATCAGAAACTCCAACCCAAGGCGGCAGCTATCGAAGCCTGCACGGTCCAACGCAGCGGCATCGCCTCACCGCTGGCATCGACACCCGCTCTGGCCACCAGGGCGCCGCCGATCTGCAGCTCCGCCGTGGCCCCAGAGGAGATCGCGATCTTGTAGACGCCGCGCGGGCTCAGCGCCAAGCCCTGGCGCTGGTAGGGATCGGCCAACAGGCGCAGGCCAGCCACTTCTACGGCCAGCCCCAGGCCTTCGTCGAATCCGCCGGCAAAATAGTAGCGGTATTGCACGCCTATTTTGCCCAGCCAGTGGTCCGTCAAGCCTGCCGCCTGGCTGCCAGGACCAGCCGCCAGCGACGCCTGCAGGGCGCTGCGCTCGGCCAACCTATGCTCCCAGCGCAGCTCGCCAACGCCGTAGTACAGCGCAGCGACGTTGACAACCACCGCGTCGGTGCTGGGCTTTTGGCCATGGGCCACCGAAGCTGGCAGCCCCGCCGCCAGCAGCACCACCACTGTTGCGACAGGGCCAGCGCGCCGCCGGGCCGTCACAGCGCCACCCCCAGGCGCAGGCCGCCAAGCCACGGAAAGCCCACGCAAACGGCCAGAGTGGTTCGGGTGGGGCCCAAGAACCACTCCCAGCCATAGCCGCCGTGGATGCCTGCCAAGGAGGCCGTGCGGACGTCGTCGCCTGCAAAGACAAAAAGCTCCGCATCCACTCCCAGCAAAGTGTAGCCGTTGTCGCTGACCCGATGGCCCCAGGTCAGGTAGGCGCCCGTCAGCACCGCCGCACTAGAGATCCCGACCTCAGCAAAATCGCCGGCGCCCAGCCGTCGATGGACTTGCAGCCCCAGGATCCCGCCGACCGGCACCGGCAGGCCAGCGGTGAGCCCAATCCAGGTCTGCCGCGGCTCGGCCACGGCCGCTGCGGGCTCGTGATGATCAGCGCTGGCCGGGCGGGCGAGCACCAAGCCCATCAGCAGGACTGCTGGCAGGATGACGGACGCTGCTGCTGGAATCCGCATGGGTCGGCCTCTTTGGCACCAGAGTGCGGCTGGGCTGGGCACCTGGCCCCCAAGCGGGGCTGCAGAAGACATAGAGAAATCGACACATTGACGGCGGAGCGACACTGGCAGGGTTCAGACAGCCTGCAGTGTGCCAAGGGTGCGGCCAGACAGCAACTCGCCACAGATTGGCCCGGCCGCGACCGAAAGGCCAGTCAGGCTTGGTCGCCGGTCTGCGTCTCCGGTCGCGGTCACGCCTCGCGGGTCTCTTGGGGCCGCCGCACTGCCGCTCGGCAGCCCCTTGACGCACCGCGTCACAATGGCACCCTGAAGCGCTGGCGCCGGCTAGGTCCGGGCGCCGCGAGTCCGACCATGGCGACCTCTCTATTGCGGTTTGTCCACCTGCAGCGCCAGCCCCCAGCGGTGCGGCCGGCGGCGGCAAGATCCCAAGACTTTGCCGAGATCTACCCAGACTTCGACGCCGCCGCGGCCGCCCGCCAAGCCTCGCGCTGCAGCCAGTGCGGCGTGCCGTTCTGCCAGGTCAACTGCCCCGTGGGCAACCACATCCCCGACTGGCTGGCGCTGTGCGCCGAGGGGCGGCTGCGCGAAGCGTGGGAGCTGTCGCAGTCGACCAACACCCTGCCAGAGATCTGCGGGCGCATCTGCCCCCAAGACCGCCTGTGCGAAGGCGCATGCGTGTTGGAGCAGTCGGGCCACCAGACCGTGACCATTGGCGCCATAGAGCGCTACCTGACCGAATTGGCGTTTGCCCAGGGCTGGGTCCAGCCGGTGGCGCCCCTGGACAGCAGCGAGAGCCAGACCTCGGTGGGCATAGTCGGCTCTGGACCCGCCGGTATCGCTGCGGCCGAGCAGCTGCGGCGCCTGGGCCATGCGGTGCACATCTATGAGCGCTCTGACCGCGCCGGCGGGCTGCTGACCTACGGAATCCCCGGCTTTAAGCTGGACAAAGCCGTGGTCCAGCGCCGCATCGACTGGCTGCGCGACTCGGGTGTGCAGTTTCACCTGAGCTGCGAGGTCGGCCAGACGGTCAGCCTGACCGAGTTGCGCGCGCGCCACCAAGCCGTGCTGCTGGCCACGGGTGTCTACAGGACCCGCGGGCTGGCGCTGCAGGGCTCAGAGCTGCCCGGCGTCGTTGCGGCGCTGGACTACCTGGTCGCGCAAAATCGCTGCGACCTTGGCGACTTTGGCGAGGGTCCCCCTCCTGCACCGCTGTACGCGGCCGGCAAGAGGGTGGTGGTGATTGGCGGCGGCGACACGGCGATGGACTGCGTGCGCACGGCGATTCGCCAGGGCGCTGCCAGCGTGACGTGCCTGTACCGCCGCGACCGCGCCAACATGCCGGGCTCGCAGCGCGAAGTGGGCCATGCCGAGGCCGAGGGCGTGCAATTCCGCTGGCAGTCTGCGCCGCTAGCCATCCTGGGTGGCGAGCGGGTCACCGCCGTGCAGGCCTGCCAGGTCGAGCTGGGCGACCCCGATGCCAGCGGGCGCCAGCAGCCGGTGCTGCGCCGCGACCGGCCCTTTGAGCAACCCGCCGATCTGGTGATTTCCGCTTTGGGTTTTGAGCCCGAGGCCCTGCCAGAGCGCCTGGGCGATCCGCGGCTGCTGGTCAACCTGGATGGCACACTGCAGACCACCGGCTTGCACACCAGCTTGCCCGGCGTGTTTGCGGCGGGCGACATCAGCAGCGGCGCCTCGCTGGTGGTGTGGGCCATCCGCGACGGCCGCGATGCCGCAGAAGCCATCCACCGCCACCTGCAGTCCGCCCTGCCGATTTGGCGCCACGCCGGCGAGCGCGGCCCATTCTCGGCCTCGGGCCTGTACGCCGCCAGCTCTCCGTCTGACCCTGAGGTGCGCTCATGAGCGCGCTGAATGTGCCCGTTGACTTTGATTTCGCTACAGATGTCAGCAAGCAGCAAGCGCAGGCCGCCTGGCTGCAAGAGCACGGGCTGTACGACCCTGCCGACGAGCACTCGGCCTGCGGCGTGGGCGTGGTGGTGTCGGTCGATGGCAAGCCGCGCCGCGAGGTGGTCACGGCCGCCATTGCCGCGCTGGGGGCCGTGTGGCACCGCGGCGCTGTGGACGCCGATGGCAAGACCGGTGACGGCGCTGGCATCCACCTGCAGATTCCCCAAACGTTTTTTCGCGAGCACATCCACGGCACCGGCTTTGATCCGGGCAGCGGGCGGATCGCCGTGGGCATGGTCTTTCTGCCGCGCACTGACTTGTCGGCCCAGGAGCGCTGCCGGGTGCTGGTCGAGCGCGAAGTGCTGCGCGAGGGCTACAAAGTGCTGGGCTGGCGCCAGGTTCCGGTGCGCACAGAGGTTATTGGCGAGAAGGCCGGGGTGACCCGCCCAGAGATCGAGCAGATCCTGATTGGCAACACCCGGGCCGGCAGCTCTTCGCAATTTGAGCTGGATCTCTATGTGATTCGCCGCCGCATCGAGCGCTCTGCCCAAGAAGAGGGCATCAAAGAGCTGTACCTGTGCTCGCTGTCTTGCCGATCGGTCATCTACAAGGGCATGTTCCTGGCAGAGCAGCTGACCGCCTTCTACCCGGATCTGCAGGACGAGCGTTTTGTCAGCAACTTTGCGATCTTTCACCAGCGCTACTCGACCAACACCTTTCCGACCTGGTCGCTGGCCCAGCCGTTTCGGGTGTTGGCGCACAACGGCGAGATCAACACGCTCAAGGGCAACCTGAACTGGCTCAAGGCGCACGAAGCGCGGATGGCCAGCGGTCGGCTGGGCGACCGAATTGCCGATGTCGTGCCCGTGGTTCCGCCAGGATCGTCAGACTCTGCGGCGCTGGACGCGGTGGTCGAGCTGATGACCCGCGCCGGGCGCCACCTGCCCCAGGTCAAGGCGCTGCTGATGCCCGAAGCGTGGCATCCCGAC
>CAIXGW010000010.1 GCA_903919145.1 uncultured Myxococcales bacterium
CTGGCTGCCAAAGGTGGGGTGGGGACCTGCCAGCGAAAGAGCTTGTCGGTGTCATGGCGAGAATCCAGCGAAAGTACAATAACCTGGCGGGCACGGAGACCCGCCCCTACTCGCCTTTTGGAGGGTGCTGACGGATGGCGGTTGGCAGTGGCGCACCCTTGGCTCCGGGTGCGTCGATGAAGGCAGCAAGTCCATCGTTGCGACAGGCAGAAGGCGGAAGTGGGCAAAACCGGCTGGAAGCTGGCTACATGCGAGGCAAGCCCTCATCGCCTTGTCGACAAACTCCGGCAACGCCGCGCCCGTGCTCTCTCTCGCCTGCGCCTTGACCTGCGGCCAGCCGGTCCTCACCGCTGGCGGCGCCTTGACCTGCGGCCCTTGGCGCCGAGGATGTTGATATCGGTCGTGTTTCAGTCTGCCCTTTCCACATCCTCGCGCCAGGCCAAGCGGCAAAACGGCCCGCCTACTTCCGCCACCGCAACACCACAGAACCAGTCACTAGCGCCACCGTCTGGTAGTGGGTCGCCGTTGCCTCCAGCGTCCCGCCGCCCATGCCGGCAAAAGACAGCCCCGGGATCTTGGGGGGATCACCCATAAATTGACTGACATGGCCGCGCAGCTCCAGGCCCACCGCCAGGGCCGCCGAGATCGGCAGATCCATGCCCGCCGCCACGGCCAGCGCCGGAGCGGCCTGCCAGGCATTGCCGGGGTCCTTGCCGTCTGGCAGCCACTGGTCGCGGGCCAGCAGCGCCCCCAACCCGGCCGAGGCCCACGGCAGCATCGCCGCCGCCAGGGGAAACTGCCAGCGCGCCTCGGCGTTCGCCGCGATCAGGTGGCGGTGAAAGGTGCCGGGACCGCCGTCGACGTTGGCGGAATTGCGCTCGGTCCCGGCGGCCGTCCACTGCCCTGCCACGCCCACCATCAGCCGGTCGGCCACCCGCAGGTGCCCCTGCAGCCCAGCCCCCGCCAGTGACAGCACCGATGTGCCCGCCGCGGTGTCGCCCGAAGTCATCCGCATAAAATCGCCAAACGCCAAGCCCACATTGCCCAGCGCCCCCACCTGCACCTGCGGCGTCTCGGCGTAGGCGGCTGGCCCCCACAGGAGTCCCGCCATCGCCAGCCCTAGCACCGCCCGCCTTGCCACCGCCCGTCCTGTCAGCGCCTTGATTGCAGCCTGCATCTGTCCTCCCGCACGCCGGCGTCGCGCCAGCAGCCGTGCCCTGCGCTACTGCAGTGCAATGACCATGCCAGCCGTCCCACCCCATCCCGTTGGCCAATTGCGCCAGGTTGTCGCACGGCAGCTTGCGTGGGACGCACCAGGACTGTGGGCTTTTTCCACATGTAGATGTCCCGGCCAATCGCTGGCGAATTACCCCCGCCGCCGCCCATGCCGCCCGCGCAATTCCCGCTGCACCTGGTCCAGCGTCAGCCCCTTGGACGCCAGCAGCGCCATGGTGAAGTACATCACGTCCGCCGCCTCCCACACGGTATCGCGGTCCGTCGGCGCTTCAGTCAACTCCTTAGCCTCCTCCAGGATCTTGCTGCGCAGAAACGCCGGGTCGGCAAACAGCTTGGCCGTATACGACCCCGGCTCTGGCTGGTCGCGGCGCTCGGCCAGGATCCGCTCCAGGTGGTGCAGGTCAAAATGCTCAGGGCCAAAGCAGCTTTGCTGACCGGTGTGGCAGGCAGGTCCCGTCTGGTCCACATGGTACAGCAAGGCGTCGCGGTCGCAGTCGTAGCGCACCGTCCGCACCCGCTGGGTGTGGCCAGACGTTTCGCCTTTCTGCCAGCGCGCTTGCCGCGACCGGCTGAAGTAGGTGGCCTTGCCCGTCCTCAGCGTCTCTAGCAGCCCCGCCTCATCTACCCAAGCCTGCATCAGCACTTGCGAATCGTCTTGCACCACCACCGGCAGCAGCCCTTGGACCTTGGTCCAGTCCAGCAGCGCGGCATAAGCCTCGGCCAGGTCCAGGCGCCCGGTGTAGACCGCCATGCCCAGCTGGCTGCTGGCCCCCAGGCGGTCGATGGCCTGCACATCGGCCACCGTGGTGATGCCACCCGCCGCCGTCACGTGATTTTCCGTAGCCTTGACCACGGCCTCGATGGCCTGCAGGTCCGTGCCCTGCTGCATGCCCTCGCGGTCCACCACCGTAAACAAGAACTCCGAGCAGTGCTTCTCCATCCGCCGGCAGCGCTCTACCGCCGTCTCTGCCGCCCCTTCGGTCCAGCCATGGGTCGTGACTTTGCCGCCTTTCTGGTCCACGGCGATGATCACCGCTTCGCGCGGATAGCGATGCAAGAACTCAGGCGTCGCCGCCGTACCGATGATGAGCTTGCGCGCCCCGGCCCGCAGCAGCCGGTCGGCCCGGGCGTGATCGCGAATGCCGCCGCCAACCCGGGCTTCGACCTTGGCCAGAATCCGCTCTATGGTCGCCAGGTTGTCACCCCGACCCAGGGCGGCGTCCAGGTCGATGACCGCCACTTCGCCATAGCGGGCAAACTGCTCGGCCAGCGCCACCGGATCGTCCACGGTCAGGGCGCAGTCATTGGGGTTGCCGCGGCGCAGCTGCACGGCCTTGCCGCCCATCAAGTCGACGGAGGGAACTAGCATCGAACCTCCAAAAAGCTCAGGAATCGGCTGGCGCTACAGCCGCACAGCCAGCCCGCGGTCGCGCATGGCCTGCTTGACGTCTCTGACGGTGAAGGTGCCGTCGTGCAGCACGCTGGCCGCCAGCACCGCCGTCGCGCCGCCCAGGGTCACCGCTTCGGCAAAATGCTGCAACTGGCCGGCTCCGCCGCTGGCAATCACCGGGATCTGCACCCGCTGGGCGATCGCCAGGTTCAGGTCGTGGCCAAAGCCAGCTCGGGTGCCGTCGGCGTCCATGTCATTGACCAGCAGCTCGCCCGCGCCCAGCTGGGCTACCTGGCTGGCAAACTCCAGCGCGTCGCGGTCGGTGGTCTGGCGGCCGCCGTGGCTGGTCAGGCGATAACCCTCTGGCGTTCTGCGTACATCCAGCGACACCACCACGCACTGCGAGCCAAACTGATTGGCGGCGCGGGCCACCAGCTGCGGGTCGGCCACCGCGGCGCTGCCTATAGAGACTTTGTCTGCCCCAGCCATCAAGACAGCGCGCACGTCTTCAATGCTGCGAATGCCGCCGCCGACGGTAAACGGAATGAACAGCCGCGACGCGACCTTGGCCAGCAGCTCCAGCAGAATCGACCGCTGCTGGTCGCTGGCGCGGATGTCCAAAAAGCACAGCTCATCGGCGCCGGCGCGGTCGTAGCGCTCGGCCAGCTCCAGGGGATCGCCGGCGTCGCGCAGCCCCTCAAACTGGACGCCTTTGACCACCCGACCGCCCTGGATGTCCAGGCAGGGAATCACACGCACGGTCAGCAAATTCGCCTCACTTCTGGCTGAGCCAAGCCTGCAGCAGGTCCAGGCCGGCTTGGCCCGATTTCTCTGGGTGAAACTGCACCGCCAGCAGCTGATCGCGCGCCACCGCCGCGGTAAAGGGCCCGCCGTAGTCCGCGGTCGCCAGCACGTCGCTGGGCTGGGCAGCTACGGCGTGGTAGCTGTGCACAAAGTAGTAGTGCTCGCCTTGGGGCCGCGCATCCAGGGCCGTGCCCACGCGCAGCGCCTGCACGCTGTTCCAGCCGACCTGGGGGACCCGCAGCTCGGCAGCAAAGCGCACGCAGCGCCCAGGCAGCAGGCCAAGACCCGCGGCGGCGGGCGCCTCGTCGCTGCCCTCAAACAGCAGCTGCAGCCCCAGGCAGATGCCCAGAAACGGCACGCCGCGCTGCAGGGTCTGGCGCAGGGCATCGTCCAGGCCGCTGTGGCGCAACCGCTCGACCGCCTGGCCAAAGTGGCCCTGGCCCGGAAACACCACCCGGCTGGCGCGCAGCACCTCGGCGGGCTCTGCGGTAATGCGCGCGTCGGCTCCCAGGTGGGTCAAGGCGCGGTGGACGCTGGCGATATTGCCGGCGCCATAGTCTACAATCGCAATCACGCGCACCTCATGCCAGGCCAGCTTGGGCCCGCGCTGGGGCAATCACCGCCCGGGCGGCGTGGCGGCGCAAGCTGGCCAGGGCCGGACCGCTGACCACGCCATGGCCCACGGCGATTTCGCTGCCACCGTCTGAGTTTTCAAGGCCCTGCACCGCCTGATCCAAGGCCGCGCGCACCGCCTGCTGGACGTCGGCGCCGCCCGCAGCAATGGCCCAATGCACAATGTCCCAGGCCAGCTGGGCGTGGGCGGTCTCATCCTCGGCAATCTGATAGAGCAGCCCCTGCAGCACCGGATCGCGGGTGGCCGCTGCCGCCACGTTGGCCTCCAGCGCAGCCGCCGTCTCCCACACGCAGCCTTCGCGCGCCGCCGCCGCCGCGATCTGCGCCAGAGACTGCGATCGCAGCGCGCCCTCGATCGGCAGCTGCGCCGGCCCCAGCTGCTGCCCAGAGTAGCGCTGGTGCAGGGCAAAGCAGGTCTCGGCGTGGCGCACTTCATCCAGACCGGCCTGGCACGACCGCGCCAGCAGGTCCGCCGGGGCGCCCACGGCCATCAACTCCAGCGTCAGCCTGGCAAAACTTGCCACGGAGGCGTGCTCCATCCGCGCCGCCGCCAGCCACCACTCGGCCAGCTGAGCGCGCAGCTCTGCGGTCAGACCGGCCAACGGAATCGCCGGCACCAGCTCGGCGTAGCGGCCCTGCCAGTCGCACCGCTCTTCCGCTGGCGCTGCGCGCCACTGCCCTTCGACCTCAAAAGGCCGGCCGATCGCGCAGTTGGGTGGCGCACACTCTCTGCCCAGCCCGGGCTCGGTGATGGTGCACTGCTGCTGCGGCGGGCAGTCCTTGGCCATCGCGCAGGTGTCCTTTTCGGTCTGGCAGGCGTACGCCGGAAAGTCGCAGCCGGGATTGTTGACGTAGGCGCCGCACACGCCAACCGGGCAGGCGTCATCGCTTTTGCAGTCCGAGGCAATGCACTTGCTGTAGCCTTCGCCGCACACGCAGATCTGCCCCGCGCCGCAGTCGGCGTCGGTGCTGCAGGTCGGCTGGCAGAAGCAGCCGGGCATCATGCCGCCAGAACCGTTGAGGCAGACGGGGTTGTTGCCCTTGCCGGCGCAGTCGGCGTCGGTCTGGCACTGACCGCCGGCCACAGCACAGGTCTTGGTGGGGTCGGCGATGTAGACGGGGCAGGCAATGATGTTGCGCCGGTGGATCATGCCGTTGGCGCAGGTCTCGTAACCGGTTTCCTTGCCGTTGATCAAGATCGGCTGCGAATCTACACAGGGAAAGGGGCCCATTGGCTTGCTGGAATCTGGCTTGGCATCGACGCTGGCGTCGGCGGCATCGGCCGAGGTGTCGGCCTTGGCGTCGGCGCTGTCGGCCACCGTGTCCGCTGCGCCATCTTGGGTGGCATCCGCCACAGCATCGCCAGGCGCATCCGCTCCAACGTCGCCGGTGTCCGCGGCGGCATCGACCGGGGTGTCCGCAGCGCTGTCGCCCAGCCCGTCGGCCCCGCCATCCGCTGCGGCATCGCCCCCAGCATCCGCTGCGCCATCCACTGACGCATCGGCGACCGAGCCCGCCGCAGCAGTGGTCTGCGCACCACAGGCCGTCGTCACCCACGCCAACGCCGCCAAACGCAACAGATCGTGCAACCGGTACCGCTTCATCTTGCCCCCCAATTACCGCCGCGGCCCCAGCGCTCTCCGCCCTGGCCCAGCAGTCACCACGGCGCAACGCTACGCGGCCAGCCCTTGGCTGTCCAGGGCAATAGACGGGCCGGCGTTTTCGCGGCATTCTCCCCCACCGGGGCGCTTTGCCCCAGTGCCGCAGACTCGGAGGTCCGTTCATGGCTACCGCCCCCGCATGGCTCGCCGACATTCAGCTGATCACCTTTGACGTGTTTGGCACCTTGCTGGACTCGCAGGCCGCGCTGGACAAGGTAGAGATCCGCACCCGCCAAGAGCTCAGCGACTTTGACGCGGCGGTGCGCGAGCAGACCGACAAAGAAAGCTGGGTCCGCTACAGCGAAATCCTGCGCAACGCCATCGCCAAGATGAAGCCGCACCTGCGCCCGGCCATCGTCGGCGTGTTTACCGAGGATCTGGGCCGCAGCCAGCCCTTTCCCGACTCGATGCGGGCGCTGCACAGCCTGCGCGAGGTGGTCAAGGTCGGGCTGGTGGGCAACTGCGATGCGCAGCACCAGGTAGACGTGGTCACGGCGATGCGGGTGGTGCCCGATGTCGGCATTACCAGCCAAGAAATTCGCGCCTACAAGCCAACAGAGCGCGCCTGGGACGCTATTGTGCGCATGGGCGTGATGAAAGCCGCAGTCACCCGCGACCACTGGCTGCACGTCTCGGCTTCGGTGCGCACTGACCTGGTGCCCGCCCGCGGCAAGGGCCTCAAGACCTGCCTGGTCAGAAGGCCTGGAGCCGATGATCGCGCCAATGTCGACCTGCAGATCGGGGACTTGGACGAGCTGGTGGCGCTGGTGGTCCAGGCCAAGCAGGGGCCGCTGCTGTTTGAAATCGACAACCGCCACCCCGACCCGGCCGAGAGGCCGCGCCTGGCCCAGTGGCTGATCGGCCAGATGCTGCCGGCGGTGCGCCAAGTGGCCGGGGTGCGCTCCGCCGCCCTTATCGAGCGCGAAGACGGCGCTTTGACCGAGCAGTACGTATTTGGCGGCAAGGTCGAACACGACGCCTACCTCGAAGCCTTTGCGGCGGAACACCGCGCCACCCTGCGAGACGAGTTTGGCCGCGCCGTCGAGCGCACGACCCACCTGTCGCGGGTGCGCAGCCGCATCTGATCGCAGACTACCCTTTGATTTTATAGAGGCTCGCCATGTCGTCCCCTGCTGCTGCCGCCGCGCTGACCTATGCCTCTGAGCATTTTGACGATGCCGTGGCCCTGCTGAGCGAATTCCTGGCCATCCCGGCAATTTCCTGCGATCCCGAGCACGCTGGAGACGTGCAGGCGCTGGCCGAGCACATCGCCGACCACCTGCGCACCCTTGGGCCAAGCCAGTGCGAGCTGCTGACCCTGCCCGGTGCTCACCCCTGCGTCAGCGCTTCGTGGATGCAGGCCGGCCCCACCGCCCCGACGATCCTGGTCTACGGCCACTACGACCTGCAGCCGGTCAAGGGAGAGCTGTGGAAGACCCCGCCGCACCAGGCTACGGTGATCGGAGACCGGCTGTACGCCCGCGGCTCTGCCGATGACATGGGTGGCTGGGTGTCGCACCTGGCGGCGGTGCAGGCGTGGCTGGCGACCGAAGGCCAGCTGCCGTGCAACTTGCGGCTGATCATTGAAGGCGAAGAGGAATTTGGCTCTGGCCACCTGGAGCCCTTCATGGACGCCCACCCGCAGGCCTTCCAGGCTGACGCGATGATCCTGACCGACTGCGAGAACCCGGCCATCGACGTCCCCGGCCTGACGGTCAGCCTGCGCGGCGTGTGCGAAATGGTCCTGCGGGTGCGGGCCCTGGAGGCCGACGGCCACTCTGGCCTGTGGGGCAACGCCGTGCCCGACGTGTCCACGGCGCTGATGCGGATGGTGGCGTCGCTGGTCGATGAGCACGGCCGGCCGCGGCATGGCCTGGTCGACTGGCCGGCGCCCCAGCGGGCGGCAGCCGCGGCGGTGCCCGTCGCCGATGAGGTCGTGCGGTCTGGCGCTCACCTGCTGCCCGGCGTCGACCCGCTGCCCAACGGCGATCGGTCGCGCGGCGAGTGGCTGTGGCTGCAGCCGGCGATCACGGTAGTGGCCACGACCCTGCCAACCCAGGACCGCAAGAAAAACGCCCTGCGCGCTGAAGCGACCGCGACCCTGTCGATCCGCACGGCGCCTGGCCAGACCGCCGAAGAAATGCATCAAATTTTGGCGAAAGCCCTGGAAAAGGCCAAGCCGCCGTCGGTGCTGGCCGAATTGGAGCTGCTACCCGGCGCCGGGCAGGGCTGGCTGTACCACCCCAAGGGCCCGGCGTTTGAAGCGGTGGACCGCGCCTACCTGGCCACCTGGGGCAAGCCGATGGTGCAGGTCGGTGTCGGCGGCTCCATTCCGTTTGTGGCGCTGTTCGGCCGGCGCTTTGCCGGGCTGCCGCTCATCCTCAACGGCGTGATGGACCCGCAGACCACGGCCCACGGCCCCAATGAGAGCATGCACCTGGGCCTGTTTCGCCGGGCCATTGCGGCAAATACCTTGCTTTACGCTGAGTTGACAAAGCCTGGGGTCCTCTGAAGCCGCCGCACCCCAGCGCCGACCCGGTGGCCCTGTACCGCGCGGCTGAGCAGGCCCTGGCCAGCGGAGAAGCCAGCGCCGCCGCTGCGCTGGCCGATCAGGCCGGCCAAGTCTTTGCTGCCGTGGGTGAATTCGACAAGGCCAGCCGCTGCAGGCTGTTCTCTGCCCGCGCCGTGGCGGCCAGCGGCGACCTGAGGCAAGCCACCGACCTGGTGCTGGCCGTCATCGCCGACGCCGAGCGGCGCGGCCTGGTGGCGCGGACCCTGGCCGCCCTGACCGACCTGGGG
This sequence comes from uncultured Myxococcales bacterium, assembly GCA_903919145.1. GTDB lineage: Bacteria > Myxococcota_A > UBA9042 > UBA9042 > UBA9042 > SXRM01. The sequence continues at coordinate 8,524 of CAIXGW010000010.1, forward strand.
GCCCTGCAAGAGCAGCAAGGCCAGCTGGGAGAGGCCATGGCCACCCACCGCCAAGTACTTGACACCCATCGCCAAACCAGCCATCTGGCGCATGCCAGCGCCCTGCCCGTCCACCAGATGGGTCTGGCGGTGGCCGCGGCCAACGTCGGGCGCTTGCTGGGCAGAATGGCCCAGGCTCAGCGGCGGCCCCAGGCCGTCCAAGAGGCCCGCCAGCTGCTGCAAGAGGCAGGGCAGCTGTTCCGCGGCGCTGGGCGACCGCAGCAGGCCGCACAGGTGCTGGTGGTGCTAAGCGATCTGGAGAGGCAGCTGGGCCAGCCGCAGCGGGCGCTGCAAGAGCTGGACCAGGCCCTGGCCATCGCCAGCGCGCAGAAGCAGCCGGGCCTGCTGGCCCAGGTCCACCTCAACCGCGGCCTGGCCCTGCGCGATCTGGGTGATCAGCCGGGGTGCAGCGCAGAGCTGCAGCGCGCCGTGCAAGCCGCCCAAGCCGGCGCCGACCCGGCCATGGTGCTGCGCTGCCGCCAGGCGGTGGCCCTGACCGAGGCCGACTTCTACAAACCCCAAGAGCTGCTTCAGGTCTTTACCCTCATCGCCCAAGAGTGGCAGGCCCTGGGCCAGCACCACCAGGCGCTGCCGGCCCTGGCCAACCGGGCCGCGGCTCTGGGACGCTTGGGCGAGCTCCACCAGGCCCACGCCGAGTGGCAGCGCCTGCACGCCGCGCTGCTGGCGGCCTCAGAGAGGCAGCAGGCCCTGGAGATCTGCTTGGCGCTTGCAGAGCTGGCCTGGAGCCGCGGCGACGTCGCCCTGACCCAAGAGCATCTGCAGGCCCTGGACCACCCGGGCGGCCAGCAGCGCCTGAACCACGGCGTGCTGCTGCTCCGAGCCGCCATGGCCGTGCAAAATCTCGATTTGGCGGGTGCCGAAGCGCTGATCGATCAGATCGACGCAGGCGAGCCGTCGCGCGGCACCGCCTTTGCCGCGGCCATGCAGCGGCTCGAAGTCGCCGTGCTGCGCCGCGACCCGCAGCAAAGCCCGACCCTGACCGAGCAGGTCGAGGCCCTGGCCCAGCAGGCCGCCCAGTCGCCGCGCGAGCGAGCGCTGGTGGCGCAGGCCCGCGCCGAAGTGCTTGTCTGGCAGGGTGATCTGCCAGAGGCCCGCTTGGCCATGGCGGCGGCTCTGCGCGCCTGGCTGGACCTGCAAGAGCCCATGCCGGTCGCCGCCGCCGGGCTGCTGGCGGCGCTGATTGACGCGCCAACTGCGCCTGAAGCCAGCGTGTTGGCCCGCGCGGCCCAGCTGATGGCCCAGCAAGGCGCCACCGACCGGGCCCTGGCCCAGCAGCTGGGCGTGGCCGTGCTGCAGGGCCACGCTCAGCAAGCGCTGGCCCTGGTTCAACAGCTGCGAGCCGCCGGTCGGTTGGCCAGCGCCGCCACCCTGGCATGGCTGTCAGGCCAGCGCTTGAGCGACACGCAACTGCTTGATTTTGCAGATATCCTCCTGACCCAAGCCGGGCTGCCGCCGGCCCCGCGCCCCGGACCGCCAGCCACCCAGACCGCCGACCTGATCGCAATGCCAGGGGCGCAGGACCTTGACTTGCGGTGAGGCCGTGCTTGGCTATGCTGTGTAGGGAGACGGCAGAAGTGCAGTTTCCAGCCCAAAAAGCCCTGACTTGATGAGGACTTCATGAGCTCTGACATTGTCAATCCCGGCTCGAACCTGGTGCAGCTGCCGATCCTGGCCCTGCGCAACGCGGTGCTGTTTCCCGGCGCCGTGATGCCGGTGGTCATCGGCCGCGGCAAGTCCATCAAGTTGCTAGAAGGTTTGGGCGACCGCCGCCAGGCCATCGTTGGCGTGGTAGCCCAGAAAGACAAGTCCATTGACAACCCCAAGCCAGAGGACCTGTACTGGGCCGGCTGTACTGGTCAGTTGATCAAGGTGTTGCGCAACGGCGCTGAGACCTACCACGTCGTCATCCGCGGCGTAGAGCGGTTCCGCATCGTCAAGATCGACCAGGAAGACCCGTTCCTGCAAGCCGAAGTCGAGCTGTTGCCCGAGCGCACCGACAGCGACCCGCAGATCACCGCCCTGACCCACAGCGTTCGCGACACCGCGGTCGATCTGGTGGGGATGGTGCCGGACCTGCCGATCAGCGCTTCGGATCTGCAAGAGAACTTTGAGCATCCGTCGCGGCTGGTCTACCTGCTGATGACCCACCTCAACGTCTCGGTCGAAGAGAAGGTCGACGTGCTGCAGGCCCCCACCCTGCAAGAGATGCTGACCAAGACGCTGCAACTGGTGATTCAACAGGTCGAGATCCTCAAGATCAGCCAGCGCATCAACTCGGAGGTCAAGGGCGACCTCAACAAGAGCCAGCGCGAGTACGTGCTGCGCAAGCAGCTCAAGGCCATCCAGAAAGAGCTGGGCGAGCTGGACGGCGGAGAGAGCGACGAGCTGGGCGAGCTGGAAGAGCGGCTGCACAAGGCCCAGCTGCCAGAAGATGCCCTGAAGATCTCTACCAAAGAGCTCAAGCGCCTGCGCAACATCCAGCAGGGCTCGCCAGAGTACACGGTGTCGCGCACCTACCTCGAGTGGTTTGCCGACATGCCGTGGCAGGGCATGACCGCTGACAATTGGGACCTGGTCAACGCCCAAAAAGTCCTGGATGAGCGCCACTACGGGCTCGACAAGGTCAAGAAGCGCATCATTGAGTACCTGGCCGTCTCCAAGCTCAAGCAAGACATGCGCGGCCCGGTGCTGTGCTTGGTGGGCCCTCCGGGCGTGGGCAAGACGTCGCTGGGTCACTCGGTGGCCCAGGCGTTGGGCCGCAAGTTCCAGCGCATGAGCCTGGGCGGCGTGCGAGACGAGGCCGAGATCCGCGGTCACCGCCGCACCTACATCGGCGCCCTGCCCGGCAAGATCATCATGGGCCTCAAGAAGGCTGAGTCACGCAATCCTGTGATGATCCTTGACGAAGTCGACAAGCTGACCCACGACTGGCGCGGCGACCCCACGGCGGCGCTGCTGGAAGTGCTGGACCCCGAGCAGAACAACGCCTTTACCGACCACTACCTGGACACGCCGTTCGACCTGTCCAAGGTGCTGTTCATCGCGACGGCCAACACCCTGGACACCATTCCGGCGCCGCTGCTCGACCGCATGGAGGTCATCGAGCTGTCGGGGTACACCCACGAAGAGAAGTTTCACATCGCCAAGGAGCACCTGCTGCCCAAGCAGCTCAAAGAGCACGGCCTCAATGAAGTGCAGTGCGCGATCAGCGATGACATCTTGGCCAAGGTCATCTCGCACTACACCCGCGAGGCCGGCGTGCGCAGCCTGGAGCGGCGGATCGCCGACATCTGCCGGCAGGTGGCGGTGCAGGTGGCCAAGGGCACCGCAGAAGCCGTCACGGTGACGGACGCCGACCTGGAAGAGATGCTGGGCAACTTTGTGTACGAGCCAGAAGTGGCCACGCGCACAGAGCAACCGGGCGTGGCGACGGGCATGGCCTGGACGCGCAGCGGCGGCGACCTGCTGTTTATCGAGGCGACCAAGATGCCGGGCAAGGGCAAGATGCGCCTGACCGGCCAGCTTGGCGATGTGATGAAGGAGTCGGCCCAGATCGCCCTGTCTTTGGTCGAGGCCAACGCAGAGAAGCTGGGCATCGAGCGCCGGGCCTTTGAAGAGCACGACATCCACGTGCACTTTCCGGCAGGTGCCGTGCCCAAAGACGGTCCGTCGGCCGGCGTCACCATGTACACCGCGCTGGTCAGCCTGCTGTCTGGCGTGCGGGTCCGCGGCGATGTGGCCATGACCGGCGAGGCGACCCTGCGCGGGCTGGTGCTGCCCGTCGGCGGTATCAAAGACAAGGTCCTGGCGGCCATGCGCGGCGGCATCAAGAAGATCATCCTGCCAGAGAAGAACAAGAAAGACCTGCGGGACATCCCGCCCGCGGCGCGCGAAGGGGTCGAGTTTGTGTTCGCCCACCGCATGGAAGATGTGCTCGAGCACGCCCTGGAAGTGCCGCCGTCGCAGTGGACCAAGCGGGATGTGCCCCACGCTACGGCGTAAACGCCACAGGGTGGCCACCTGTGCCCCGGCTCTGCTCGCCGCACGGCGCCCTTGAATCCAGCTGGCGTCCGCGGGCTCTGACTCCGTGGTCTTGAAGACCGACTGCTGCTGACGACAGAAGCAATGTCGGTTATGCTTGCCACGGAGGTCGCTGTGCATGGTCTGCTTGCTACGTGGATGTCTCAGCCCCTACTCGCCGCCAAGTGCGTGACTTGTGTCGCCAATGAGACCGAGAACGGCTGGTGGTACTTCAGCGGCATCATCGGCGGTGTCTCGCTGGTGGTGGCGGCGATGTTCATCTGGATGGACCGCCGCGAGCGCGCCTCCTGGCCGCAGCTGCCCACCGAGCTGTGACTCCCTTCTTGGGCTGCTCAGTGCGGCCCGCCTAGGCCCCGCACGTGCCGGCGGCCACGAGAGATTCGATGCATTTTCTAGCCCTTGCAGCGCGCGGAACCCTGGACGCGGTGGCCGCTGAGTGCCGGGCGCTGTCGCTGAAAATCCTGCGTGTCGATGGCGACGGCGTCCACCTGGACTTGAGCTGGCGCGAATTGGCCAAGGCCCTGGTGCACTTGCGCGTGGCCCAGCGGCTGTTGCTGGAGCTGGGCTCTGGCCCCGGTGACGATGGCGAGACGCTCTACCTCTCTGCCCGCCGCATCGACTGGGGCGAGTGGCTCGACGCGCGCTCTACCTTTGCTGTGTATGCGACCGGCGACACGGTGCCCCCGGGCAAGCGCGAAAATGGCAGGCCCTTTGCCGGTTTGACCGACCTGCGCTTTGTGGGCCTGCGCGTCAAAGACGCCATCGCCGACGATCTGACCCGCCGCCTTGGCCGCCGCCCCGACGTGGACCGCCGCGATCCGCAGGTGACGGTGGTGGTGCGCGGCCATCAGGGGCGCTGGACGTTCTACCTGGACGCCTCGGATCCACCTTTGTTCCAGCGCGGCACGCGGGTGTCTCCCGGTCCGGCGCCGCTCAAAGAGACCCTGGCGGCGGCGTGCGTCGACCTGTCGCGCTGGGACCCGCGGCAGCCGCTGCTGGATCCCATGTGCGGGTCCGGCACTCTGGTCCTAGAGGCCGCCAGCAAGGCCCTGGGCATCGCTCCCGGCTGCACCCGCACCTTTGCGGTCGAGCGCTGGCCCCAGCACGACAAGACCATGACCCGCTGGTGCGGCGAGGAGCGCGCCGACGCTGTGGCCCGAGCGCGCAAGGCTTTGACCGCGCCCACACTGAGGATTCGCGCCAGTGACGTGGATCCGTGGTCGGTGCAGGCCACCCAGCGCAACGTCCAAGAGGCCGGCCTGGGCGACGTGATCCAGGTCGAACAGGCCGATGCAACGCGGCTGGGCCCGCAGCTGCAGGGCACCTTGCTGTTGACCAATCCTCCCTATGGCGAGCGCCTCGGCGGCTCTGGCGTGACCGAGCTGTATCAGCAGCTGGGCCAGAGCTGGCGCGGAAAAGGCCTGGAGTCTGTGCACGTTCTCTCTGCACACGAGCAGTTCGTAGAGAGCTTTGGCTGGACGCCCCTGCACGGCCAACGCCTGACCAATGGCGCCATCGAAGTCGAGCTGCTGTCTTTTGCGCCGCCGGCCTGAGCTCGCGCCCGTCGCTAGACCCTTTTGGCCACCGACGCGTCCCAGCCTGCACCGCAAGCGCCAAGGCTGCGCCCTGCGGATAGGCCGGTTCCTCCTTGACAACACCACGACTTGGTCGGCACGATCGCCGAAACCGTACCGATCTAGCGTTGCGCACTTTGCGCGGCGCGCCTAGCTAGCAGCCAAAGGTGAAAACATTCGATCTCCATGGAGAATCGGAAACGTCGCGGCTACCAGGCCCGGCCCCATGCGCGGTTGCGCACCTGCGGCGGGCAGCCGGTGGAAGGCGGCGCTGGCCGGCGCCTTGACCCTGACAACCCTGGCCCTGTCGACCTTGGCCACCTCGACCCCTGCCTTGGCAGCGGATGCCTCGCTCTTTGAAGAGGGCAGCAGCCTGCTACAGGGCTACTCGGTCAGCGGCGGCTTGTTTGCCGAGATGGGCGGCGGCGAGCTTTCAGGCTGGAAGTACAACCACGGCCTGTCGCCGGTGAGCATGGGCTTTCGCTACTACGAGCGCAACGGCTTTATCTCTGGGACCATCGCCGCCATTGCCGTCATGCTGGGCGGCGCGGCTGCGGCCAGCGGACCCAAGAGCACCCAGTCCTGGGAATCCGGCGGCTACCGCTACACCCGGACCACCTACTACAGCCCAGCTGAGCGCGCCGCCATGACGGCAGCCACGGCCTCGGCGGCGGCAGGGCTGTTTGGCTCGGCCAACCAGAGTTTTGACCTGCAGATCTACTCGCGGCAGATCGGCGGCAATTCTGAAGGGTTCCGCATGAACATGATGCTGTGGGGCCTGCCCTTTGCCGACGGCTCGGGCATGTTTGACCTTGGCTTTGGCTGGGCCAGCGTGCGCTCTGCCATTGGCGAAGACGGCAAATTCCTGATCAGCAAGTACGCCTACGTGGGCATGCCGCTGCGCCTGTCTTACGCCTTTGGCCCAGTGGTCGCCTACGGGCACTTTGACTGGAACTGGTTTGGCCACTCGCGCGACAAGGAATTCAACAGCATGCAGGTCAAGGGCTCGACCACCACCGCGCTGAACAGCGAGTTTCCCTGGCGCTTTGGCGCCCAGGCGGCGGTGCTGGGCCGCGTCTACGCCGAAGCTGCAGTCACGACGCCTGAGCTGCAGTCACGACGCCTGAGCTGACTTCCCTGTCCTTTGGCACCCACATCAGCCTTGGGGCCCGCTTCTAACCACCTCTGGAGGACTCCATGAAGAAACTGTGGATTCGCCGTGGGTGGGTCAACCTGCGGACGGCAGCCCTGTGCCTGTTGGGCTCGTTGGTGCTGGTCAGCCCGGCCTGGGCCAAGCAAGCCGAGATCGGCTGGGTCGGCCTTTCTCGCGACATCCGGGTCGAGGGCTATTGGGGCACCGCCGACTACACCTTTGGTGGCAACAACAAGGGCAGCGGCAGCCAGATTGTCTTGAATTTTGAAGGCGCTTTTCTTGGCAAGGTCACGCCGCTAGGCAACCTGGGCGGTGTCGAATTTGGCATGAACCTGGGCTATGACGGCGGATCGTCCACCGAGGCCGGCGACAGCAGCAAGCCGATGCTGGGCGCCTTTGCTTATGACTTCTCTGTGGGCTTCCCGATCACGCTGTTTCACCACATGTCCGGCGACCGCGAGATGCTGCAGATCGGCATCGCTCCGGGCTTTGGCCTGAACCACTTGCACGCCTACGCCACCTACCTCAAAGCCAAGGCCGCCATGGCCATTGGAGACGGGCTGGCGGCCGAGCTGCAGTGGCAGTGGTGGCCGGGCGGGACCAGCGCCACCAGGTTTGGCGCCAGCGCCACTGGCCTCAACCTCGCTTCGCTGAAGGGCACTGTGTTTATGGGCAGCTACGGCGATAGAGCCTTTCTGGTCTTCACCGAGTTTCTGTGGGGCCAGGTAGAGCGGGAAGAGCCCGGCAAGAGCAACCCAGCCTACTTTGCCGGCGAAAACCCCTTTGTCACCACCACCCGCACTGACTTCGGCACCGTGTTCCGCCTCGGCGGCGGCATGGCGTTTTAAGGGGGGCCGACCATGACGATCCGATCCGTGTTCCTGCGTCCCTTTCTCGCCGCCGCGGGCCTTGTGGCCGTGGCTGCCGTCGCCGGGTGCTTGCCCGAATTCGACGAGCCGCCGCTCACCCCGACCGGCAAGGCTCCCAGCGAAGACCCCGCCTCGGCGTCCAGCTCTGGAGCAGGTGGCTCTGTGGCGGCGACCAAGTGCAGCGGTGTCTACAGCGGCAACTTGCCTGGCGGCACCAAGTTTGCCGGCCAAACGCCCTGCTCTATCAACGGCAATGTCGACATGGCCTCGCTGACGGCTGCGGAGCGCCAGCAGATTACCGGCGTCCAGAACATCCAGGGCACGCTCTACATCTCTGCGGCGGAGCACATTGCCCAGCTGCCGGCTCTGACCAGCGTGTACGCGCTGACGGTCAACAGCTATGCCAGCCCCACTTTGGACTTTCCCAGCCGAATTGCGGTGCAGCACACCGTCGCGATCTCGGGCGGCCAAGTAAGCACTATTAAAGGCTTTGGCGGGGTCAAGTCTTTGGCAGCGGCGTTGACGATCCAGTCGCTGGGCAACCTGGAGTCGATGGATGCTTTCCATGCCTTGGTGTCCCTAAAGACACTCACGGTCAACCAACTGTCAGAACTGAAAAATTTTAAGGCATTTTCTGCACTGACGTCGGCCAGCAGCGTGAACATCAGCCACTGCCAGTCCTTGGTCGCTCTGCCCACCTTCGCCAAGCTGGCAAATGTGGCTCTGCTCCAGGTCGGCTACATGGGTTCGCTGACCTCGCTGGCCAGCTTTCCATTGTTGACCAACATCAATTCCCTATCGCTCGACAGCCTGGACGGTATCACTGCCGTGTCCTTCCCTGTGCTCAAGACCGTGACCAGCTTCAATGTCAGCGGCATGGCCAAACTGGCAGATCTAGAGGGCTTTGGACCGAACCTGAAGATCTCCAGCTCTGTGCAGGTCTGCAACATCTTGATGAAAGGCGCCGATCGCGAGGTTTGGAAGCAGAAGCACGCCCCCGGACTCAATTTTGGCAGCTGCAGCAACGGCTGCTTGGGCTGGGGAACCTGCTGAGTCAGCGGAGTCTGAGTCGGCGGGTCCTGAGAGCCGCCGGCGCCTTGAGATCGACGGCTGCGGCGAATTGAGGCATGCTGGCGTGCGGCGGAAGCGGACCGCAGAGCAGCAAGCCGTGCCCCACTCGCGAACCACCATTGTCTTTGACAGCTACGGCGGCCTGCAGGCGCCGGGGGCGATCGTGCGGGCTGCGGCGCGGGCGTCGCGCGAAGGCGCAGCGCAGGTGCTGCTGGTCGGCGATGTGGCGGCCCTACAAGATCAGCTGGGGCTTATGCCCTATGATCCCATGCGATTGCGTCTGATCCCCGGCGGTGCGGCCTTTCCACGGCGGCCGGGCGACACCCTGGCCCAGGCCCAGGCGGCGCGGGTCGGCCTGCCAGTAGCGCTGCAGCTGCTGGTAGAGGGCGAGGCCCACGCGCTGGTCACCGCCAGTCCTGCCGACCTGGTGCGCGAATTGGTGATGAAGCACCTGCCGCTGGTGCCCGGCTGTGTGGCTCCGGCCGCGGCGGCGGTGGTGCCGACCATGCCGCGCAGCGGCCAGGACGAGCCGCTGGCCCTGCTGCTCGACGTGTCGGGCCAGCGCACCGTCAGCGCGGACGAGCTGGTGCAGTTTGCCGTGCTGGGTGCGGCCTATGCGCGGGCCATCTCTGGGCTGGCCGAGCCCAGCGTGGCGCTGCTGTCTACGGGCCCCGGACCGCAGGACGGGCCGCCTGAGGTGGTAGAAGCCCATCAAAGGCTGCGCGGATTGCCCGGGCTGCGCTTTGTTGGCAACATCCGCGCTACTGAGCTCAGCCGCGGCCTGGCCGATGTGGTCGTCACCGATGGCCTGGTCGGCCACACCGTGCACGGTCTGCTAGAGGGCCTGGCCGACATGACGGTCGAAGCAGCCCGCTACGCCTGGAAGACCAAGATGACGTGGCGGGTCGGCCTGCGGCTGCTGAGCCAGGGCGTCGGCATGTTGCGCAAAGTCAGCGAATTCAAAGATTACGGCGGCGCACCTTTGCTGGGCTTGCAGCACCTGGTGCTGGTGGCCAACCCCGACGCCGGCGAGATGGCCTTTGAGAATGCGGTCAAGCTGGCCATCACCTGCCACCGCAAGGGCCTACTGGCCGAGACTTCGCGCTCGCTGGCGGCACTGAGAGGCCCGGTTTGAGCGGCGCAGAGCAACACCTGCCAGAGGTTGTCTACCGCTGGGACCTGGACAAGACCTATCTGCACACCGACTTCTCTACGGTGCGCGGCTTGGTAGAGGCGGCGGTCGAGTCGGCGCAGCGGCGGCGCACCATCCCGGGCATGCGGGCGCTGCTGTCGGCCCTTTCGCAAACATTTGACGCGCGGGTGGTGGTCGTCTCTGGCAGCCCCACCCTGCTGCGCCAGCGGATCCTGGCGATGTTTGCCCTGCATGGCATCCGCTGCGACCGCTTGGTGCTGAAGGATTTTGGCGCGGCGCTGCGGCGCGGGCGGGTGCGCAGCCTGTCGGCCCAAGTGCCCTACAAGCTCAAGGCCCACCTGGACACGCGGCTGTGGCTGGCGGCCCGCGGCGAAGACGTTGGCGAGATCTGCTTTGGCGACGACGCCGAGGTCGATGCGCTGGTCTACTGCCTCTATGCCGATGTCTGTGCCCGGCGGGTGGCCCCGGCGCGGCTGGCGCGGCTGCTGGAACAGTGCGGCGCCTACCCTGACGAAGTCGCTGCTGTGATGGAGCGGGTGACCTTGATGCACGAGCACGACCCGGTGCGGCGCATCTTCATCCACCTGGAAGGCAGCTCTCCGCCGAGCCGCTACGGCGCCTACCGCGGGCGAGTCACCGCCACTTTCAATGCCTTTCAGATCGCACTGAACCTGGCAGCAGAGGGCTTGGCCGACGAGCGGGTGCTGACCGCCGTGGCCGAAGAGCTGGTGCAGGAACACCGGGTGACCGCCGATGGTCTGGCGGGCTCGCTGGAAGACGCAGCGCGGCGCGGCCTGTGCGACCTTGAGCTGGCCAGGCGGACGGCGATCGATTTGCTGCCGCGCACCGCTGCCCTGGATGCCGGCTTTACGGCGCTGTACGCCGACCGGGTGGTGCGGCGGATGGGCCCGGTGTCGCCGCCGGTGCCGGTGGGTGCGGTGCTGCCCCTGCCCTATGAGAACCTGTTTGAAGCAGAGCGGGCCTTTGGCAAGGCGCGGCGGCTGGCCCTCAAGACGGCGCAGCGAATTCCCGGCTTGTCAGAGTTCCTGGGTGCCGACGAGGACCTGTAGACCCCCGGCGACTGCCAATGACCCCGTGCCAAAGGGAAGCGGAGCAAGCGATGATAGGGATCCACCGAGATCGGCTGGCGCTGTGGGCTGTCTGGGCGGCACTGGCGGCCACCACGGCCTGCACCGACGCCGAGCCTACCCAGGCCACAGCTCTCCTCGACGCAACGGCTGACCTGCCCAAGCCCAAGTTTGACACTGGCCTGTACGACACCAGCCAAGCAAAGACCGACGCCAACCCAGGCGTGGACGGCAGCACCGCCGGCGGCAGCGACGCCGAAGAACCGCAGCCAGATACTCCGGTTCAAGACGGAGATTTTGCCGGCACCGATGCCCAGGCGCTGGAAGACGGCGGCAACGCCGATGATTTGGCCCCCCCAGACGGCGCGGACGCCAGCACTGCCGACTCGCCAGCCGCCGACACCGCCAGCTGCAGCAGCGACGGCGCCTGCGACGACAGCGACCCGTGCACCAAGGACCTTTGCATCGATGGCCAGTGCAGCCACCCCGGCAACGGCAGCTGCTGCACCACCCAAGCGCAGTGCCAAGACAACAACGCCTGCACCGCCGACCAGTGCACTTCTTCTGGCTGTGTCCACACCTTGACCAGCTGCGACGACGGCCTGCCGTGCACCGCCGACGGCTGCGACAAGGTCACGGGCGCCTGCAAGCACTTGATCAAGGCCGGCACCTGCGCCATTGCCGGCAGCTGTTTTGCCGCGGGCGAGACCGATCCCGCCAACCCCTGCCACCGCTGCGATCCGGCTGGCAGCAACAGCAGCTGGACTGACAATGACGGCGCGGCCTGCGACGACGGCAACGCCTGCACCGGCAAAGACGAATGCGCCGCCGGGGGCACCTGCGCCGGCACCGCCAAGCCCGGCTGCTGCAAGGCCAACAGCGACTGCGCCACCAGCGACCCCTGCATCCAAGCGACCTGCGCCGTGGCGACTGGAACGTGTGAGGCCAAGCCCGTCAGCGGCTGCTGCAGCGCCGGCCCGTGCTGCGATACGGCCACCAACAAGGTGTCGCCGGCCCAAACGCCTTGCGGAGCTGCCATCCAGAGCGAGTGGGCGTGCAACGGCAAACAGGCTCAATTGCGCAAGGGCGCCCCCGCCTGCAGCGGCGCCGGCCCAGAGGACTGCTCCAGCGCCGCGGCCAGCCTGGCGTGGACGGCCTGGCAGACCACCCAGACCTGCACCGATCAGCAAAAGTGCGTCGTGACTGCGGGCGGCAGCGCCACCTGCGAGCCGCTGGTCGCCGCTGGCTGCACCACCGCCGCAGAGTGCAGCGACGGCAAGGCCTGCACCGACGATGGCTGCGTGCAGGGCAGCTGTGTTCACCTGCCCAAGAAGTGCCCCAGCGGCCTGGCCTGCCAGATGCCGACCTGCGATGACGCCACGGGCCAGTGCGGACTCAAGCCGCAGCCCGGCCTGTGCACCATCGACGGGCTGTGCATGACCGATGGCGTCAAGAAGCCGGGCGATCCCTGCATGGCCTGCCAAACTGCCGTCGATCCGCTGAACTGGACGCTGACGGCGGCGTGCAAGTGCAGCAGCGGCTCTTGCTGCGACGCGGGCAAGGTCAAGCCGACGGGCACTACCTGCGGCACCACCGCCATCAGCACCGAGTACTCCTGTGCCAGCGACGGCGGCTCGGTGCGCAAGCGCATCGCTGTGGCCGGCTGCAGCGGCCCGGGCGGCCAGTGCTCCACCAGCGCCCCGCTGCTGGTCTGGCAGGCGTGGCAGACCCATTTGCAGTGCGGCGGCGGCACCGTCTGCCAGGTCACCAACAGCGCGAACGCCGGTACCTGCCAGGCCGGCGCCGACCCCGCCTGCGGCCAGCCCGATCCCCAAGAGGCCGGTGTCAGCCTCAAGGCCCCCTTCGATGTGGGCTCCTATGGCGACGCCTCGCTACCCAAGTCCTTGAGTTTTCAGCTGGGATCCGCCAGCGACGTCGATGTGGTGCGCTGGCAGCTGACCGACGCCGTCAACGCCAAGCAACCGCTGGTCGGCGCCAGCTGGACGGGCAGCCAATCGGTCGAAGTCTGCGCTTTCTATGCGTGCAGCCAGGGCAGCAACGGCAAGGACTGCGCGCCGCTGGCCTGCCCGACCGGCAGCACCGCCAAGACCGCCGCCGATGTCAGTGGAGCCGCCATCAACGGCTGCTGCCAAAGCGGTGCCTCGGGCTCGCTGGCCGTGGCGCCCAAAGCCGTCGCCGGCGCCAACGCCAGCGGCCAAGGGTGGCTGCAGGTCACCAACCTGGCCGGCAAGTGCCACGCCCTGGCGGTGCAGCTGTCTTTTGGCCAGGCGCTGCTGTCGCCGTGCGTACCGGGCACCACCTGCTGCGAAGACAGCGGGCAATTCTCTGCGGCGGGCAAGACTTGCGGCACGGTCACCTTGGCCACAGAGTACAGCTGCGACTCCACGGCCCTGGGCGGCAAGCTCTTGCAGCGGGTCGCCGTCGCCGGCTGCAGCGGCACTGCGGCCTCCTGCCCTACCTCCAGCTCTACCTATGCGTGGTCGCCGTGGAGCACTCTCAAGACCTGCGCGTCGTCTGAAGTGTGCAGCGTCAGCGCGCCTACCGTGCCCGGCAGCTGCAAGGTGTCTACCCAGTGCGTGCCCGGCAGCACCTGCTGCGACAGCAAGGGCCAGTTCGCCGCCAGCGGAACGCTATGCAGCAGCGCCCTGGCCACCGAGTACCAGTGCAGCGCCAATGCCATCCAGGTCCGCAAGAAGTTTGGCAATTGCAGCGGCTCCTCGGGCTTTTGCTCTTCCCTTAGCCCCACCTGGACCAGCTGGGCCACCGCCCTCAACTGCAGCGCGGGCGAGACCTGCACGCCTGCGGCCCTGACGTCTGCTTTGCCCAGCTGCGTACCCAAAACCGCCGACCTGTGCAGCGCCAATGACAGCTACGAAGGCCTGGAGGCCACGGCTTCGAGCTACAAGCTTGGCACCGTCAACGACTCGGACGCTGCGCTCTGGCTGTCTCCCAAGGTCAAGCTGCAGTCAGCCACCGACAAAGACTTCTTCTCTATGGACATTACCGACGCCACCAACCTCACCGACCCCAAGGTCTATGTGGCGTGGACCGCCAGCGCCTCGGTCAAAGTCTGCGCCTACTACCGCTGCACCCTGGGCGCCAACGGCACCGACTGCGCGCCGGTGAATTGCCCCGCCGGCACCGACACCTACACCAACACCGCCGTCAGCAAGGTCGCGGGCAATGGCTGCTGCAAGACCGCCAGCAGTGGCGTCTTGGAATACACGCCCGACGCCAGCGGCCTGGACGAGTCGGGCACAGTGTTTTTCAACCTGACCAATGACAGCCCGGCCTGCCAAGAAGTCGCCGTCCGGCTGGCCTTTGGCGGCGCCACCCAGTCGCAGTGCAACCCAGACACGACCTGCTGCGCTGGCGGCGGCTACTGGGCCAGCGCCGGCTCTGTCTGCGGCGGCCCGCTAAAGAGCGAATACCGCTGTGCGACCGTCAACGGCAACACCCAGCTGCAAAAGCGCACGGCCCAGGGCAGTTGCTCTGGCGGCGCAGCCACCTGCGGGTCCACATCGCTACAGTGGTCGACCTGGGCGCTGGAATTGCCCTGTGTGGGCCCGGAAAGCTGCGCGTCTGCCCTACCCTCTCAGCCCGGCGCTTGCCTGCAGCCCAAGCCCGGCAGCTGCGGCGGCGCCTGCGGCGGTAAGTCCCTGACCGGCACCTGCTATTGCGACGCGCTTTGCACCACCACCAAAGACTGCTGTGCCGACTACACCGCCGAGTGCAGCGGCTCGTGTGCCAATTCCTGCGGCGTTCAGAGCTTGACGGGTGCTTGCTGGTGCGACCAGGACTGCGCGCTCAGCGGCGACTGCTGCCTGGACAAAGCGGCGATGTGCAAGTAGGGCCGTTGCGCCGGCTGGGCCGCTGCAAGGGCAACGCTGGATGGTCAGGCCACCGCGTCCTGGCCGCCAGCGATCAACCCGCCGGCCAGGTCGGTGCCACGGCAGAAAGGCGCAGCAGCTGGGCGTACTTGGTCTCGGTCGCTGGGTAGGCAGTCACGTCCAAGCCGGCCAGCCAGCCGTCGATCACCGTGCGCCACGCCGCAGCGTCGGGGTGTTCGAGCTCGATCTCAAAGCGATGCCCATCGGCGCCGCCCAGGCCAAAGCGGGCGTGGTCCAGCTCTAAAGTCAGCGGACCTTGAGGCCCATTGATCTGATAGCCCTCTAGCTGATAGACGCGGCGGGTGTTGGCCATGGCCCCAACCACGTGCAGCCAGCTCTGCGGGCCCAGGGGTCGCTCGATCAGTCCGCCTTCGGCCAGCCAGTCGCCAATGCCCAGGTCCGCAGGCTGGACCCGCGGCGGCGGCGAGAGCAACCACGGCGCGGCCAGCTCCGTTGGCAGAACCAGCTCGTGTTCGGCGGTGCTCAGCAAGCCGTCGACCAGGGTCGGGCGGATCTTCAAGGTGACCACCGCCCGCTGCGCCGCTGGCCCCGGGCCCACCGCGCGGACCCGCACCATGGCCTTTTGGGCGCGCAGCTCTAGCCGCGGGGTATCGAGGTAGTAGTTGGTTTGCTCCAGGTCTTCTACCGCTGTGCCCCGACGGTGCGCCAAGTTGTCCAGCGCCAGCCGAACGCGCTGGAAGTCCATCTCATCGGCCAGACACAATTTGAGTTCGATTTCTGTAGCCATAGCAGGCATGGTAGTCAATGCCGCGCCGAAGCGAAAGCTCTGCCCCGCCGCGCCAAGACCGCGGGGCTGCCAGAAGGTCCTGGGCGGCCTGGAGCACCTGGCAATCACCGGGTTCTTGACGGGTAGCCTGTCTGCTTGCCCGGTGGCCGAGCAGGCCAAAGCGCTCGTACCGGCTCCAGTGCAGGGTTTTCAGCTGGTTCTTGCTGAGAGCTGCTGCGGCCCAGCCTCAGCGGACAAAGCGCAAGTACATGTAGCGCGCCGGATCCAGCTCATCGCCATGGGCATAGCCCGGCCCCAAGGCATGAATAGGCTGGTCATTGTCCACCGACGGCCCCGCCGAGCGACCGCCACGGCCCTGCTGGCGCGACTTCCACACGGCGCGCTCGGCCTCTTGCTCTGCCTCCCACTTTTCATGGAGATCAAGCACTTGAGCGTAGTCGGCGGGCAGCTGCTCGGCGAGCTTGAGCAGGACCCAGCCTGCGCACTCGGCGTCGGCAGCGGCGCGGTGGGCTTCTTCCAGCTGGACGCTCAGGCGCTTGGCCACGCTGCCCAACTTATGATTGCCCTGACCTTTTTGCAGCTGCTTGGCAAACACCAGCGGGTCAAGCCAGCGCGAGCCGCGCGGCAGTGACAGGCCGGCGCGGTTGAATTCGTGCAGCAAAAAGCCGCGATCGAAGCCGGCATTGTAGGCGACCAGGGTGCGGCCCTGCAGGCGGCGGTGCAGCTCTGGGGCGATTTCCGCAAAGGTTGGCTGACCCAGCAATTCCGCCGGCTGGATGCCGGTCAGGCGCGTCACCTCTGGGTCCAATTCCTTGCCGGGATTGGTCAGCTGCGACCAGCGATCGGTGACGACGCCGCCGTCAAAGGCGATCACCGCGACCTCGATGATGCGGTCGCCATTTTGCGGAGACAAGCCGGTCGTTTCGGTGTCGAGCACAGCCAAGGGCGTGTGCCACCACGGGATCTGCGGCGCCTGGCTCATCGACTAACCGACCACGCGCAGCAAGGGCTCGCCCATGAGCACCGGCGATGGCAGCGGTCGGGCAGGCTCCAAGTCCTTGCGGGCATACAGCATCACCACGGTGGAGCCCATCTCAAACACGCCAAACTCGTCTCCGCGCTCTAGCGCCAGCATGGGCGAGCAGGGCTGCAGTCCCGAGCCCGGCTTGCCTTCGTTGCACGCCAGATCGGTAAAGGCGACCTTCATGTGGCCAACGCAGGTGGCGCCGACCATGACCATGGCGGCACGGCCAAACTCGGTGTCGCAGTGGCCAACAATGCGCTCGTTGCGGGCAAACAGGCTGGGAACATGCTTGATCCCCATGCGATTGACCGGGTAGAGGGCCCCAGGCAAGTAGCGCCAGTGGACCACTGTGCCACGCCACGGGCTGTGCACGCGGTGGTAGTTGTTGGGCGCCAGGTACACCACGGCATAGGTGCCGCCGCGGTAGGGATCGGCGTCTTCAGAGCCGCCCAGCAGCGCATCCAGAGAATACTCTACGCCTTTGGCCTGGATCAGCGTGCTGGCCTCCAGCGAGCCAAAGGCAGACAGCACGCCGTCGGCCGGCGAGGGCACAATCCGGGCGCCGCTGGTGATCGGCCGGGCACCGGCGCGCAGCTTGCGGGTAAAGAAATCTTGAAAGGTCGAGAAATCGTCCAGGCTCGCGGCCATCTCGGCCAGGTCGATCTTGTAGATCTTGGCAAACCCCTGGATCGCCGTCTTGAGCACTGGCTTGGGGGCGCGCAGGGTGACCAGCTTGTGCATCGCCTGCGAAACCTGAGGCTTAGAGAGCAGCTCTAGCCAGCGCGGCGGTTGAGTCGAAGGAGCCATCTGCATACCTCGTGTCGGCCGCCCCTGGTCAGGCTGGCATTGGGGCGGGTCATGGGTCGGTCAGGCCATGGCGCTGGCAGGAGAGCCGGGGGTGGCAGATCCGCTGCCCAGCAAGGGGCGCCGCAAAGAACAGGTCCGTTGCTGAGCGGTCGGGGCGTCGCCGCGAATCCGCACCGGCGAGCTGGGCGACCCACCCAGCAGCCCTAGACAAATCAACCCGTTAACCTTGTTGGTGGCCGAAGTCAACCTCGGGGCTCAGCAGGCCGGCGCGCAGTTGCATTTGGCGGCGCGTCAGATCGGCCAGGGCCACGCGCTCGATGCCCTCTACGCTGAAGTCCTCTACCGCAAAGGAAGCGGCGCAGGTGCCGGCCACCATGGCGCCTTGCAGCGTCGCCGAGTCCAAGGTGCCGCGGCTGGCCAGATAGCCCATAAAGCCGCCGGCAAAGGTGTCACCCGCTCCGGTGGGATCGACGACGCGGTCCAGCAGCACGGCCGGCAGCATGAGCGCCTGACCGCCGTGAAAAAGAAACGCGCCGTGCTCGCCGCGCTTGATGACCACAATCGTGGGACCCATCCGGTGGATCTGCCGGGCGGCCTCCAGGATGTTGCCACAGCCCGACAGAGCAAAGGCTTCTTCGTCATTGACAAAGAGCGCGTCGACCTGGGCCAGCACCTTCTCCAGGGTGGCGCGCTCGCCGGCGATCCAGAAGTTCATGGTGTCCATGCCGACAAAGCGCGGACCACTGCCGCTGCCGCTGCGGCACTGGGCCAGCACGTCCAGCTGCAGCGCCGGATGGATGTTGCCAAGAAACAGGAATTCGGCGGCGCCGTGCTGCGGTCCAAGCTTTGGCTTGAAGTCGGCAAAGACGTTGAGCTCGGTAAACAGGGTGGTGCGCGACTCAAAGTGCTTGCTGTAGACGCCGCCCCAGCGGAAGGTGTGCCCGTTGGCCACTTCCACGCCAGAGGTGTCGACGCCACGCACCTGCAGACGCTCCAGATCGCTGTGGCGAAAGTCCTGACCGACTACGCCCACCACCGAAGTCGGCATGAACAGAGAAGAAGCGATCGCGAAGAACGTCGCCGAGCCGCCCAGCGCGTGCTCAACCTTTCCGTGCGCAGTCTCGACCGAGTCATACGCCAGCGAACCAACAACCAAAAGCATGGCAAAACCTTGGATTAGAAGACCGAACTGCAACCCCCAAAGAGGCCACATCACGGGTAAGCGTCCAGCTGACGGCCACTGGCGCCTTGGAGATCTAGCTGGCCACGGGCGGGTAGTACTTGTCCAGAAACAGGGCCAGCCGCTGACGCGCCTCCGCCGGAATGGCCGACGGATGGGTCATCACGGCGAACTTCAAGGCATCCTCAGCCGGGTCTGGGCCGACCGGCGGCTGCTCGGCCACGGCGCGGATCACCCGCTGGGCGTTGACCACGTTGGTCCGCACAACCTCCAGCACCTGGTCGACGGTCACGGCGTCGTGGTCGGTGTGCCAGCAGTCATAGTCGGTGGCCAAGGCCAGGGTGGCGTAGGCGATTTCGGCCTCGCGGGCCAGTCGCGCCTCGGGCAGGTTGGTCATGCCGACCACGGCCACGTCTGACCATGTGCGAAACGTCAGGGATTCTGCGCGGGTAGAGAACTGCGGCCCCTCAATGCACACGTACGCGCCGCCGACATGGTGGGGCACGTCCAGGCGCTTGCACGCGGCGATGAGCGCCTGCGACACCCGCTTGCTCACGGGATCGCCAAAGCCGACGTGGGCGACTACGCCGTCGGAGAAGAAGGTGCGGGCCCGGGTCAAGGTGCGGTCGATGAACTGGTCGATGATCACCATCTCGCCCGGGTGGATGGTCTCGCGCATCGAGCCCACGGCCGACACCGAGATGATGTCGGTCACCCCGACCTTCTTCATGGCCCAGATGTTGGCGCGGTAGTTGATCTCAGAGGGCGAGAAGCGGTGCCCGCGGCCGTGGCGCGGCAAGAAGAACAGCTGCATGTCGCCGATGTGGCCTTCGATCAGCGCATCCGAGGGATCGCCAAACGGCGTGGCGATGCGGTGTTCGCGCAGGTCGCGCAGGCCCGGCATGTCGTACAAGCCAGAGCCGCCAATGACGCCAAGCACGGTGCGGCGCTGGCCAGCAGACTGAGGGGGCAGCGGGGTAGAAGCGCTCACGGGGACTCCTGGTCAGTCAAAAATCGGGGGACGGCGCCCATGTCATGGGGTGGCCTGCAAGCCAGAGCTGCGCCAGCTTGGGCTGCGCTCAGACCGGCGCGGCCTCACTGGCCGGGCCTTCGCCTGCGCCTTCGGCCAGCTTGCGGTTGACAAAATCGGCCACGTTGCGGCGATCGCCGTCGGCCAGATCCAAGAACCGCACCGCCAAGCCGTGAGAAAACCCACGGGTGCGGCGGGCGCCAATCACTTCGCCGCGCACCGAGATCGGCTCTTGTTGCTCGGGCAGCTGGAATTCGAGCTCAATGTAGCGGCGATCCAGGGCGTTGCGCAGCGAGTAAGAGTGGCTCTCAATAAAGATGCCAGAGGCCGAGAGGTTGGTCGCCGGGTGGACGAACAGGCGATCGCCGTCGCGCTCCTGCACAAACAGGTCCACCGCGACTCGCGCCCAGCTGCGCCGCTCGGCCTGGTTGGCCTGAGTCAGCGAGCTCTGCGAAGAATCGTCGGAAGACCCGAAAATTCCGCCGGGCACTGCGTCGCTGCTATCGGCTCGACCGGAATCGCGCTGCGCCGTCGTCATTGCCCGTACCTCGCTTGCTGCAGGTGCCAGACCCGCAAATGGGGCCCGTAAGGTACAGAGACTCGCTGGATCCGTCAACGCGAAAGCGCCCTCAGCGAGTCCGAGATCCGCCCGAGCGAAGCTTCTATGCGCCAGCCGCAGCCCATGTGGCCGCCGTCAAATTCCTCGTGGATGTGGGCGACGCCTAGGGACCGCAGCCGCTCCGCCAGCACCCGGGTGGCCACGTCCAAGCACCACTCGTCACTGGTTCCGGCGTCCAGATACAGCGTGTGCAGAGACTGTAGCTGCCCCACCCTCTCCATGCACAGCCTGACGGGATCGCAGGCCAGCCACCGCTGCCACACCTCGGCCCGCAGCTCGCCGGTCTGCAGGTCAAAGGGCAGCTGGCAAAAGATCTCGGGCACCGCTAGGTCCGGCGAGTAGGCCTGGGCGTAGGCCAAGATGCTCATTGCGCCAAACTCGTTGCCGCCGCGCTGACGCTTGCTCAGAAACTGCCGGGCAAAGGCCGCCGGCCCGCCAAAGCGGCTGAACTGCTGAAAGGCCTTGCCCAGGTCCAGCGGATAGGTCAGCTCAAAGTAGCCATCGCCAGCCGTGCTGCAGATGTGCCCAAAGACGTCTGGCCTTTCCATGCCCAGCAGCAGCGCCCCGTACCCGCCCGAGCTGTGACCCATGGCGCCGCGGTAGTCGCGGTGGGCCTGGGTGCGCAGCTGGCTATCGACCAGCTCGACCAGTTCTTGGCTCAGGTGGTCCAGGTAGCGGCCCGTGGCCGGCGAGTTGCGGTACTGCGCCCCGCCCAAACGGGTGAAGCAGTCTGGAAACGCCAGGATCATCGGCTCGAGCTGACCGCTCTCCATCCAGCGATCCAGCTGCAGGTGCAGCGGTTCCTCAAAGGACTTTTCGGCCAGCTTCTGCGCGCCCCAGCCGCCATAGCCTGCCAAGCTGTAGACCACCGGAAACCGCCGCTCCGGCTCGCGGTCATAGTGCGGCGGCAGGTACACCGGCAGCTGGCGCCGCGCGGGATCGCCAAGCAAATTATCGGCCAGAATCTGGCTTTCAACAGAGAGTAGACGATAATGCGTGCGGTCTGGCGCGGCCGGCATGGCGATCTCCAAGGGGCACAGGCTCCGCAGGGGGTGCCGATGCGAAAGGGGCTGCTGCTGCGGACGCTGCCACGCCCAGACCTTGCCGGCAAGAGGTGGAGGGACCGCCCGCCGACCGACCTCTGCCACTACGGAACGCCATGGCCAAGTACCGCGTCGCCGATGTCAATGACTTCTTCAGCCTGACGGGCGGCGGCGTGCGCCGTTACCATCTGGAAAAATTGCGCTTTCTTGCCAAGCGCGATGACCTGGAGTACCACCTGCTGCTGCCCAGCGACCGCAACGGCGTAGAGGTGTTTGGCCACGCGCGCATCCACCACGTCAAGGCGATGCCGCTGGGGTCGGGCTACCGGATCATGCTCAATCCCTGGCGGCTGCGGCGGGTGCTGCACACGATCAGGCCCGATGTGGTGGAAGTCGGCAGCCCGTACAACACCCCAGACTGGGTGCGGTTTGCCCTGTGGGGCCTGGACTGCCAGGTGGTCGGCTTCTGGCACGCCAACTTCCCGGTGACCGACGTTGGCCGCGTGCTGGCCAAGCAGTCCAAATGGCTGGGCCAGTTGGGCGAAAAAGCCGCTTGGTGGTGGGCGCGCCGCACCTTTGGCCGCTTTGCCGCGACCATGGCTGCCACCGACTGCATGGTCCAGCAGCTGCACCTGCACGGCGTCGACCAGGTCGTGCAGACTCCCCTTGGCGTGGATACCCAGATGTTTCACCCCAAGCACCGCGACGCCAAGCTGCGCGCGCAGTGGGGCGCTGGCCCCGATGACGTGGTGATGGCCTGGGCCGGGCGCCTCTCTGACGACAAGAACTACCGCCCGCTGCTGGAGGCGTGGCAGAAGGTCGCCGATCGCACCGGGCAAGAGCCGCTGCTGGTGGTCGCTGGCCACGGCCCCGGCGAGCCGATGGTGCGGGCCCTGGCCGCGCGGTCCAAGCGCGTTCACTACCTTGGCTTTGTAGAGCAATCCAGAGAGATGGCCCGGATCCTGGCCTCGGCGGACGTGGTGGCGGCGCTCTGCCCCTATGAGACTTTTGGGCTGGCCGCCGTGGAAGCAATGGCCTCTGGGGCGGCGATCCTTGGCTCGGCCCACATGAGCATTGGCGAGATTCTGGCGATGTGCCGCTGCGGAATCGCCTTGGAGACGGCCGAGCCCTCGCTGGTCGCCGATGCGTGGATCGAGCTGCTCAAGCCCGGCCGGGCCGCCCTGCTGGGGGCCCGCGGTCACCAGGAGTGCAAGGCGCGCTACAGCTGGAAGCAGACTTTTGGGCGGATTGTTCAGGTCTATGAGCAGGTCCTGTCTCAGGCCGGCGGGCAAAGGCGGCTGCAGAGAAGCGCCGACCTCGCGCCGTTGCTGCAGGAAGAGGCCAGCCAGCTAAGTCCCCAGCGCCCGCGATCCGGTCAGGCGATCGCGGCAGACCCGGCGGCCGAACCGGGCAAATCGCTAGACGGAAGCGCATTCTGGCGAGGCCTTTGATCGGCCCCTGCGACGATTGCTGTGAACGACGGCAAAGAATCATTGAAAAACTTGACATTGGCAAGCTCGACTCTATTCTTGCGCCCCCAAGCTACCACGGCTCTGGCGGCGCGCAGTGCACCGCCTCCGGTCCGTGGCAAGCCCTATGCCCGGGGCTGCGCCCGGGCGCGAGGTGACATTTGAAGAAGTTGCGTTGGTTGCTCGCGCTCGCTGCTGTTGCGGCGATGGCGTTTGGTTGCGAAGAAGAAAAAACCACCACCACCACCACCACGGACACCGTGGCCGGTGACACCGCCGCTGACACCGCCAAGGACTCTGCTGCTCCCGGCGACACCGTCACTGGCGACACCGTCACTGGCGACACCGCGCCGGCCGACGTCGCTGCGGACGTCTCGGCTCCCCCGGCCACGGGCTGCACCGCCAAGGGCGACCAGGACTTCTTGGGCGGCTTGGCCGATGCCACCAAGCTCACCGCGTTCAAGGCTGAGCTGAGCAACTGCACCCTCAAGAAGGGCTGCCTTGGCAAGGCCAACGCCACCGCCAAGATCCAGTGCATCGCCGACTGCATGGACGCCGCCTACGCCGCTGGCGGCCTGACCAAGGGCTGCAGCGCCTGCTACGGTCTGACCGGCTACTGCGCCGCCGGCCCGTGCCTGGGCAGTTGCATCGACAGCGCCAGCGCTGCTTGCGGTGAATGCGTCGCCAAGAACTGCGACCCGTACACCAACGCCTGCAAGGCCGGCACCTGCGATCCGTACGGCGCCAGCAACTGCGGCGTGACCAAGTAGTCCGTCCCGGTCCAGAGACAGTTGTTCGCGGCGGGGATCGGCAGCAATGCCGGTCCCCGCTGTGTTTTTGCGCCAGCTCACCCGCGGATCTGGCGCTGCGGCTGCAGCCGTGGCACAGTAGCCCGGCACCTTTGCCCATCCTGCCACCGCCCGCCCATGGAGTCGCCGATGCGCCCACTTTCCGCCGTGATTGCCCGCCGCCTGACTGCGTTGCTCGGCCTCGCCGCCCTGCTGCCGTCCTCTGCCTTTGCGGCAGGCTATGACACCCCGATCCTGTACAGCGCGCGCCACATGGGCATGGGCGGTGTGGCGATCGGCGCTGTCGACGACCCCAGCGCGATCTATCACAATCCCGCTGGCATAGCCGCCCAGGAAGCCGGCGCACTGCACCTGGACTTCTCGCCCATCATGGGGACGATCAAGGGCACGCCCAGCAAGACCTCCGGCAACATCGACACCAACTTCTCGCTCTCTCCGGCGTTCTTGGGCGCTTTTGCCTGGCGCGTCCACAAGTACTTGAGCGCGGGCCTCGCCGTGTACCCGGCGGCGAGCTCCGGCGGCGGCTACAGCTACACTTCCAAAGACAGCAAGGGCTCGGTGACGTCCACGGAAGACAGCGCCAAGCTGGTGTTCTTGGAGGCCGCTCCGACCCTAGCCGTTGAGCTGCTTCCGGGCCTGCGCCTTGGCCTGGCCGGCAGGTTTGCCCAGGTCACCTTCCAGCGCAAAGTGCTCAACACGGAAGGCGGCACCGAGATCCCGTACATCGACATGGACATGAAGGGCTACGCCTTTACCGGCATCCGCGCCGGCCTGCAGTACGCGTTTGGCGACTGGGACTTGGGCGCGGTCTACCGGACCGGCACCACCGCCACCGTAGAGGCCGACAAAGTGACCGTCACTGGCCTGCCCGCCAAGGACGGCAAGTTTGAGTTCAAGCTGCCCAGCAAGGCGGGCTTTGGCGTGCAGTACCGCGGCATCAAGAACCTGCGGCTTGGCGCGGACTTTGAGTACATCTTCAACTCAGAGAACGATGTCACCTACGTGTCCGGCAAGCCCTGCCTGGACGGCGACAAGTGCGAGCTCCAGGGCGCCGAGCTGAAAGTGCCCAATGTGGCCGAGTGGACCGACAGCATGACCGTCCGCGTCGGCGGCGCCTACAAGGTCGGCGACTTTGAGCCGCGGCTGGGCTACTTGCTCGACACCCAGGCCGCCAACAAGTCCTACCCGTCGGCCTTTGGCTCGCCGCCTGCTCCGACCCACACGGTCACCGCCGGCCTGGGCTACGATGTCAGTAAAAACCTTGACCTTTCTGTAGCCTGCGCCTACCGCTCGGGCTCGACCACGGTCACCCCCGAAGACGTCAAGGCCGCCACCCAGAGCTGCGCATTCTGCGGCCAGCCGGGCGAGTACGCCCTCAACCTGCTGGGCGCCTACGTCGATGTGCGCTGGCGCTTTGGCGAGGGTCGCCGAGCAGTGCCCGTGAATCGGGCCCCCACCCCAGAGACCGGTAGTGGCGCTTGGTAACGGAAAGTGAATTGGCGCTCACGCTTCTCCGCTGGCGGTTGCTGCAGTTTGCAGGGAGAAGCGTTCCGGGATACGCTCCGATGCGCCCATCGGAAGTCGGTTGGACGGGTTCGGCTGGTAGTGCCCCCAGAGCCGACCGGGAGTGCAGCATAGATGAATAAGCCAATAATCGCAGCATCTGCGCTGGTTGTCCTTGTTGCTCAAGGATGTATGTCGACAACGTTTGGCGAAATCCGGGCGCCATTCTACGCGCCGACCAGTGACGTCGAGTTTCGATGCGGCCGAGTGCCCGACGACCTCGATGAGCTGACCGCGAAAATGCAGAGTGCCTACGAAAAAGGGTGGCGAATCGTTGCTTTTGGACGTACTGCGAACACTTTCCTTGGCCTGACGGTTTCCACAAGTCCAGTATTCTGCGCTGAACGGCTAAAAAAGTGAGCGGTGTCAATGACTTGACCTAACAGCTCGGATCCATAGGAAAAATCTGACGTAGGCAGGGCGGGTGGACGTGCGCCCCGCGCTTCGCGTGGATCTCTGTGACCGCCAGGGGTGTACCGCCAACAGATTCGCTTCGCTCGCTCCAATGAGGACGCCACCGGCAGCTCAAGCTGCCTCCATACCACCAGCAGCAGCTTCACCTCGTGCGAGCCATCGTCGATCCTCAGCGAGGGCCGGTCGGCCTCATCTTACTGCCATTCTCTCTGCAGGAACTGCCGCGAGTCACCCAGGATACCTTTGGTGAGAAGAACTTGCGCCGCCACGCCGGCTTCCTGCCGGATGGTGTGGATGTTGGCCCCGCTCAGTTCGATCCCAACCAATGCCGCGAGTACCGTTTGTAGCGCTGTCGCATACGGTTCAAGCGCGCCCGCCAGCATCCCAAAAGACGCTGGTTCGCCTCCGGAACTGCGAGATCCATCGACCCGCAGTGGTCGTCGTCGGAGTCGTGCGCCGGCCGCCTTGATGGGCCCGGCGGCTATGTGCTTGCTCAGTTCACGCACATGAGCCTCCGACCCCTTGAACGGGTGATCTCCATTCGGCATCTTTCCCTTCGGTGGCGCATCACCTTGGCCCCTGACGTGGGCACTCGTTGTTTCCCAATCGCGCGGCTGCACCGCCTCACTTGGCCTTGCCTGCTCATGACATGTCCGCCGATGCGGCTCGGCGTCTGTCCACGAAACTAGATCGGAAGGGGAGCTTCCGGATGGGGCCGACGAGTCTGCGGACGCGCCCACGGTGCAGCCCGAAGACCCGCTTGACAACGGCAGCGCAGTGCACCACAATGCCGCCCCACGCTAAGGCGCCTGTGCGGTGCCCGTCAGCGTCCGTTGTCCTTGATGCCCAGGTAGCTCAGTCGGTAGAGCAGTAGACTGAAAATCTACGTGTCGCTGGTTCGATTCCGGCCCTGGGCACTGCCAGAACCCCGCGGTGGACGTCATAGTCGCCGCGGTGAGGCTGGGGTGCTTGTCAGAGAGATCCCGGTCAAGCTTCAGCTCGGCCAGGTCAGCTTTCGAGCGAAAGTGTCTGTGGCAGTGTCTGTGGCAGTGTCTATGTTGGTGTGTATGTTAGTGTCCATGTCAATGGTTATGGGCCTGTAGCTCAGCTGGGAGAGCGCTGCGTTCGCAATGCAGAGGTCAGGGGTTCGATCCCCCTCAGGTCCACCGCTAGTTTCTCCATGCAGGCCACCCCCACCGGAGTCGCTCCTCAGCGAATTCCGCGTGAACAGGGTGGCTTTCTGCGTTTTCACCCCCTCCAGTTTCTCACCCTTGCCGAGGTAAACCGATGGCCCAGATCACCTTTACCGCCGACCCGCAAAACTGGATCGCCCAGGCGCAGACGGTAGTTGTTGCGGCCCGCAAAGCGGATCTGATCGCCGGTTGGCCGCTGGCCGGGCTGCCCACCGCCATCAGGGAAATCGCCGAGCGCCTGGCTGCCGACGCCAAGCCGGCGATGGGCGCCGTCTCGACCAGCCTGCTGCCCGCTGGCGGCGCCAAGCAGCTGGTGCTGATCGCCCTGCATGACAAGATCTCGCGCCACCTGTCAGAGACCCGCGCCCTGGAGATCTATCTGGCTCTGCGCGGAGTTGCTCGCCCAGACTCCGGCAAGGTCGCCATCTTGATCGGGCTTGCCGCCGCCGACCAGGCCGAAGGCGCCGCCATGGCGATCGGCCGCAGCTATCCGCTGTACTCGCGCAAAGCTGGCGCCAAGCCCGCCGCCGGCGAGATTGCGGTGCTCTTGACCACCAGCGCTGGCCCGGTCAGCGCCGGCTTGGACGCCCTGTCGGCCGCTTCTGACGCGGTTCGCCTGGCTGCGCGGCTGGTCGACATGCCCACGGCTGAGCTGGACACCGCCGTTTTTGAGCGCGAGGCCGTCTCGGCCGTTGCTGCCCTGCCCCACGTCACCACCCAGTCGATCATCGGCGACGACCTGCTGGCCCACGGCCTGCGCGGCTTGCACGCCGTGGGCCGCACCGCCATGGTCGCTCCGCGGCTGGTGATCCTGGACTACAACCCGCCAGACGCCCAGGGCGACGCGGTGGCGCTCATTGGCAAGGGCCTGGTCTATGACACCGGCGGCCTGTTTCTGAAGATCGTCGACTCGCGGATGCTGACCATGAAGTGCGACATGGGCGGCGCTGCGGCGGTGCTCGGCGCGTTTGTGCTGCTGGCCAAGGGCGGCCTGAAGCGCCGGGTTGTGGCAGCCCTGGCAATGGCCGAAAACGCCATTGGCCCAGACGCCTATCGCCCCGACGACGTCATTGAGATGCACTCTGGCAAGACCATGGAAGTCAACAACACCGACGCCGAGGGCCGCATCGCCCTGGCCGACGCCGCCTCTTATGTGGGGCGCAATTTCCCGGTCAAGGTGCTGATCGACGCCGCCACCCTGACTGGCGCGCAGCTGATGGCCACCGGCAAGTACCACGCCGGTATCGTCAGCAATGACAACGACCTGGAAGACGCCGCGATCAAAGCGGGCCTGGCTTCCGGCGACCACTGCATGCCCCTGCTGTACTCGCCTGAGCTGCACACCTCGGAATTCAAGAGCAGCGTCGCGGATATGCGTAACTCTGTGGCCGACCGCATGAATGCCCCTTCTTCGGCCAGTGGCCTGTGGGTCTACCTGCACATCGACGACCTCAACCTGCGCTGGCTGCATATCGACCTCGCCGGCCCGGCGTTTGTCGACAACCGCGGCACCGGCTACGGCGTCGGCCTGATAGAGCAGCTGGTCCGCGCTATCTAGCGCTGCGGGCCGGGTTGGCGATCAGAACTCCCGCCAGGGCCCGGCAGCTTCCACAGCCGCAGAAATTTTCCTCATGTAGATTTTTTCAACAGCCAGGCGCATGCGATTCTCGGCGCCGCCTGGCGGATTGTGGCTTTGGTTCCAAGCGATTGTAGAAAGCTGGCGCCGTTGGCACGGCTCATGCAAACTGTACAAAGCGTTCGGTCTGGGCTTGGGAGCGGCAGTCGCCCCAGCCCGTGGACCGGTTGCTACGAGGCCGCTCGCCTCAGGAGAATGACCATGCGCCACCTGCTCGCGATTGCGGCCCGGCTTGGGATGAGCCCAACCTTCTTTACTTCTGCAGCCTTGATCGTTGCCGGCCTCTCCGTGAGCGGCAGCGCCCAGGCTCTGTCTTTCTGCGACAGCAAGACCCCATGCGGCGCTGGCAGCCAGTGCTACGGCTGGCTTTGCGTCCCCACGGCTGCGGTCTGCAACCCGGCGGCTCCGGCGTGCGCGTCGTGGCAGACCTGCGACATGACCTGCAAAGTGATGGGCAGCTCCAGCGGCGGCACCTCCACCACCGACGCCGGCGTTGCGGTCGATGGCAGCAGCGGCTCTGGTGGCGGCTCCAGTGGCGGCTCCAGTGGCGGCTCCAGTGGCGGGTCAAGCGGCAGCGGTGGCGCGCCAATGCCTCCGGCCGACGGCGGCTCCTCAGACAAGCCGGCGCCGGCGCCCGATGCCGGCTCCACCGACGCCAGCTACCCAGACGACGCCAAGAGCCCGATGCCCGAGTTCGACGGCGGCAGCACTGTGCCGCCAGCCGACTGCCCCAAGGACTATGGCGTGTGCCTGCCCGACCCGGCCAAGATCGTTGCTCAGCCAGGCTGCGAGCAGTTCTGCATGGCCATGGCCAAGTGCGGCGGGCTAGGCGGCGGCGGCAGCAGCGGCAGCGACCCGGGCGAGTCGCCCCCTCCGATGCCCGGCGACGCCGGCCCCGCGCCCTCTGTCGATGCCGGCAGCAGCAGTGCGGATACGGGTTCGGGCTTTGCGCCCAAGCCCCAGGATGCTGGCTCCACGGACGACAGCGCGGGTGACAAGATGATTCCGCCCGACGGCGGCAAGACCGACGCCCCGCCGCCCAGCCCCGATCCAGACCAGGTCAACTTCTGCGTGCAGATCTGCAGTGTTGTCAAGCTTGGCGGCTACGCCAAGGTCGAGTTCGCCGCCATGGAACAGTGCGTCGCCAAGGGCGCGCCGGACTGCGATGCTCTGGAGATCAGCTGCGCCAAAGAAGCCCAGGCTTTTGAGGCTGCTATCAAGGGCGACGCCGGCTTGCAGCTGGCTCTGATGGCGCTTGGCGGCGGCGCCAGCGACAGCGGCGGCAGTGGCGGCACCGGGGTCCCTGAGCCCGGCAAGGACTCAGACGCCACAGCGCAGACCGGGTCCGATGCAACGTCTGGGTCGGTCGACACCGCCTTGGGCGCAGACGCGGGCAGCAGCGGCGGCGAGTCGAATACCGCGACCGACGGCGGCGCTGGTGCTCCGCAGAATCTCGACACCGCGGCAGGCAAAGACAGCAGCAGCGCAGCCACCGGCAGCACCGCCAGCGCGGCCAAGAGCGATGGCTGCACGGCCAGCCCCTCGGCCGCTCAGCCCGGCGCGCTTGCCCTGCTGCTGGTGGGCCTGGTCGGCTTGGTGCGCCGCCGCAAGCTCGCCCGCGTACGGGCATAGCCGTTGTAGAGGTCGATCTGGAGCCAGCTGCCATAGGCAATGGCTGCGAATTGGGGAAAACTAATCAGACTCGGCAGGCCCCCCTCCCTTCCTGCCGGGCAGGCTCTCCAGATCCCCCCTCTGGAAGAGCCGCCAACGGCCACCCTCCCGCACTTTGGGAGGAGTGGCCGTTGGGCTTTGAGGGGCCCAGGCCAGCCTGCGCCGCCGCTGAACCTGAACGTGGACAGCCGCCCGCAGCGGCGATCCCGCTGAGGTTTTGCAGTCAGGCACTCCAAGAGCGCAATTGAATCCCTATCCTGGTTCGCCCTTGCCGCTCTGGCCCTGCTCGCCCGCCAGCTGTCCGCAGGCCGCGCCAATGTCCTGGCCTTTGGACTCGCGCAGGCTCACCGAAGCGCCGTGGCGCCGTGCCAGGTCGACAAACTGCTGGATCACCGGCCGCGGCGGCCGCTGGTAGTCGCTGCCTTCCCAGGCATTGAACGGAATCACGTTGCAGTGGGCACCGACCCGCAGCGCCATCTCTGCCAGGCGCACCGCGTCGGCCGCGCTGTCATTGATACCGTTGAAGATGGCGTACTCAAAAGTGATCTTGCGGTGATCGCGGCGCGGCAGTGAACACAACACCTCTACCATCTTGGCAATCGGCACGCCCTTGTTGACGGGCATCAGCCGCGAGCGGACCTCATCGGTGGTGGCGGTCAACGACCACGCCAAGTTGATCGCCGGCTGCGCTTCTACCAACCGCGTCAAGCCTTTGGCCAGACCGCTGGTCGACACCGTGATGCGCCGCGGCGAAAAGTCGTAGGCCTTGGGGTCCATCAGGATCGCCAGCGCGTCGAGCACAGCATCAAGGTTGTCCAGCGGCTCGCCCATGCCCATGAACACCAGGTTGTGCGGCCGCGCTGACAGCGGCCCCGCTTGGCCGCCGGCCACCCCGCCGCGCGCCTGCCCCTCGGCAAACCCGCGCCGGCAGGCTATCGCCACCTGCTCTACGATCTCGCCCGCGGTCAAATTGGCGCGCACCGGAATCCGCGCAGTGGCGCAGAAATCGCAGCCCATCTTGCAGCCCACCTGACTAGACAGGCACTGGGTCACCGAGGCCGGCGAGCTGCCCTCTCCTTCCATGGGCATGATCACGGTCTCTACGGCCTGACCGTGGCTGGTCTGCAGCGCCAGCTTGGTCGAGCCGTCGATCACCGACGTCCTCTCGACTTCAATAGCCAGACTTTGCAAAGGCTTGGCCTGCATCAGCAGCTGGCGCATGCCCTCTGGCAGGTCGGTCATCTTGGCCCAGTCGCGCTCCAGCCTGACGTGCAGCCAGCGAAAGATCTGCTCGGCGCGAAAGGCCGGCAGCCCAGCCTGGCGCAGCAGCTCTGCCAGCCGCGGCCGCGGCAGCGACAGCAAGTCAGCGTCAACAAAAGGATTAGCTGCTGGCGTCTGCGGTTGGGGCGTTGACACGACTGGGCGGCTCTTGACCGGGACTTATCCGGCGCCGCCATGGTACGGCCGCCGCGGGCCCTTTGCCACTGCAGACCGCCGCAGCGGCGCCAGGGCCGCGGCTGCGCCATGCCGCCGACGCGATCCCGGTGGCAGCCGACGCATCCTCGCAGGGCCTGACGACACTGCTGGTCTTTCCCGGTCCCCGCCCAGGTCTGCCTGAAGCTACAAGCCGGAACTTTGGGCCTGATGGGCTAGCGGCCTTGCCGTCGGCCTTGCGGCTCGTTATACTGTGTCTCAAGATGAAACACCCAGCGCTGGGATTCCGTGTCCAGCGGCGAAGGCACTGATTATTCCATAGGTTCGCCTGTGGAATGTGGAGGTTTGGCAAGATGAGTTTTCCTCCCAGCGACGCGCAAAACGTCCCGCAGCCTGCGGGCGGCAGCGTGCTGATCGTGGAAGACGATCCCGTTATCTCTACCCGCATCGCCCGCGAGCTGCGCGATACCGGCTACTCGATCGAAGAGGTCGACACGGCCCGCCAGGCCGAAGCCGTCGTCCGAGCCCGCCCGCCCGGCGTCGTGTTGCTGGACCTGTCGCTGCCAGATAGCAACGACCTCAGCCTTTTTCACAAGATCCGTGCCATCTCGCCGCGCACCCGTGTGGTCATCATGACCGCCATGGAGGCCGACGAGCTGGTGATCGAAGCTACCAGCGGCGCCGCCTACGAGTTTATCAGCAAGAGCTCTGACGTGATGAGGCGGGTGCCGGTGACCGTGCGCAACGCCATGGTCGCCCTGGAGCAGGAAGAGAGCCTGCTGCAGCTCTCTACGCTGGTGCAGCGCAACCGCTTTTCGCGCCTCATCACCCGCGCACCGCAGATGAACGAGGTCAAAGCCGCCATCGACAAGCTGGCGGTGTCGCGCGTCAATGTGCTGGTCACCGGTCCTTCGGGCACCGGCAAGGAAGTGGTGGCGCGCACCATCCACGAGACGGGGCCGCGCAACCTGCAGCCGTTTATTGCAGTCAATTGCGCTGGCATTCCAGACACCCTGCTGGAGTCAGAGCTTTTTGGCTACGAGAGAGGGGCTTTTACCGGTGCGGTGGCCCGCAAGATCGGCAGGTTTGAAGCCGCGCAAGGTGGCACGCTGTTTCTGGACGAGATCGGCGAGATGTCGCTGGCTCTGCAGGCCAAGCTGCTGCGGGTGCTGCAAGATGGTCGCTTTCAGCGCTTGGGCGGCAACCAGGAATTCCAAGCCGACGCCCGGATCATCTGCGCCACCAACCGCGATCTGCCGGCGATGGTCAAGCACGGCCTGTTCCGCGAAGACCTGTACTACCGCATCGCCGTGTTTCCGCTGAATCTGCCGCCGCTGGCCGCGCGAAAGGGCGACATTCCGCTGCTGGTAGAGCACTTCTTGCGCCTGTACGGCCGCGAAGAGAACAAAGAGCTGCAAGGCGTTTCGCCCGAGGTGCTGCGACTTTTTGAACGCCACACCTGGCCCGGCAACGTGCGCCAGCTGCAGAACGTGCTGGCGCGGGCGGCGGTAGTCTGCGTAGGAGACACCATCTCCGCGCGCGACCTGCCTCAGCCGTTCATGCAGGAGCTGATGGAGCTGTCGCGCGACGCGCCTGCCCAAGAGAGCACGCCGTCGCGACCGTTCCCCGCCTTGTTGGCGCAGCAGCCTGGGCGCATGGCGGCATTTCCGGGCCAGAGTGAGCCAAGCAGCCGGCCGATAGCCGCGGCAGGAGGCATGGCCCTGCCCTTTGAGTTCAGCACGCGCATCGCCTCGAACGATGCCCGGACCCGCTTGGACGCAGCCCTGGAGCTGGCGTTTCCGGTCGCCGAAGAACTGCCAACGGTGGATGATCTCGAAGCCGCTGGCGTTCGCCTTGGACTCAAGCGCCTGGGCAACAACAAGCTGCTGACCGCCAAGCGCTTGGGCATGTCACGGGCGACGCTGTACCGCCGCACCGCCAGACCGGCCTGACAGCGGCGATCGCCTATCTTGAGCACCTGAAACCCCTAAGCAATCCAATGGCTACGGCTAATCGGATCGCAGCACCGCGCGCAGCTGGGCAACGGCCGCCGCCGGCAGCAGCCCCTGATCGCGGCACTGTTCGACCAGCAGCGCCGACGCCTGGCGGTGCAGCTCGCGCACCTGCGGATCAGCGATGACTTCCAGGTGCTTGGCCAGCGTTGGCGCATCGCCGCGCGCCACCGCTCCCGTCAGCCCGCGCAGCAGGCTCTGGTCGTCGGGCAGGTTCTGCAGCGCGCCTAGGGCAGTCGAAGCCAGGTGCAGCAAGCCGCGGCGCAGCTCGGCGTCTGGCAGGCCGGCAGAACGCGCCGTGCGCAGAGCCGCATCGGCCAGGGCCACCCAATCGTTGGCAATGAGCGCCGCCGCGGCGTGGTAAGCGGCGCGCTGCTCGGCGGCCACGGCCACCGCCACCCCGCCGAGCACCTCAGCCAGCTGCCGGGCCAGCGCCAGCGCCGCCGGGTCACCGTCGACCGCAAACAGCGCGCCCTGCAGCGGGCTTGGCGCCGGCCGCGGCGCCAGCGGGTCCGGCACGGCGGCCAGTGGGTGGCAAGAGCCGCAGGCCAGCGCGGCAGAGACCCGCAGCGGGTCAACAGGCATGGCCCCGGCGCAGTGCAGCAAAACCTTTATCCGCGCGCCCTGTTGACGCAGGGCGGCGGCCGCGCTGGCGATCTCGCGGTCGGGCACCGCCAGCACCACCGCAGGCAGGTCGGGCGGCAGCTCCGCCGCCAGCTCAACGCCCTGCAAGCCCTGGGCCCGCAGCCACGCCTGCACCAGGTCGCGCCGCGGCGATGGCCGCGCCCAGCCGCGCACCGCCACCCCGGCCACGGCCAGGTCGCGCAGCAGCGTAGCACCAAGCCGGCCAGCGCCGATCACCCACAGCGGCGGCAGAGGAGTAGACATTTATCAACTCTCCATTTGTCAAAGGGCTGGGGCGCTGTAGAGGCCGCGGCGGCGGATCTCCTGATCGACGTCATCAACCAGCAAGCCCGGCGGCAGGCGGCCTGAGGCCAGCAGGGCGCGCACCGCGGAGGAGCTCAGCTCGGGAAGGGCCAAGGGCGCCACTTCTCCTGCAAAATCCTTGGGGATCTCATAGCCACTGCGGCCCAGCACCAGCGGCGGGGCCCGCCGCGCCACCTCGTCAAAGCGGTGCCAGCGGGCCGCTTCGTGCAAGATGTCGGCGCCGATCACCAGCCGAAACGCGGCCTCTGGGTGCTGCAACTGCAGGCGGTCGAGCAGATCGAGGGTGCGGCCGCTGCTGCCCCTCTCGGCATCCACAACGCGAACCTTGGCACCCAGCAACGCGAAATTGCGCCGGCACAGCTCCAGGCGGTCTTCAAAGCTCGCAGCCAGTGGCTTGCCCAGGGCGTGCTGCCACACCGGCACCACCCACACCTGGTCAGCGGCGTTGGCCGCCAGCACCCAGGTCGCCGCCAGCAGGTGGCAGACGTGGGGCGGGTTGAAGCTGCCGCCGTACAGGGCGACTCTCATGCGCCGGCCCACAGCCCGCCGCGCCGCCGATACAGCAGATGCGGACGGGCCCGCCGGGCAAACTGGCGCTCGGCATCGGCAAAATCGCAGGTGGCTTGGTCCAGCGTCCCGCGGGCCTCCAGCACCTCGCGGGCATGGGTACCGCCCATCAGCAGGTCGATCGCCAGGCGATCCGAGACGAATTCGTAGACTTCGGTGCGCCACTGAAAGTGCTCGGGGGCAAGCTCCATGGCGGCGTCAATCAGCGCCAGGCCGGCCCGCACCGCGGCAAACTGCCGGCGATCGCTGACTTCCACGGCGACCCCGCCGCAGACAAGCCCTGAGAATTTCTGAAAAGTGGGCTCGTAGCGCATGGGCCTGACCACCAGCCCCGGCACCTGCCGACGCTCAATGGCGGCGGCATAGCGGCGGGCGTCCAAGTACGGCGCGCCCACCAGCTCAAAGGGCCGCGTGGTGCCCCGCCCCTCAGACAAGCGCGTCCCCTCGATCAAGCACCCGCCCGGATAGACCACCGCAGTCTGCACGGTGGGCATGTTGGGGCTGGGCGCATACCAGCACGAGCCGGCGGGGCCAAAGTCCTGCTCGTCCAGGTAGTTGGCAGGGTCCCACGCGTCGCACTGCACGACTTTCAGGGCCACGTCGAGGCCGGCTTCCGCGGTGTAAAGCCTGGCAATTTCGCCGATGGTCAGGCCGTGGCGCTGAGGAAGGTCAAGCCAGCCCACAAAAGAGCGATACTTCTCCGGTAGGTAGCCGCCCTCTATGGTCTCGCCCCCCAGGGGATTGGGCCGGTCCAGCACCACCACCTGCACCCCGCGGCGCGCGCAGCTGTCTAGCGCCATGCACAGCGTCGCAAAATAGGTGTAGTAGCGGCTGCCCACGTCCTGGACGTCAAAAATCAGGGTGTCGATGCCGTCCAGCGCCTCAGGCTGGAGCGTCAAGGTGTCAAAGCTGCGGCCGTACAGGGTGGTGACCTCGCGGCCAAAAACCGGGTCTTCGCCGCCCTCTACCGCAATCAGGTCCTGGGCGGTCGACCACAGGCCGTGCTCGGGGCCGTAGAGGCGCACCACGTCGCAGCCCTGTTCGAGGAGCGCGTCGACCAGGTGGCTGCGTCTCCACGGCGGCGTGCGGCTGCGGACCAGCGACGACGGATTGCACAACACCCCAAGGCGGCGGCCGCGCAGCTCAGCAACTTGGCCATCCAACAACACTTCCGCGCCTGTTCGCAACATCGCCGCTCCAGTCGGTGTCCGCGCCCGCTGCAGCCGCTAGGGGGCGGCCTGGGCGCCAGTGAGAAAGGGCAAAGCCCTGGCAAAGCCTCAAGAGGCAGGTACCCAGGGTCGTTGGCTCGGTCTGAGCTGCGCCCTGTCCTTGTTTGAAGGTCTGGGGGGCTGGTGGCGGGTCTCCTTGCGGGCCGCAACTCCGGTTCGTTCGGCAACCAGAAGCCAACTTCGGGTTTGTCGCTCTAGGGTTGCTTCTTGTCCTGCTCGCGGGCTGCCCGCTCCTCAGCGTCTGGGAAGCGAAGGATTCTCAGCTCGCCCTCGCCCTCGGGCTTGTAGACCTCAATCTCTTTGACATTTGTCAAGTTGATATATAGCGAGGCGCTGTCTTCGCGCTCGTTGCGCAGGGCAATGAAGCCGGACTCGACGCCCTCGACGATGCCAATGACGCTGGTGTCCTCGTCGTCAAACTGGATCACCCACACTTTCTGACCAATCAATGCCTGCATACGCTCGCTCGCTCACCCAATTCAGCCAGGGGCGCGGCGATTCTACACGACCTGACGGCGCGCGCGAACCCATCGACCGCGGCGCCAGAACTTGCACTAGCCTATTTGTCTATGGGCCGGCTATAGATTATGCTTGACGGCGCAGCGCCGGTCGGCCAGACTGCAAAATCGGATGAAACTGGTCGGACATTTGACCCCAGAGAGGCGGAACTCCATGGACCTCGATAGCGATTTCGACCAGAGCGCGGCAGACTTTGACAACGACTACAGCCAGTTGAGCGATGTCGATGAATTTGTCGCCCGCACCCAGGACTACGCCGAGGGCCGGCTGGCGCCCGATGCCTACCGCGCCTACCGCCTGACCCGCGGCGTCTACGGCCAGCGCCAGCCAGACGTGTTCATGTTGCGGATCAAGATGCCCGGCGGCATCGTGCTGCCCCACCAGCTGCGCGCTGTGGCCGAAGTTGTAGAGCAGAGCCCCAGCCGCCTGGGCCACATCACCACCCGAGAGAACATCCAGCTGCACAGCTTTCCGCTCGGCCAGGTCGACCACTGGATGCGCTATCTGGCCCAGACTGGCCTGACCATGACCGAAGCCTGTGGCAGCGCGGTGCGCAACATCACCCAGGATCCCTGGTCGGGGCTGGCGCAAGACGAGCCCTTTGACACGACCCCGTACCTGCAGGCGATTGTGCGTTTCTTTCTGCGCAATCCGCGGGCGCAGGGCCTGCCGCGCAAGTTCAAGATCGCCGTCTCTGGATCGCCAGCGGACCGGGGCTACGCGGCGATCCACGACGTGGGGCTGGTGGCGCTATTGGGGCAAGACGGCGAGCCCGCGTTCAAGGTGCTGGTCGGCGGCGGGCTGGCTTCGATGCCGCGCTCGGCGCTGGTGGTTCACCCAGAGTGGCCGGCGCGCGACATTCTGACTCCCGTGCTGGCGGTTATCGACTTCTTTCAAGAGCACGGCAACCGCAAGCTGCGCAGCAAGGCGCGGATCAAGCACGTGCTGCGCAAGATGGGTGATGAGCCGTTCCGCGCCAAGTATCAGGAGTACCTGGACAAAGTCCTGATCGACCCGCCCCCGCCGATTGTAGAGACTGCTACAATTCACGGCCCGGCGAGTCAGTGGACCTTTGCCCGCCCCAGCGAAGACCAGGGCCAGGCGCCCGGCTTTGAGCGCTGGGCGGCCACGGCGGTGCAAGAGACCCGCATCCCCGGCCGGGTTTTTGTGGCGGTGCGGCTCGATCGCGGCGGCGAGGTGTCGCGGGCGCAGCTGCTGGCCTTGGCCGACCTGACAGAGCGCTTTGGCGAGGGCAAGCTGCACTTCACCCCCCAGCAAAATGCGCTGCTGCGGGCCGTCAGGGTCGATCAACTCCCCGAGCTGCATCGCCTGCTGGTGCAAGCCAATCTGGGCCTGGCCGGCGCGGGAACCACCGCGGACATCACCAGCTGCCCCGGCATCAGCACCTGCAATCTTGGCATTACCTTCTCTCGCCACCTGGCCGACGACCTGGTCGAGCTGACCGAGCAGCGCCGCGACGGCGATCTGACCATCAAAATAAGCGGTTGTCACAACTCCTGCGGCCAACACCACATCGGCACGTTTGGCCTCTACGGCGCGCTCAAGCGCATCAATGGCCGGCCGGCTCCCCACTACCGCTTGATGGTCGGCGGCGATGTGGGTCCGCAAGGCGCGGTGTTTGGCAGAGATCTGGGCCTCGTCCCCGCACGGCGCGCCCGCACCGCTGTGCAGCGCTTGCTGAATTGGGCCGACGCCCGCCGCGGCGCCGATCAGACGGCTGGCCACCTACTGCGCACCGCCGCCCCGGAAGAGCTGCGCGCGGTGGTCGCCGACCTGCTAGACCTGGATCAGGGCGCCACCGACCTCGACTTCTGGGACATCGGCGCCAGCGAGGCGTTTCTGGGCGACACCACCGGCGAAGGCGAGTGCGCAGTCTGACCGCCACCTGAGAGCGCGCTGGAGTTGCTTTGCCCAGCAAGGGTCCGCTCCGGCCTGAGGGGAAAGGCCGGCCCTGCTTGGCGGCTGCGGCTTGCGCCAGCGGCACCATGGCCTACTATGGACGCCATGCACCACCGCCCCCATGCCCGCTTCAGCTTTGTGCCCATGGCTCGCCAGTGCCTTGCCGCCGCGGCCTTGACGGCTGGTCTGGCCGCTCTGCCCAGCTGCAGCCAGCAGATTCAAGACGACTATCCCACCGCCACCGGAGAGAGGCTGACCGCGCCGATCGGCATCCTCAACCAAGTGACGCTGAGCCCGCCCAAGGGCTGGAAGCAGATCGAGCCCCAGACCTGGGCGCTGTCTCTGGGTCAGGATCGCCTGATGGTCATGAAAGCCAACCTGGCCACTGGCATCGAAGGCGGCGCCGACTCCTTTGTAGACAAGCAGCTCAATGAGCTTGGCAAGCTGGGCCAGGGCGGCACCGAGCGCGATGAGCGCCTGCCGCTGGGCGACCTGGAGGGGCGACTGATCAAGGTCGTCGATCTGCGCAACCGGCCGCCTGTGGGGCTGTGGATGATGGCGGCCGACGCCGAAGACGGGCTGTTTACCCTGACGGTGCTGGGTCCCCTGGACGATCTGCGCAAGCACGGGCCGGCCATCGACGCCGCCCTGCAGAGCCTGCGGATCGCCCCGCCGGTAGGGCTGACGCGAGAAACGCCCAAGAAGCCGGTGATCGAAGACGATCTGCCCACGCCAGACAAGGAAAAGCTGCCCGATTAGTACCTAAGACCGTTGCTTCGATCCGGGTTACAACCGGTTCTTGCTCACAGGTCTTGGCTACTTAGAAGGTCACGCCCAGCTTCAAGTTCAACAGCGCATCCGAAGGCAAGCCAAAGCGGTAGATGGTGCCAGCGGGGTCGGTGGTCGTGGTGTTGGTGGTCTGCACCTCAAACGAGTAGCCCGCTTGCAGCAGCCCCGTCAGGCCAATTGTCGGAGACAGCATGTGGGTGTACTTGTAGCCGCCATACAGGCCCAGCTGGGTGTTGCTCCTGGGAGCGGTGATGCCGTCTTCGCTTTCGCCGATGCGCTGGTGGATGACCTCAACGCCAAAGTGGGTGCCTGAGGCAAAGCTGCCCCACAGGTAGGTGTTGACCTGGCCTCCAAGCCGCAGCATCGGCAGGGTCAGGGTCTGCACGCCGCCCAGGCCGCTGTTGCGGTCCACGGTGATCTGGCCATAGCCGGCGACCACGGCCACGCCGATCAGCGGATGGACCTTGAGCTCGGCGGTCAGCTGCCCAAGCGGCCAGAACAGCAGCATGGGGTCCAGCAGCACGGTGACCTTGGTGCCGACTTCAGCGTCTTCCTGTGCGTGGGCCGGCACCGCCGCCAGCGTCAGCAACAAGCCTAGGCAGATCGCAATCTTCTTGAACACGGTGGCCTCCACGTGGGCAAACGGGACGGGCGGACTGACTGGACTGGGACTGGCTGGACTGGGACTGGCTGGACTGGGACTGGCTGGACTGGGACTGACTGGACTGGGCGGACTGACGGGTGCACTGACAGGCGGGATCCTGGCTCAGTGAGCGCTCTTGCCGGGGCGCACGTTCCACAGCCGCGAGATCAGCAGGCCGCCCAGGATGGCAAAGGGCACGTAGGTCCAAGCCCAGACGTCCCAACCGTATTTGTCTACCAGCTTGCCGATAAACAGCGCTACCACCGCGCCGGCCAGGTATTGGGCACCGTCAAACAGGCCGGCAGCCGTGGCCACGGCCTTGCGACCACCAAAGTCCATGCTGGCTGCGCCGCCGACCATCGAGTGCGCCGCCTGGATAAAGAAAGACAGGCCAATCAACATGAACGCCGCCACAAACGGCCCGCCGCCGACCACCGAGTGCAAGATGCCCATGACGGCCATGCCCATAAAGGCAAAGAAAATCACCGGAGCGCGCCGCGACTCAAACAAGGCGTCCGAGGCATTGCCGCTGACCAGGCCGCCAAAGACCGCGGCAATGGGCATGCCTACGCTGGCGAGCTGAAAGCACAAGCTGGCGGCATCCTTCTGGCTCATGCCCTCCATCAGGAACTGCACCAAGAAGCCCACGACCACAAACACCACGCCCACCAGGCCAAAGCTGGCACTGAAGCGCTTGAGCGGGCTCCATTCCTTGATGCCATCGACCTGGCGCTTGACCCTGAGGATCAGCAAGATGATCAAGACCGACGCCAGCAGCGCGCCAATATTGTAGGGAATCATGGCCTTGGACTGCATGACCTGCGCGCCCTGCACGTTGACAAAGTACTTGGCCCACCAGTCGTCTACGCCGTTGCGCACAAAGCCGATCATCATCGAAGACACGGCAATGGTCCAAGCGGCGCTTGAGGTAAAGACCTTCTTGAGCACAAAGCTCAAGCTGACGGGCTGGCTCTTCTCTTCGGCGGTCTCGTCTCCGGTGTCCAGGTCTTCCAGACCGGCCTTGGCAGGAGAGTCTTCTACCAGGTAGTAGTTGGCCACAAACAGCAGCGCCAAGCTGATGGCCGGCACCCAGAACACCCACTGCCACGGCAAGGCGCCAGCGATGAGCGGGCCAACGGCAAACGCCAGCGTGCGGCCCGACTGGATCATGATGCCAAAGATACCGGCAAACGAGCCGCGCTCGGGAACGCGGAACCAGGCGGCGTTGATCTTGACGATCGACAGCGCACCAAAGCTCTGGAAGTAGTGGTTGAGGGCCCAGACCACGCTGAAGAAGGCCAGCACGGTGCTCATGGACATGCCGCTGGCCAGGGTGGCAGGCTCGATCAGGGTCTTGCCGCTCCACACCGCGTCTTTGACCAAGAACAGCGAGCCCAGGCCAAAGGCCACGTTGAAGACGGTCGCGCCCACCGCGCCCAGCAGAATCGCTTTCTTGCCGCCGATGCGGTCGGCCAGCGGCCCGTTGAGAAAGACGCTGATGCCGTAGGTGATCTTGCCGGCAAAGATCACCGAGGCCAGGTCTGCGTTGCTCCAGCCAAATTTCTCTGCCAGCAGCGCATTGACCGCCGAGAAATTGTAGCGGCCCATGTAGAACATGGCGTACATCAGGCCAAGAAACACCCAGTTCTGCACACGGCGTTGCTGGAACTCTGGGCTCAGCGGGGCGGTCAGTGCAGTCATGGCAACCTCGTGCAAATCGCAGGGGCACTTGGACCCCAGACCCTAAGTTCGCTCCCGGTTCGGCAACGGACTTGGTTTGGGGCTAATGAAGGGCGTGGCAGTAGCACCCAAGACCGGTGAACAAGAGCCGGGCGCGACCCGGATCGAACTGGCGGTCCTGGGTAGTAGCAGAACCGCCCAGCGGCGCCAAGTCAAGCGAACCCCGCGGCGGTGGCCCGCAAAAAGCGCAGCGGATAGTGGCGGAGTCCGCAGAAAACGCTATGGTAAAAGGCTGGAGGTGAGATTACTACAAATGCCCCACGATAGTCGCCGCTTTCCCCCTCTGACACCCCTGCGCCCGGCCAGCAAGCCCAAGCTGCCCCACTTGAGCCTTGGCGCGCCGTTGCCCGAACTGCGGGTCGCGGTGCACGATCGGTCGCGGCTTGAGTGGATCGCCACGGTGCCGGTAGCGGCTCCTGGAGAGACGCACACCTGGGAAATCACAATGGAAGCTGAGGTGCCCGACGCCATGTGGGTCGAGCACCAGCCGTGGAACCACTTCCAGGTGCGATCGCGGCTGACCAGTCCGCGCCTGCGCGAAGGCGCGCTGCTGGTGGGGCCAGTGACGGACCAGCTGCGCCGGCGCACCCTTGCCGTTGTCCACGAGCTGAAGTTTGAGACGGTGCGCCTGCAGCGAGCGCTCAACGCCGTGCGCCGCCGCGATGGCGTCCTGCGTTCTGAAGAGGTGGAGTGGGTCGGCGAAGGGCTGCTGCGATCGGTGCTGCGCGCCCGCCAAGGCCGCGATCAGCTGCTCAAGCTAGCCATCGACAGCACCGAGGCGATGCGCTGCGAGGCGGACCTGGCCTCGGAATTCGTGTCCAACCAAATTCTGATGATGATCAGCCGGTTGACTAGAGCTCTGCAGGGCAATGGCGCAGCGTCGCGCCACAAGCCGCTGGCCGGCGACGCGCTCAAGCTGAGCACTCTTTTGCAGCAGCAGCTGGTCGACGAAAACCTGTTCCGCCAGCAGAGCCGCTTTCGCTATGCCGAAGTCCGCTCGGCCGCAGGCCTGGATGGCTACCTGCACCGCGCTGCCCAGCTCAAGAAGCACTTTCAGCAGGCGGTCTTTCTTGAGGCCAACGCCTACATGCTGGACCAGCGGCTGCGCAACTGGATTGCGATTGGCATGGCGATGATCGCCTCGACCTTCTACTTTGTGTGGCAGGTCTGGATCCTCAACACCGCGACCAATGCCGCCAACACCACGGTCTCGCTGCTGATTGCTGGCTCCATTGCCGCGCTGGTGTACGCCGCCAAAGACCGGATCAAAGAAGTGGGGCGCGACTGGGTAGCGCGCCGGGTCAAGAATGGCTATGCCGATCGGGTGGCGCACCTGAGCCTGCAGGCGCACATGGACCCCAAGCGCTCTGCCTTTGCCCTGGCCCGCGAGACCATTCAGGTGTCCAAGAGCCTGCAGCCCGACTTGCTCAATCCCGAGCTGGGCAACACCAGCGTCATCCACCACTTGCACATCCGCGAGCTGCTGCGCCACACCGGGCTGCCGACTTTGCAGCAGCAGGGCCTGGTAGGCTTAAAGCATGTGTTCCGCTATGATCTGTCGCCGCTGCTGGTCAAGCTGGACGACCAGGTCAAGCACGTGCCCATCTTGGAACACGGGCAGCTGCACACCAAGACGGCCACCCGGGTGTACTTGATTGCCATCAACGTGCAGATGCGCTTGGTTGGCACCGAAGTGGTGGCGCAGCAGCGCGGCTACCTGCGGCTGCGGCGGCGCGGTCTGGAGCGGTTTGTGGCGGTGCACAGCGGCCCCAAGGGCGCGGTAGCCCAGCGGATCACCCAGCCGGTGGCGGCCATCGCCTAGGGATAGCTGCCAGCGACTGGCCAGACCCTGGGTCTGCTTAGGCTCCTGGCTGGCGTCACCCGGCCCCCGGGGACCATCCAAAGGTTTTGCGTGCTTAGCCCTAGGTTGCGGCATGGCTCTGACAGCTCCCCGCCTTCTTTCCCCCTTGCTTGCGGACCGCAGCCCATGACCCAAGACCTGCCGCCCCAAGCTCTTGGCCGCCCCGCGGCGCCGCGTTCTGTGCTGGCTGCGACGGCCGGCTTGGTCGTGCCCGGCCTGGGTCTGGCGATCCGCGGCGACCTGAGCGCTGGGCTGCTCACGCTGGCGGCGGTGGTGCACTGCGCCGCTCTGGGCACCTGCAGTCTGGCGGC
Source organism: uncultured Myxococcales bacterium (assembly GCA_903919145.1). GTDB lineage: Bacteria > Myxococcota_A > UBA9042 > UBA9042 > UBA9042 > SXRM01. The sequence goes on from CAIXGW010000010.1 coordinate 52,623, forward strand.
GCTGGCCAGCCGCGGCGATGTGCCAAAAGACGCCGTGGCAACGGCCTGGACGGCGCTGCAGTCGGGAATCCTGAGTCCGCAGGCGGCGATGATGTGGGTCCTGGCTGTGAGCCTGCACCTGTGGGCAGCGTGGTCGGCCTACACCGCCGGCGCCGCGAAGGACGTGCATGCCCCTGCAGCTCCGCATTGACCGGCGCATCGCCATTGCGCGCCAGCCCCTTTCTGACCCTCACTGGCAGCAGCTGAGCCAGTGGGCCGAAGAGCGCTTGACGTTTATCAACCCAGCCTACTGGGAGGCGCGCGAGCACCGCCGGCCCTGCAAGCACCTGCCGCGGCAATTCACCTTGCTGGAGCGCGACGAACAGACGCTGTGGCTGCCGCGCGGCATGGGCGGCGAGCTCAAGAAGTGGCTAAAAGCCCAGTGGCCCGAGCGAGCGGTGCAGGTAGAGGACCAGCGCAGTCAACCCGCCCTCAGCCAGCCTTTTGCGCTGCAGGTACAGCTGCGCGACTACCAGGTGGCGGCGGTAGAGCGGGCCGCCTTGCTGAGAGATGGGGTTGTGGTCAGCCCCACCGGGTCGGGCAAGACCGTGATGGCCATGGGGTTGGTGGCCAAGCTGCAGACCCCGGCGCTGATCCTGGTGCACAATCGCCTGCTGCTGGAGCAGGTGTGCGAAGCTGCCCAGCGCTGCCTTGGCATCCAGGCCGGGGTGGTCGGCGCGGGCCAGAGCGACGTGCGGCCTCTGACGGTCGCGACCATCCAGACCCTGATGCGCCGCGATCTCAGCGAACTGGCCGACCAGTTTGGCCTGGTCATTCTGGATGAGGCGCACCACTGCCCGGCTCCGACCTTTACCGAAGTGCTGCAGCAGTTCAACGCCCGCTGGCGGATTGGCCTGACCGCCACCCCCGAGCGCAAAGATCGCCTTCATCCGCTGATGTATGCCTCCTTGGGGCCAGAGCTGCTGCGCATGCGGCCCGCCGAGATGCTGGCCATTGGCTCGCTGAGTGCCAGTCGGGTGACGCCGGTACAGACGACCTTTGCCGGCGGCCGGTTGACGGACCACTCAGAGATGATGAGCGCCCTGGCCAGCCACCCGCAGCGCAACCGCGAAATCACCGACGCGGTGGTGGCCACCCGCGGAGCCAGGTCGCTGGTGCTGGTAGAGCGGGTCGAGCACTGCCACGCCCTGGCCGAGACCCTGCGCGAGCGCGGCGTGACGGCCTGGGGCCTGAGCGGCCGCGTCGACTCCGCCCAACGCCAAGAGACCATTGCCCTGCTCAAGGGCCCGGCCGGCGGCGTGCTCGTCGCGACGACCAGTCTGGTAGGAGAGGGTTTTGACTGCCCGGCGCTCGACACGCTGTACCTGGCGGTTCCGTCAGCCAATGCGGCGCGGGTGACCCAGGCCTTGGGGCGGGTGCTGCGGCCCCACGACGGCAAGCTGCAGGCGCGGGTCTACGACTTTGTCGATGTCGCTACGCCGGGGCTGGCCCGCTCTTGGCCGGCGCGGCTGCGCGTCTACAGGCAGCACGGCGCCAGCTGCGATAGCGCTGTGCCAGCAAGCACTTGGGCCGGCAGCCTGCCGCTGGCGCTGGTCGCGGGCCCGCCACAACCCTAGGACCCTGTCGGGATAATCTCCGCCAGGCTCCGTGCCAATTTGCGTTTTTTCCAGTCGGGCAAGAGATATTGGAAGTGAATTCCAATCTTTCGCCCGCCTGGGCGCTCGCAAGACGATTGCCCTAGGACCCTGTCGGATGCCGCGGCTGATTCAGTAGTTTTGCTTAATTATCAGTATGTTATAGCATTACTCCGACAGGCTCCTAGACAGCGGGCACAGAATTTGCCGCCCATCGGCCAATCGCTGATACTGCCGGCGCCGCCCATGACCGCGGCAGGTGCAGTATGCGCATTGTCCAAAAGCCCTGGGGCCACGAGGAAATCTGGGCCGAAACCTCGCGCTATGCCGGCAAATTCCTGGTGATCCGCCAAGGCGAGATGCTGTCGCGCCAGTACCATGAGGTCAAGGAAGAGACGATTTGCGTCTTGGAGGGGCTGCTGACCTTGGAGCTGGGGAACGGCCCCGATCAGGTCCTGCGCCTGCAACCAGGTGAAACTTATCACGTCACCCCGGGAACGATCCACCGGTTCTGCGCGCCCGACCAGGACGTGAGACTGGTCGAGGTCAGCACTTCTGAGCTGGACGACGTCGTGCGCTTGGCCGACAAATACACGCGATGACAAGTAGTTGCGCGGGACGACCTGGGCCAGTGCCCCGCGGCGTGTCGCGCCTTGGTCACAGCCCGCTGCCTCGGCCATCGCAAGCCCGGCGGCGAGGGTTGGCAGCCGCGCTTGACCAATCTAGACTGCGGCTTGAGGTGCGTCTGCAGGAAGGGCCATGGCTGATCCTGCAGTGGGCGCGTACCGCAGTTTTTCTGTGCTGTGGTGCCGCTTTGTGTGCCGCGACTCCTTGTGCCAACGCCGCTCCCCTTTGACCGCTGCAGCGGATCAAGAGTGCGGCAGAAGAGGCTCCGATGCTGGCGATCCCCGAAACCGCACCGCTTCCGAGCCATGGCTCCGTAGAAGAGCTGCTGCACCGCTTGCGCGCTCAACCTGCGGGGGCGGCAGAAGTGGCCGACTCTTTGCTGGGATTGAGCGCCCGCGAGCCGCACCCGCGCCTGAAGTCGGCACTGCTGCACTACGCCGCGCTGCTGGTCCTGCCCACGGATCAGGACCGCTCAGCCATCTTGATGAGAGAAGCCTTTAGGCTCTTTCCGACCGCCGAGGTAGGCGCTCAGCTGGCGCAGGCCACTGCAGAAGACCCCGCCGCCCAGCGCCTGTTTCGCCATGGTCACCTGGTCGATGCGGTGGCGGCGCTCAGCTCTGGCCCTCAAGAGCGGCTGCAGGCCCTGACCAACGCTGTGCGCCACCACCTGGCTTTGGGTCACGGCGCAGCGGCGCTCAAGCGCATTGCCGAGCTGGTCGACCTGGTCAAAGAGACCCATGACACCGCCATCAGCTCGGCCGATCTGCAAGATTGGGCAGAAATTGCTGAGTCCCAGGCGACCGCCCGCCAAGAGTCGCTGGTCAGTCAGCGCATGGAGCTGGCAGAGTGCAGCGAAGCCGACCGGCCCGGCGCCCTGGTCGCGTATGCTGAGCTGTTGCTGGCCGGAGACGAGCCGCTGAGCGACGCCGCCGCGGTGCTAGCCGACGCCCTGGACAGCGGCGCGCCACCAGAAACCGTTGCACCACTGTGGGTTGAAGTGGCCCGGGCCATGGGCAACCAGGCCGAGCTGACCCGCGCCCTGGCCTGCTCGCTAACGGCCGGCGCCGCGCTGCCCACCCAAGTGCAGCACGCCGACGAGCTGGCCAACATCCCCAGCGTCGATCGCGCGGCGCCCCACGCGGCCCAGCTGGCGCTGCAGGCGCTGATCGAAGTGCTCCCAGACGACCCCATGCTGGCCTCGCGTCTGCGTGCGGTGCAGGCGCTGCAGTCGGCCGAGCCGGAGCCAAGCCTGGAGGCCCTGCGCCAAGCGACGATCCGCGATCGCGATCGCTACGGCGAGGCCAACGCGTCGCTGGCTCTGGCTTGGCTGGCGCAGCAGCGCGGCGACTGGGCCAACGCCGAGCGCCACTACCGGCGGGTGCGGACCTTGGCACCACAGGACACAGAAGCGCTTGATTTTTTTGAGAGCTACTACCGCCAAAACGATGACCACAAGCGCTTGTTGGTGGCGCTGTCGCAGCGGCTCAGTGGCGCCGAAGGGCGCGAAGCTGTCCGCATTGGCTTGGAGATGGCGCACCTGTGCGAGGGTCCGCTGGCCTCCCCAGAGCGGGCGATCGAGTCCTACCAGCGGGTGCTGACCGTCCAGCCCGACCATGAGCCGGCCCTGGCCGGACTGCTGAGTCTTTACGAAGGCCTGGGGCGCCATGCCGCCGTGCGCGAGACCCTGGATCGCCAGGCCAGCGCTTGGATCGCCAAGTCGACCATCAACCCTCAGGCCCGCCAGCTGGCCAAGCAAGCCCTGCTGCACCTGGCCGACCTGGCGGGCGACCCAGCCAAAGGCGGCGACAAGTCCACGGCCCTGGCGGTCTGCCGGCGCGTCTTGAGGGTCGACGCCGCCGAGCCCCAAGCCGTGCGCGTGCTGGCCGATCACTACAGGGACATCGGCATCTCCGTCGAGCAAGCCGATGTGCTGCGCGGCGCCTCAGCGGCCGAGACCGACCCAGGCCGGCGAGCGGCCCTGCTGGCTGAGCTCGGCGAGGTCCTGGCGGGCCCGATGGGCGATCCTGCCGGCGCAGCCGCCGCTTGGTCAGAGGCCCTGCAGCTCAATCCGCACCGCCGCGATCTGGTGCCGGCCCTGCGCCGGGTGGCCGCCGCGACCGGCGACCGTGCCGCGGTCTACCACTCGCTGGCGGCCGAGCTGCGCGGGTTGCTTGGCGAAGAAATGGCTGCCTCTGGCGCGTCGCTGCCGGCCGGCGCCGATCCTGGTCAGCTTGTGGAGATCCTGCTGCAGGCTGCGGAATTGGCACCGGAGTTTGAGCCCTCGGCCGCCCAGGGCCTGCAGTGGCTGAGCCTGGCCTGCCTGGCCGGCCCCGGTCAGCCGGCAGTGATCGACGCCGTGGCCAGCCTGCTCACCCAGGACCCGGCCAAGCAAATCGCCTTGCTACAAAGTCAGTTGAGCGCCGCGCCCCCGGCCCACGGGGCGGCCCTCCACGCCGCGCTGCTGGCGCCCCTGGCGGCAACCGGCCAGTGGCAAGACGCCCAAGCCCACGCCCAGATCGCCCTGGAAGCCAACCCCGAAGACGCCCAGGCCCGCTCCGTGGCCCTGAGCGCCGCTGTGGCCTTGGGCGACGAAGACAGCCTGCGCCACCTGTGCGGCACCGGCGAGGCCGGCGCCCGGCAGTTTGTCGGGGCAGCGCTGGCGGGGGCGGAGACTGCCGGCGGAGCGCTGCGCTTCCACTGGTGGCAGATGGCCGCCCAAGTGGCAGAACGCGAGCTCGGCAACCACGAGCAAGCCTGCGAAATTCTGGCTCAAGCCCTGCAGACCGCCGTGGCCGAGCCCGATGGCGTGCTGAGCGACGGCGAGCGTCTGGACCTAGCCATGGCCGCCCGCCGCGCCGCCAAGGCGGCTGGGTTGCTGGGCGTAGAGCGGATGGCCCTAGAAGCCTTGGCCGCCTGGGCTCCCGCCGCGGAACAGGGCAGCGTCCGCCTGGACTTGGCCGAGCTGTCCTGGACGGCCGGCGACCAGGACGAAGGCCTGTCCCTGGCGCGCAGCGTAGCCGAGGACGCCCTGACCGAAGGACGGGCCGCCAGCTTGGCCCGCGCTACCCGCCTGACCCTTACATTTGCTGGGCAATTGCCCGACGCCGCGGCTTGCGGCGCCACCCTGGCCGCCACAGCCGATTGGTTGGAACTGGCTGCCGGCGAGCCGGGCCTTGCCAGCGAGCTGAGCGCAGAATTGCCCAAGCTTTGGCTAGAGATCGCCCGCGCAGCAGCCGCCAGAGAGATCGACTGGCCCCTGGTGCTGCGGACCTTGGACCAGCGCGCCCAGAGCGACGTAGAAGCCTTGGAGCTGCGCGAGCGCGCCCACAGCGAGCTGGGCCAGTGGAGCGCCGCCATTGACGTGGCCGAAGCTCGCGCCGAGCTGCTGACGGGCGGAGCCCGCCTGGAGTGCCTGCGCCGCGCCGCGGTGCTGTGCGACACCGCCGGCAACGACCCGGTCCGAGCAGAAAGGCTGTACCGCGCCGTAGTCGCCCACAACCCCGACGACCGCGAGGCCTGGGCCGGCCTGCTGGCTGCCGTGCGCGCCTGCGGCACTGACGAGGGCGTGGCCGGCGTGCTCGACAACATGGTCGGCCAGGCCCCGCTAGCCCGCGACTCGATGGCCATCGCCCTGGTCGAGCTGGCCTCTCTGCGCGCCAACGCCGACGCCGCCGATCCCCTGGCGACCGCCTGGCCCACGCTGCAAGCGCTTGCAGAGACGCCTGAGCTCTCAGAGGCGGAAGAGACCCTGCTACAGATCGCCCAGGCTCAGCTAGAAGTGGCTGATCGGGCAGTGCTAGTGGCTGAGCGCCTGCTACCGGTGTGGCTGCACCACCAGCGCCATGCAGAGGCACTGCAGTGCCAGGAAGTGCTGGCCCGCGGGGCACCGCGGGGTTCCGCTGCCCGCCGCGACAGCCTGCTGGCCGTGGCCCAGGCTGTGGCCGAGACCGACCCAGCGAAGTCGTTTGACCTGATGACGCTGGCCGTAGAAGAGGCGCAGGATCAGCCAGCCCTCCTCGACCAGTGGCTGGAGCACGCCGCCTCGGCCGGCAAGCAAACCGAAGCACTGCTGAACCTGTATCAGTGGACCTTGGAGCCAGCTGCAGCAGGAGCCCTCTCTGCAGACCTCTTGCAGCGCCTGACTCAGCTAGCTCTGAAGCTGCAGGATCACTCTACAGTTATGCAAGCGCTGGCCGCTTGGCAGGCAGCCGCGCCGGCCCAAGCCGCGCCGTGGCAACAGCAACTGGACTGGGCGACCGAGCGCGGCGACGCGGCGGCCATGACCGCAGCGCTGCGCCAGCTGGCCGCTATAGGCAGCGACGACGACCGAGCCGCTGCTTGGCTGCGGCTGGCTTCTTGCGTCCAAGACACACAGATCGCCGGGATCCTGGCTGAAGCCGTGCAGGCCATGCCGCAGCGCCCCGAGCTGTGGAGCGCCACGCTGGCCACGCTGCGCGACCAGGGCGACGCCGAAGCTCTGGCCAGCACTCTCAGCCAGGCCATGGCGGCCCAGGCGGTCAGCGCCGGCGATACCCCGGCCGCCGAGCGCGAGCTGGCCGAAACCCTGAGCCGATGCGGCCCCGAGCGGCTGATGGACGCCGCCCGCGCCTGGCTGGCCGTCATGGAGCGAGACCCCGGCGATGACGACGGCTTTGCCGCTGCCCTGGCGGCGGTGCTGGCAGCGACGCGCGGCTCGACCGTGGCCGAGGCAGCGCTGCCGTTGCTTGAACAGCTTGAAATGGTGGCAGATGCCCGCGGCGACACCGCGGCAAGCATTGAGCTGCTGCAGGTCCACCTGGGCAAGCTCACCGACCCCGCCAGCCAGCTCAAGGGGCTGCAGCACCTGCTGCGCCTGACGGAAGATGGCTTGGGCGATGCAGGCGCCGCCTTGGTCTACGCGCTGCAAATCTTGAAATTCGACGGCAGCAACACCCAAGCCCTGGATCACGCCTTGCACCTGACCAGGACCGCAGCCTGCAACCAGACCGGCGCCGATGCGGCCGCCGAGCTTTGGAGCCAAGCCGCCGGTGAACAGGCTGAGCCTTCGACCCGCCTGGCTTGGCGGCGCGCAGCAACGCTGGCGGTCCAGCACCACGCCTCGGCCACAGCCCTGCGGACGCTGCTGCAGGGCATCCTGGGCGATGCCCCTGGAGACTCGGCCACCCTAGAGCACCTGGGCCGCTTGGCCGAGCAAGACGGCGACGTCCACGCGCGGCTGGCTCTGCTGGCACTGCGCATCGACGCAGCCGCGACCGCCACCGGCAAGCCCGCGGGCCAGCCCGAGCCCGAATTGGCCCAGCTGTACCTAGAGCAAGGCCAGCTGGCAGAGAGCGCCAATGAGTGGCTCCAAGCCGTGGCCAGCTATGAAAACGCCAGCCAACTGGGCGATGACGAGCTCAAGATCACCGCCGATCTGCAGCTGGTGGAAGCTGCTGAACGCGCCCAGGTCCCGCTGCGGGCAGCGCCGGCCCTGCAGCGCCTGCGCGATGGCGAAACCGACGAGGCCGCGCGGGCTCTGCTGACCCTGCGCCTGGCCAATGCCTGGCGAGACGGCGGCAACAGCGCTGCCGCGCTGGCAGCTTTGCAGCTGGGCTACCAAGAGCAGCCGCACTCTGAGGCGCTGTTCGGCGCCCTGGAGACCGAGCTGCGCGACCAGGACCCGGACGCCAACAGCGCCCCCAGAGAGTTGCTGTTGGCCCACCTGGCGGGCGGCTGGCAGCGAGTCCAGTGGCAAGATCCGGCCGACGCCCAGGAATTGGCCGCGCGCTGGCTGCAGGCCGTGCGGCAGTACGCGCCGTCGCCGCAGCAATGGCTTGAAGCGGCCGAGCGGCTGGCCAACGAGTCCGTCGCGCTGGCGGCGGCGTCGGCCCTTCTGGATGACATCGCCGGCAGCGACGCCGATCGGCCCCTGCTGTGCCGCGCCATGGAGCTGGCTGGCAAGATCCGCCGCGAAATTGGCGACACCGAAGGCGAGATCTCGGCCCACCTGCAGCGACTGGCCAATCTGGAAAGCAGCGATGAGCGCCTCGAAGAGCGCCGCAAAATCGCAGCGCTTTTCGCAGAGACCCTGCAGGATCCCGCCGCCGCCTTCGGCCAGTGGCAGGCCGCCCTGGAAGAAGACGGCTGGCAGCCAGAGGATGCGCGGCAGCTGCTACAGAGCGGCGATACTTGCGAAAGCGGTGATGCGGCAGAAGATTTGCTGGCGCTTACCCTTGAAGTCGGCGCCGTGGATGAGCAGCGCGTCGAGCTGTGGTCTGTGCTGGCCGAGCGCGCCGCCGGGCGCCAGAACTATGCAAAGGCTCTAGAATTATTGGGCCACGCCCTGCGCCAACGCCCAGAGTACGAAGCAGCGGTTCAGCAATACCTGGCCATCCTGGACCAGTGGCCGGATGCGCCGGCCGGCAGCTGGGACGGGCTGCTGCAACACCGCCGCCAGCACGCCCCCGACCCAGCCCAGCGCGCCAATGCCGCGTTGAAGCTGGCCACCCGCCAAGTGGCCCAGACAGGCTGCGACGACCAGGCCTTGGCGTTGCTGCAGGAAGCGCTGAGCGGCGCGGCAGAGCTGGCTCCGCAGGTCTTTGAAGTGCTTCAGCAAGCGCAGGTGGACTCTGCTTTGACGGCGCAGTCCGCGCAGCTGGCAGCGCCGACCCTGCTGGCCGCCGCCCTGTGGCTGGAGCAGCAAGCGCGCCGCGCCGAGCAATGGCCTGAGCTGGCCCGCTTGCTGCAGGTGCGCGCTGAGCAAAATCCTCAGGGCGACGCCGAGGCTGCCGCGGGTGCATGGCTTGAAGCTGCCGACGTTCTGGCAGGCCCGCTGGCCGACCTCCAGGCGGCGTCCGCCGTGTTGGACGCTGGACTCATCGCCCTGCCCGACCACGCCATGCTGCTGCAACAGCGCATCGGCTTGGCGCTGCAGGTCGGCGATCTGGCCAAGGCGGCCCAGGGTTGGGGCGCGCTGGCGCAGGCGACGCAGGGCGAACAGGCGGCTGACGCTTGGGTTCAACAGGGCCAGTTGCTGCGCGACATGGGGCAGCACGCCGCGGCCGCGCTGTCTTGCGAAATGGCTCTGCTGGCCGATCCCTCTAGCCTTGCGGCCCTGCAGCTGCGCGCCGACGTGCTCTATGCCCAGCTGCCCGGCGACGATCCGGCGGGGCTGCTGGAGCAGGCGCTGGTCACCGCCCAACAGCTTGATCAGCAAGATGATTGGTTTGACCGGGTGGTCGATCTGGTGAGCTCGGGAGGCGTCGAAGGCGATGCCGCCACCGCGGTGGTAGCCCTGGGCGCTGACGTGGCCGCCACCATGGGACAGGTCGATCGCGCCGCGGATCTGTGGGATCTGCTGTGGGATCAGCGCCCAGAAGACGGCGATGCCCGCGACGCCGTGTTGGCCCTGCGCCGCGATGCCAAAGACCCAGTGCGGTTGGCCGCAGCCCTGGACCGCGCCCTGATGTTTGCCGACAAGGACAACACCGCCGAGTGGAAGCTTGAATTGGCGCGGCTCAAGCTCAACAACCTGGGCCGGCCGCGCGAAGCGCTGCGGCTGGTCCTGGATGTCTTGGAGCAGCAAGCAGAACATCAGGACGCAGCCGAGCTGGCAGAGCAGCTGACCCAAAACCCGGTGTGCGGAGATGAGGCTCTGGCTGCGCTAGAGACGCTGTACCGCGCGGCCCAGCAGTGGGACGGCTTGGCCGGAGTGCTGCGCCGCCGCGTCGAGCGAACGCACAGCCCAGCCACCCGCGCTGAGCTGGCGCAGGCCCTGGCCGAAGTGCAGATGCGCAGCGCCCACCACTCTGCAGAGGCCTTTGACAGCCTGTGGATGGCGCTGCAGGCCAATCCCCAGATCGGCACGCTGTTGGCGATGGAGGCCGCTGCCAAGACCTCCAGCCACCAGATGACCCTGGCCGCCGCCTACCCGCTGGTGCTCTCTGGCCCGGTGCGCGGCGCCGAGAGGGCGGCCATCCTTTTGCGCTATGCCCAGCTCTGCCTTGAGCTAGGCCAGCAAGACATGGCCATCGACCAGCTGCGCGACGCCATCGTCGCCGACCCGCACGCGGCCGAAGCCTACGACATCTTGGACCGCTTGCTGGACGAACAGGGGCGTTTCGCCGAGCAATTGGCCATGCTGGTCGAGCGCGCCGAGTTCGAGACGGATCTTGACGCCCGCCGGGCCTGCCTGCACCGCATCGCCGGCCTGGGGCGGGCTCTGGGCAACGCTGCCGCCGCGGGCCAAGCCTACGCCACGCTAGCCGACCTGGATCCCCAGGACGCCGACACCGTGGCCGCCTGGATCGAGCTGCTGCGCGAGGCCGATGGCGGCGGACGCGACTCGGCCGATCGCCTGACCGATGGGCTGATTCGCCTGGCCGCGCTGACTGAGGATGCTAGCCAAAAAGCCGAGCTGTTCTGCGAAGCTGCCCGCGCTCAGTCTCGCTCTGGCGACCGCGATGGCCGCGCAGAAGACCTGTATCGCGCCGCCTTTGACGCCGACCCGCGCGGCGACGAAGCCTTTGTGTGGCTAGAGAAGTCGCTGCACAGCCAGCCGCGCCAGCTGTCGGGCATCTTGCAGCTGCGCGCCGACGCGTTGAACAGCGGCCCCACCAAGGTAGTCATCCTGCGCAAGCTGGCGGCGGCGTGTCGCGAGCTCGGCGATGGTCCGGGAGCGTGCGCTGCACTGCAGCAGGCCCTGGCCGAGGACCCCGCCAACGGCGCCGTGCTCGAAGAGTGGCTCAAGACTGCGGAAACCAGCCGAGTCTGGCCGTCGTGGTATGCCGCGGCTGAGCTGCGACTGGCCAAGGAGACCCGCCGCGATGCGCGACTGCCGCTGGTGGTGCAGATGGCGCGGGTGGCAATCAGCGAGCTCGACGACACGGCCAAGGCCCAGGCCCACGCTACAGAATTGAGTTCCGCCGCCGCCAGCGATGCCGGTGCACGGCTGGTGCTGGCGCTGTTGCGAGCCCGCAGCGGCGACCCGGTGGAAGCTGCCACGGGCCTGGAGCAGGTGCTCAAAGAGACCGACGACCCGCGGATGTTGCTCAGCCTGCATCAGCAGCTGGCGGATCTGTACCTGGGCGCGGCCGACAATCCGGGCAAAGGCCTGCGCGAGCTGCAGCGCATCGTCGCCCTGGACCCAAAGCGCTGGGAAGTGCGGCGGCGGCTGTGCGACCTGTACCGCGCGCGTCAGTCTCTGGAGGCCCTGGCCGAGTGCCTGCGCCAGTGGTTGGCGGCGCTGCAGGACACCCAGGAGCGTGTCACCTTGGAGCTGGGCCGCGGCACCGAGATGGTGGCGCTGATGCTGGAGCTGGCAGAGGTGCTGGCCGCGCTGGGGCAGCCGCAAGAAGCCGCGCAGATTTTCAAGAAGGCGTGGAGCCTCAATGGTCACAGCGTAGAGCTGGACGAGGCACTGGCGCCGCTGCTGGAGACAACCGGCGAGGCCGATCTGGCGGCAGAGCTGCACGACTGGCTGGCCCAGCACCACATGGCCAACAAGACGTTGATGGCCCTTCACTTGAGTCGCGCTGCCCTGATTCACGAGCGCCGCGGCGACTTGATTGGCGCCCGCGAACGCTTCAAGCGCGCCCTGGAGTCGGCTCCTGGCGACGACGCCGCCTCTCTGGGCAGCGCAAGGGTGTGCCTGGCCTTGAACGAAGTGGACCGGGCGATGCGGCTGTTTGACGTGGTGGCCCATCGCCCGCCGCAAGAATGCAGCGCTGAGCTGCGCGCCGACGCCCACTACGGCATCGGCCAGTGCCGGTTGGCGCGGCTGCAGCGCGAACAAGCCCGCGCCGCCTTTGAGCAGGCCTTGGCGGTGTCGCCCGGCCACAAAGGCGCCCGCGACGCGCTGGCCAAGCTGTAGCGCCGGCTTGTTGGAAACGCCGCGGGTCCTACCGCGTGCTGGGAGCGTATTGACATGTCTACCAATCGCCAACTCCCTCGCCCCTGCCGCGTTGCGGTGGTGGGCGCCACTGGCTACGGCGGCGCTGAATTGCTCCGCCACCTGCTGGTCCACCCGCATGTGCAGGTCACCAGGCTCGTCGCCAAAGACAACATTGGTAAGAAGCTGGGCCAGGTGCACTTGTCGCTGGCCGATCTGACCGAGCTGCGCATCGAGGATCTCAGCCCCGCCCAGGTCGCCGCCGATGCCGACCTGGTCTGCGTGGGCCTGCCCCACAAGGTCTCGGCCGCCATCGTTGCCGAGTTTGTCGATCTGGGCTGCGCCGTCATCGACTTGTCTGGCGACTACCGCCTGCTAGACAAGGACCTGTATGCCAAGTTCTACGAGGCCGAGCACCCCTTTCCTGAGCGGCTGGGCAGCTTTGTCTACGGTCTGCCCGAGCTGAACCGCTCTGCCATTGCCAGCAGTCGCTCGGTGGCATCGCCCGGCTGCTTTGCCACGGCCATTACCCTGGCGCTGCTGCCGTTTGCCAAGGCCGGCTGGCTGCAAGGCCGTGTCCAGGTGACGGCGATGACTGGTTCGTCGGGCTCTGGGGCCAATCCAGCCATTGGCACCCACCACCCGCTGCGTGCGCAAAACCTCAAGGCCTACAAGCCGCTGGGCCACCAGCACGTGCCAGAGATCGAGCAAACGCTGGCCCAGGCCGGGGCTCCGCAGCTGCAGCTGGAGTTTGTACCGGTGTCGGCGCCGCTGGTGCGCGGCATCTTGACCACCTGCTACTTCGAAGTCGATGCGGCGGTCGATCCGGCTGCGCTCAAGGCCGCGCTCAAGCAGACCTATGCCGGCGAGCGCCTGGTGCGCGTGCTTGGCGACCGCCTGCCAGAAGTCAACGCGGTGGCCGGAAGCATGTATGCCGAGGTCAGCGTCACCGTGGGCGACCGGGTGGTCGGCGGCAAGCGCACCGTTGTCGCCCATTCTGCCATCGACAATCTGGTCAAAGGCGGGGCCGGCCAAGCGATCCACTCGCTCAACCTGATGTTGGGCTGCGATGAGTACACCGGGCTGCTGGCCCCTTCGCAGTGGCCGTAGCGGAGGTGCGTCATGGCTGAGTTCGCCAGGCAGCGCCGGGTGTTGGTCAAAGTAGGCGGCGAGACATGCAAGGACCCTGCTGACCGGCAGCGCTTGGCCCGCGACCTGCAGCAGGTGGTGGCCAGCGGCGCCCAGCTGTGCGTGGTTCACGGCGCCGGGCCGCAGATCACCGAGCTGGGCAAGCAGCTGGGCCTTGCCTCGGTTTTTCGCGGCGGGCGGCGGGTGACCGACGCGCCCATGCTGCAAGCTGCCGCCATGGCCATGACCGGTCAGGTCGGCGCCGAGCTGCTGGCGGCCTGCCTGGCCCAGGGGGTGGCGGCGGTGTCGACTCCGGCAGCCTCAGCCGGCTTGGTGGTGGGCAAGAAGCGGCCGCCCAAGCCCGTGCCCGGTGAAGAGGAGCTGGTCGACTTTGGCCTGGTCGCCGATGTGGCCGAGGTCCGGCCGCAGCTGCTGGAAGCGCTGTGGGGAGCCGGGCTGGTGCCGCTGCTGTCTTCTTTGGTGTGCGATCAGGCCGGCCAGCTGCTCAACCTCAATGCCGATACCCTGGTGACGGCGCTGGTGCAGGCGCTGCATGTGGACGATGTGATTTTGGTGACCGGTGTGCCCGGCGTCTACCGCGATCTGGCCGATCCGGCGACTCACCTTCCCGATCTCAGCGCAGACGAGCTGCCCGGGCTGATTTCCAGCGGCGCAGTACAAGGCGGCATGGTGGCAAAGCTTGAAGAAGTGGGGGCGATCTTGAAGAAAGGCGCCCAGCGGGTGGCCCTGGTGGGCTACCAGCAAGAGCAGGCTATCGCCTTGGCGCTGAGTGGCGGCCCCGGGATCCGCACTGTGGTGCGGCGGAGTCCAGCGTGAAGGCGCGCTCGGGCCGGCTGGCGCCCGTCCGCAACCGCTGGCTGTGGTTGGCGCCATGGGTACTGGTCGCCGGCCTTGGCAGCGGCTGGGCGGCGCCGGCCATGGCGCACAACGTCGATGGCAAGCTTGGCGTCGGCTTTGAAGAAACCTTGACGGCCATTGGCTCGCGCCAGTGGTTCAGCTCGCAAGGCGCCAGCGCCAGCCTGACCAGCCGGCCCGTGCCGGACATCCCCGCCTCGGGTCTGGCCGTCCGCCGCTACTTCGGCAACCTGGGCGTAGAGGGAATCGTAGGCTTTGTCAGCCACTTGCCAAGCGATCTGCCCGCAGAGCTGGCGACCTTCCTCAGCGTTGGCGCGCTGTACAACGTGGTCAGGGCGCCCTCGGTCAATTTGGCGATTGGCGTGCGGTTGATGGGATCGGTGGCGCGCAGCAACGACGGCGGGGTCGCCGGACCGTGGCGCTTTGGCATGGCCGCAGAAATCCCCATTCGTATTGAGTACTTCTTTAGCCCCAACTTTGCCGTCGCCGGAGCCGTTGGCCCCACGCTGGCGGTCAATTCCAGCGGCCGCAACCCGCTGACCGGCAACAGCGGCTCGCTGGACCTGGCCCTGACCCACGGTGAATTCAGCGGCGGCATAGGCTTTAGCTACTACTTTGATTGACCACAACTAATCAGATATTGGCGGTCGGCCGCCCGTAGCCCGCCGGGGGGATGGCCCTGCTCTCGGCACAGGTTGGGCGGCGAAGCCCTAGAAGACTGCGGCGCCGATCGGAGGTTTTCCCCGCGGCCCGAGCGGCTGGCCGCTTGACCGCCCGGCCTGTTGCCGAGCATATTCCCCGCCTCGCCTGACCCCTGACCGCAGGCTGTGGAGCATCCCCATGCGTATCGCTTTTCTGCCGGGTGACGGCATTGGCCCCGAAGTCATCCGCGCGGCTCAGTCGGTGCTGGACGCTGCGGCCGCCCGCTTCGGCTTTGCCTACACCACTGAGTGGTTTGACCTGGGGGCAGAGCGCTATCTGCGCAGCGGCGAGACGCTGCCGGATCGCGAGTTCGCCCGCCTGCGAGATGAGTTTGACTGCATTCTGCTGGGCGCTTTTGGCGACCCGCGGGTGCCCAGCAACATCCACGCCAAAGACATCCTGCTGGGCCTGCGGCAGCGCCTGGACCTGTACGTCAACCTGCGCCCGGTCAAGCTGGTGGACCCGCGGCTGTGTCCGCTCAAAGGCGTGGCGGCGGGCGGCGTTGACATGGCGATTGTTCGCGAAAACACAGAGAGCGTGTACGTCGGCATTGGCGGCCGCTTCAAGCCGGGCACGGCCGATGAAGTGGCGCAGTCGACCATGCTGTCGACCCGCAAGGGCTGCGACCGGCTGCTGCGCTACGCCTTTGAGCTGGCGCGGACCCGCCGCCATCAGCTGGTGCTTTGCGACAAGGCCAACGCCATCGAAGCAGCCCACGGCCTGTGGCGGCTGGCGCTCAAGGATATTGCCAAAGAATTTCCGGATGTTCGAGCCACCACCTTGTACGCCGACGTAGCAGCGATGCGCATGGTCACCCATCCCCACGAGTTCGACGTGGTCGTTGGCGACAACATGATCGGCGACATCCTTTCCGATCTGGCTGCCGCCCTGGTGGGCGGCCTTGGCCTTGCGCCTTCATCGTCGACTCACCCGGGCGTCACGGCCCTGTATGAGCCGGTTCACGGCTCAGCGCCCGACATCGTCGGCACTGGCAAGGCCAATCCGCTGGCCGCCATCCTGTCTCTGTCGATGCTGCTGACCGACTTTGGCCAGCCGGCTGCCGCCGCGGCGGTCCAGGCAGCCTGTGAGCGCTCAGTGGTAGAGCTGCAGTGCACGCCGGACCTGGGCGGGCGGCTGACTACCGATCAAGTCGCTGAGTGGGTCGCCGCCAACCTGGGATAGCAGCCTGCCAACCTTGGCGACAAGGGGAGCGTCGCGGCGCAAAAGGCCGCTGCCCTGCGGCCCCGAACGTCCGGCGGCGACCCTATCGAACCCCATATTTTCATGCAATTGACCCCGTATCACGGCGTTTCTGCGCTGGGCTCACGGCCCATGCGAGAGGCCCCCGCTCTGGCGCCACTGCCACCGCCACCGGGCACGGCTGGGCGCTGGCCGCGGCCACGGCCGCTGCGGAGGCTGTAACTTCGCGCCCAGGTTGTGCTATGGTGCCCGCTCCGCGGCGTGGCGCCGGCGTACAATGCGACAATGCCCAATCCAGACCAGCACATCCCAGCGTCTTCGCTGCCCCATTCGACCGCGCACATGCAGTTCACGACCCTGGCCGATGGCCGGCCGGCCGTGCGCTTTACCGGGCGAATCCTGTTCTTGTATGAGGATTTGGATCTGGTCCGCCGCCAGTTGGCCGGCGAAGACCTGCCCTGGGACCCCACCCTGCCCCTTATCGACAACATCTCGACTGATGAGATCACGCCCGCCTGGGTGTGCTTCTACTTTGACGAGACGCTGGGCGACTACTCGCTGGTGGGTCTGCGCGGCGGCGCCATTGAGCGCAATAGCATCAAGAACGGCGGCTTTGGCGTCATTGTGTCTGGCAAGTCCAAGGGCTGCGGCTCGTCGCGCGAGACGGCGCCGTACAGCGAGCAGGCCGCCGGCATCTCTTTGGTCATCGCCCAAACCATCGAGAAGATCTACGGCCAGAACTGCCAAAATATTGGCCTTTATACCTCGCGCGACTTTGCCCTGATTGAGCGGATTCAAGCCGGCGAGGCGATAGCGCTAAGTGAGTTCACCGATGGCCTGGACGCCGTGGCCGCAGAAATCGTCAACCAGGGCGGGCTTTTTGCCTACAACCGCGCCCGCCTGAGCGGCCAGATCGAGCCACCGCCGCCGCAGACGCCGCCGCGGCCCATGACGCTGGTCGAAAAGGTCATCGCCGCCGGCACCATCGTCAACGCCGCCAAGGGTGTTGTGGGAGTGCCCGCCGTGGCCCCGGGCGAAGCCGTGTTTGTGCGCTCTGACGTGCGCTTCAGCCACGACTACACCACCGCCATGGCCCAGGCCAGCTTCAAGGCCGCGCTAGGCGCCACGGCCCGCGTCCAAGACCCGGCGTCGATCTTCGCCTTTCGCGACCACTTGACCTTCCTCAAGCAGGTCATGAGCGACAAGCACCGCTCCATGGGTCTGGACGTTGTTGCCGATCAACTGCCCATCATTCAACGGCAATTCTGCGAAGCCCAGGGCATCCGCCTCTACGACGAGAACCGCGACGGTTCTGGCTCCGAGGCGATCTGCCACAACGCGGTGCTGGAGGACCTGGGCGTGCCCGGCGACATTGTGGTCGGCACCGACTCGCACACCTGCACCGCCGGCGCTCTGGGTGCCTTTGCTTTTGGCGTCGGCTCGACCGACATGGCCAACACTTGGTACACCAAAGACATTCGCGTCACAGTGCCAGAGAGCGTGCGCTTTCACGTCACCGGCCAGCTGCGCCCCGGCGTCGCCGCCAAAGACATCATGCTGCGGATCATGGCCACGCCCTTTATCAAGGACGGCAAGGCCATTGGCAAAGTGCTGGAATTCTGCGGCCCGGGCGTCCAAGCCCTGTCGATGGACGAGCGCGCCACCCTGACCAACATGGCGGTCGAGGCCGGCGCCACCACCGGCATCATCGCCGCCGACGAGGTCACCTTGGCCTGGCTGGCCAAGCTCCGCCCGGGGCTGGACACCCAGGCGCTGCGCTCGCGGCTGTTCCGGTCAGACGACGCCGCCGAGTACCTGGCCAGCTTTGAGATCGACCTCGATCAGCTGGACCTGATGGTGGCCACCCCCGGCGATCCGCGCAACGGCGTGCCGCTGACCGAGCTTGGCGATCAGCCCGTGCGCGTGCAGCTGGCCTACGGCGGCTCTTGCACCGGCGGCAAGATGGCCGACATGGACATGTACGCCTCGGTGCTGCGCCAGGCGGTCGACAAGGGCCTGCGGGTCCACCCCGACGTGCAGCTGTTCATCCAGTACGGCAGCCAAAAAATCAAGCAATACGCCATTGAGCGCGGCTATCCGGCCATCTTTGCTGCCGCTGGCGCCCAGGTGATCGACCCAAGCTGTGGCGCTTGCATCAACGCGGGGCCGGGGGTGTCCAAGACAGCAGACACCGTCACCATCTCTGCGATCAACCGCAATTTTCCCGGCCGCTCTGGCCCTGGCAAGGTCTACCTCGCCAGCCCGCTGGTGGTCGCGGCATCGGCGATAAAGGGCTTTATAGCCGCGCCAGAGCAGATCTAGGCACAGTCCCACCCAGGAGGCGCGATGCGCAACGCACTGGTCCCCAAGCTGCTGGCTGCTGCGCTGCTGGCTGGCACCGCGGCACCAATTGGTAGCTCGACCGCCTTGGCCGCGCCCGCCCAGGCTGCTAGTGGCGCACCCGCCAAGGTCGGCGCCAGCTCGGCCGCCGCAGCTCAGCAAGCCATCGCCCTGCGCCGCGCTGGCAAGTTTGAGGAAGCCGCGCGTTTGCTGCTCGATCACCTGGCCAGCTACCCAGACGATGCCCGCGCCCGCCACGAGCTTGGGGTGCTCTATGCCCTGCACGGTCAGATTCGCGAGGCAGAAGCCGAATTTCGCGACGCGCTGCTGGCTGACCCCCGCGCCGTGGAGACACAGCTGGCCCTGGCCGAGCTGTTGCGGGCCGACGAGCGCTGCCGCCAGGCCCTGGTGCTCTATAGCGCAGTGACCCAAGCCGACCCGAGCCAGGGACCGGCCTGGAAGGGGCAGGTGCTGTGCCACAGTCAGCTTGGCGCCTGGGAGCCGGCCATGGCGGCCGCCAGCGCGCTGATGTCACAGTTTCCCGGCACCTCTCTTGGGCGCTGGGCCAGCGAGCGCCTCGAAAAGCTCAAAGAGTATGCAGCTTCAGGAGAGGTCACGCCGGCCCAGATGGACACAGAGGGCAAGGCCCTGTTCGCAGAGAAACGCTATGACGCTGCCGCCGTGTGGCTGGCGATGGCGCTAACGGCCGAGCCAAACGCCGACCGCGCGTACCGCTTGGCCATGGCTCACCTGGGTGCCCAGGACCTGCTGGCCTGCCACCAGGCTCTGCAGCACGCCATCCGCCTGGACCCGCGCCACCAGCCGGCGCTGATGGCGCTGCCACTGGTCGCCCGCGCGCTGCGCAGTGCCGGATCCGGCGGCGAGTCGGTGGGGTTTGGCCATTTTGACCAGACCCCAGAGCGCGCGGTCAGCCGAGCCCTGGCCGACGGCGAGCTGCTGCTCGCCCGCCAGCTGCTGGCCGCCGCTCTGCCCAAAGGAACGGAGACCAAGAGCGCCGTCCTGCTGATTCTGGCAGGTGAATTGGCGCTGCGCGAGCTCTCTGCGGCCAAAGCCCAGCAGCATTTTGAGCAGGCCCTCAAGCTCTACCCCGGCCACGACGCAGCGCGCAAAGGCTTGGCCGACGCCATGTTCCAGCAGGGGCGCCTGGCCGATGCGCGGCGGCTGGCGGCGCTGGGGCCAAGCCCTGATCACGTCAAGGGCGATGCAGACCTGCAGCTGTGGGTGGCCAAGCGCCGCAGCGAGTTCCAGCACCACCTGCGGATGGCCGTGGATCCGGGAGTGCGCCCCAACCCCAGCATCGCCGACCAAGTGGTGGCCGAGCTGCCCAAGCCGGGGCTGGCCGATCTGGCCGCGCCGGCCCCAGAAGACGCGCCGGCCAAGAACAAGGCCAGTAAAACCAAGGGCGGCAAGACCAAGGGCGGCAAAACCAAAGGCGGCACGGGCAAGGCCGGCACAGGCAAGGGCGGCAAATCACCTTGAGTTCCGTCGCTGCTGCCCCCACTACCGCAACGGAATTGCCTGACGACGGCGAAATCGCCGGGGCGGTCCTGCTGCCAGGCACGGATCTGCGGGTCGGCTGGCTGCCCCACGCTGTAGTGCGCTGGACCAAGGGCCGAATCAGCGCCGTCGTCGAGCAGCCGGGCCCAGCGCCGGCTGAGGCGCCGCTGCTGCTGCCCGGCCTGGTCGACCTGCACATCCACTGGCCGCAAAGCCATGTGCGCGGGCAGTTCAGCGGGGCCCTGCTGCCGTGGCTGCGAGAGTCCATCTGGCCCGCCGAAGCCGCCTTTGCCGACGCCGAGGTGGCCAGGACCCGCGCCGCAGCCTTTCTGCGCGGCACGTCGCGCGCGGGGACTTGCGCTGGGCTGGCCTTTGGCCCGCCGTTTGCCGCGGCAAGCGCCGAATTCCACGCCCTGGCGTGGCCGGGCTGGCTCGAAGGCCCTGCGCTGATGGAAGAAAATGCCCCAGCCTCGCTGCTGCAGGCCACCGCCCTCACCTTGCAGGAACTGCAGCGGCAGCCGGGGTGGCAAGACCGCCGCACGGCGATCTCGCCGCGCTTTGCCCCCAACCTGCCAGCCGCCAGCCTGGCGCTGTGCGGGGCCGCGGCGCAGCAGGCGGGGCTGGCGGCCCAGTCTCATCTCTCTGAAAACTTGGACGAAGTCGCGTGGGTGTCCGGCCTGTTCCCCGACGCGTGCGACTATACCGATGTCTATGATCGCGCAGGCCTTCTTGGCCCCAACGTGGTGATGGCCCACGGCATCCACCTGTCAGACCGCGAACTGGCGCGTCTTGCCGCCACCGGCACCGTCATCGCCCACTGCCCCACCAGCAATGAGGCCCTGGGCTCGGGACGCATGCCGCTAGAGAGACTGCGCACTGCCGGCGTGCCCTGGGTCCTGGCCACCGACATTGGCGCCGGGCCTCTGCTGAGCCAGCTGGACACGATGCGGGCATTCTTGAAGGTTCATAAGGGTCTAGCCAACGTCACCGCCTGCGAAGCCCTGTGCCGGGCCAGTGCCATTCCGGGGCGCTGGCTTGAGCAATTCGACCCGCGGCTGGCCCACCTGGGCACCCTGCGCGCCGGCGCACCAGCCCATCTGATTGCCCTGCCTCGCCCTGGCGGTGACTCGGCGGAAGCCGTTCTGCGCAGCCTGCTCGAGGCCCCAGCCTCCGCCCTGGAGACGCTGCCAACAGCGGTGTGGGTCTGGGGCCAGAAGGCGTTTTGACGCAGCGCGTCAGCTGGGCTGGGCGATCTTGACGCAGCAGGCCGATCGCGCCGACACTACCAGCGCTCTTTGGGCGGCGCTGGTTGGCAGCGCGCCAACGACACCGGCTCTAGCGGATCGCCGCTGCGGCGCACCGAGCCCTCTGAATCTCGCCTTCCACTCTCAGAACCTACACCTACAGGATTGACATCATGAGCGATCGCAAGAAGGTAGTGCTGGCCTATTCGGGCGGCCTGGACACGTCAGTGATGCTGCACTGGCTCAAGTACGACCAGGGCTATGACGTGGTGTGCATGACGGCCGACGTAGGTCAGGGCGAAGAGCTCGACGGCCTGCGCGAAAAAGCCATGAGCTCAGGTGCTTCTGGTCTGTACGTCATGGACCTGAGAGAGACGTTTGTCCGCGACTATGTGTTCCCTGCTCTGATGGCCAACGCCGTCTATGAGGGCTACTACCTGCTTGGCACCTCGCTGGCCCGCCCGCCGATCGCCAAGGCCCTGGTTGAAGTGGCGGTGGCCGAGAAAGCCTTTGCCATCTCGCATGGTTCTACCGGCAAGGGCAACGATCAGGTGCGCTTTGAGCTGGGCGCCTACGCCCTTGAGCCGTCGATTCAGGTCATCGCCCCGTGGCGCACCTGGCCATACAAGAGCCGCACCGACCTCATCAACTACTGCAAAGAACACAACATCCCGATCACTGCCACCGCAGAGAAGCCCTATTCGACCGACCGCAACCTGCTGCACATCAGCTTTGAGGGCGGCATCCTAGAGGACCCGTGGCGCGCGCCGCCGGCAGACATGTTCCGCCTAAGCGTCGATCCGCGCTTGGCGCCCAATGAAGCCGAAGACGTTGAGATCGCTTTTGAAGACGGCATCCCGGTGGCGATCAACGGCGTCAAGCTCGGCCCGGTGGCGCTGCTTGAGAAAGCCAACGAGCTGGGCGGCAAGCACGGCTGCGGCCGCGTCGACATCGTCGAGAACCGCTACGTCGGAATCAAGTCGCGCGGCGTCTATGAGACCCCCGGTGGCACCCTGCTGTACCACGCCCACCGCGCGGTCGAGTCGCTGGTCTTGGATCGCGAAGTCATGAACCTGCGCGACGGCTTGGTGCCGCAGTACACCCGCATGATCTACAACGGCTACTGGTTCAGCCCAGAGATGACCCAGATGCTCAGCTTCATGAAGTCGATCCAGAAGGGCGTTACCGGCGTGGCCCGCCTGCAGCTGTACAAGGGCAACGTCACGGTCACCGGCCGCAAGGCGCGCAATTCGCTGTACAACCCTGAGTACAGCACCTTTGAGGCAGACAAGGTCTACAACCAGGCCGACGCCGACGGCTTTATCAAGCTCAACGCCCTGCGCCTCAAGCTGAGCACCTACCGCGACCGCGCCGTGCTGGAGCACCCCAACCAGGCCCAGGCCGCGGACTTGGCGGATCTGCGCAAGAACTACATCGAGTAGCCGCCGCAAGCCAGCCAAGCGCACCTCGCCACGGCGGGCCATTGCCTCAACCCAGCTTCTCTGACCCGGGAGCCCCCATGCCACCGCAGCGCATCAAGATTTTTGCCGGCACCAGCCACCCCAGCTTGGCGCAAGCGATCTGTCACGCCATTGACCTGCCGCTGAGCAAGTCTGAGGTCGTCAAGTTTGCCAATGAAAACTTGATGGTGCGCATCCTTGAAAATGTGCGGGGCTGCGACGTGTTCTACGTGCAGAGCTCGGCGCCGCCGGTCAACGAAGCCCTGGTAGAGACGCTCATCGCCATTGACGCCCTCAAAGGCGCCTCGGCAGAGCGGGTCACCGCGGTGCTGCCCTACCTGCCCTACTCGCGGTCCGACAAGAAGGACCAGCCGCGCATCTCGATCACCGCGCGGCTGGTGGCCGACCTGCTGCAGACCGCCGGGGCCGATCGGGTCCTGACCATGGACCTGCATGCGGCTCAGATCCAAGGCTTCTTTCACGTTCCGGTCGATCAGCTGATGGGCGCACCGGTGCTGTGCGACTACCTGAAGACCTGGGACTTGCGAGACACCGTGCTTGTGGCAGGAGACGTCGGAGAGGCCAAGGACATCGGCAAGTTTGCCAATGCCCTGAACCTGCCAGTGGCGATCGTCGACAAGCGCCGCTACGGCAATGACGATCGCGCGGTGGCGACCAACCTCATTGGCGACGTCGCTGGCAAGCACGCGATCATCGTGGACGACGAAATTGCCACAGGCGGCACGGTCATCGAGGCGACCAACTTCTTGATGTCGCGCGGAGCGCTGTCGGTCAAGGTGGTGGCCACCCACGCGGTGCTGTCAGGCCAAGCGGTCGAGCGACTCAACTCTTCGGTGGTCGACCGGCTCATCGTCACCGACACCATCCCGCTGCGAGACAAGAAGTCCAGCAAGATCGAAGTGCTCTCGGTCGCGCCGCTGTTTGCCAAGGCGATCCGCCGCATCCACGACGGCGACTCGGTCAGCGACTTGTTTTGAGCCGGCGGGCCGAACCCTTAAGCGATTGCGAGCGTCTATCCTTTCTGCTTGACCGGTACGGCGCCGGTGCATAGCTTGGACGGTATGGGTAGACGCAGCTCACATTGGCGGCGAATAGTTGGGGCAGCTTTGGCTGGCCTGGCTGCGGCTGTGCTGATGTTGATGGGGCTGGCCACACTGGTTCACCTGGACGGTCCTGCCAAGTCTGGCGCCGCCAAGGCCCAAGCGCAGGCCAGACGCGGCGCCGGCCAGCCGCTGAAAGTCGCCTCTAGGCTCAAGTTTCTGCCTGCCAAGCCCAAGCCGGCAGAGCCGCCCAAGCCAAAGCCGGATCCGCAGGAAGAGGCGCTCAACGGCCAGGTGGTAGAGACCGCGCGCCCAGAGCGAGAGCAAGCGCCCAAGAACGCCAAGTACCTGGGTCGCTATGACATGAGCGTGACCAAGGAGACCAAAGCCAGCGGGCGCAAGGCCCAGGGCCGCGATCTCGGGCGTATCGCCATAGCCAATCCTTCTTCTCTGCAGAGCCCCCAGTCGACCAGCCGCGACCCCACCCAGCTGCCGCCCCAGGCCGCACGGGCGGCGCAGAGCACTGGCGGGCCAGCGCAGCCAGCGGTAGAGGCCCACGCCGGCCCAGGAGCCGGGCAGGCGCCGCAGCCAGAGCGCCAAGCTGGCCAGAGCGGCTCGGTGGTGCTGCGCGGGGCCGACAACGGCCTGCTGCTGCCTTCGACCTCGCCGGGCAACGTGCTGCGCAACTTGCAGGCGCTGTCTGGGGCTCCGGGCTCCAACGACTACCTGCCCGATGTCGAAGACGAAGGCGACACCAACCTGCTCAACACCCGCAAGTTCCGCTACTGGGACTATTTTCAGCGGGTGAAAGACCGGGTGTCGCAAGAGTGGGAGCCGGGGCGCATCTGGCGCGAGCGCGACCCGACCGGTCAGCGCTACGGGGTCAAGAACCGCCTGACGATTGTCCGCGTGACCCTGGACCCTGAGGGAGCCCTCAAACAATTGCGCGTCGCCAAAGAATCTGGCCTTGAGTTCCTTGACGACGAGGCGCGGCGCGCCTTTGCTGCTGCCAGCCCCTTCCCCAATCCGCCGGTGGGCCTGCGCAACGATCGCGGAGAAATCGAATTCCAGTTCGGCTTTCTGTTTGAGATCTCAACGCAGCGCTTCAAAATGCGCGGGTGGCAATAGGGCTCTCCAGAACCCAACGGTGCTGGGGCGGCCGCTTGGCGATTGCCAAGTAGCGCGAGTCTCTCGTACCCAGGATTTCCTTTGCATTTCAGCGGACAATGGCTAAGACGCTTGGTCGCCTTGGCGGCGGCAGTGTGGCTAATCAGCGGCCCGGTACCAGCGCTTTCGGCACCGGCGCTGCCTGCCGCGTCGCCGCCCAGGCAGTCGGTCTATAGCGGCGGCCTGGAGCTGCGCGTCCACCTGCACGAAGTGGATGACGACCGCCGCGAGCCGCTGACCAAGGCGGTCAAGGAGGCCGCCGACAATGTGCAGGCCTACCTGCGCAGCGGCTTGGACGGCGCCGTCGACATCGATCTGGTCGGCAGCGAGGATGCGTTTTCTGAGGTGATGGCCAAGCACTCTGTGTCAGGCTGGGACGAGCGGTGGCTGGCCGGCCTGGCGATGCTGCAAGAGCGGCGGATCATCGTGCACGTCAACGGCACCCGCGCCCTGACCACCCGCGAAACCCTGGAGCATGAGCTGGTGCACGTGGGGCTGCACAGCGCCAGTGGCGGGCGCTACCTGCCCGCCTGGTACCAAGAAGGGGTGGCGACACTGCTGGCCGGCGAGGCGACCTTTGAGCGCATGCGCGATCTGGCGGGAGCGGCGCCGCTGGGCCAGCTAGAGAGCTTGGCCAATCTCAATGAGGGCTTCCACGGCAGCCAGGTGGCCCGCCAGCGCGCCTACGCCACCGCCGCCGGTTTTCTGCAGTTTGCCACCCGGCGGGCTGGCGGCATTGGCGCCATTGGCGACCTGCAAAAGCGTCTGCAGGAAGGCGCCGCGCTAGAGCGGGCTTTTGCCATGACCTTTGGCGCGCCGCCGGCCGACCTGTACGCCGTCTACGCAGCGCAGATCCAAGCCAGCGCTTCGGCCTGGGCGGTGCTGCTGTCAGACAATGCCATCTGGTCTGTGATCTCGCTGCTCGGCATGTTTGCCATGCTGCAGGCCTATCGCAACCGACCGCGGCCAGAGAGGGCCGCCGGCGACAGTGGCGAAGAGGACGAGCCCATCGATCTGGAGGCCATCGCCGCCGCCGGCCAACAGGCGCTGCGCCGGCCGTGGCACGCAGCGCAGCTCGCCCGCGACCGCAGTAGCCTCAACCCCATGGATGCCTTGGGTGAACGCGCCGATGCGGCCGTCCTTGCCGCGTTGGACCCCTGGCAGGAGGCACAGCCTCTGGGCGAAGGTGCCACTGAAGCCCCCGGCGGCGAACCGGGCGAGGCCCCTGGCAGAGCCCAAGTCGACGGCGACGACAGCGGCAACGAGGTCAACGGCAACGAGGGCAACGACGACAACGGCAACGACGACAACGGCAACGGCAACGCGCACCGTGCGCTGGGGCC
The DNA here is from genome assembly GCA_903919145.1 of uncultured Myxococcales bacterium. Classification (GTDB taxonomy): domain Bacteria; phylum Myxococcota_A; class UBA9042; order UBA9042; family UBA9042; genus SXRM01. Next base: position 78,791 of record CAIXGW010000010.1, read on the forward strand.
TAAGCTTGCCAGCGGCCCCACCCAGCGGCAGCCAATAGAGGACCAATTTTCAGGCTTTGCAGTCCACGCCGCCCTACCCACGGGCCACGGCGATCGCCCGCCGCGCCCCTGGCATATCCGTGATTTTACAAAGGAGCCCCTTCGCGTGGCCCTGCATCCCAGCGCCACCGAGGCCGCCGACGCAGAACTTCTAGAACCTGCCGAGCCGCCAGAGATAACTAGCGACACCACCGAGCCCTGGCCGCGAACCTTGCATTGACCCCTCGCAAAACCGCGGCGTATAAGCCAGTTCCTCTCCGTCTGGGCGGCCATGCAACCAACGTCTCTTCACCTCCATCAGCTGCGCCGCGACCACATGCGGATCCTGGTCCAGGCGGTGGAGTATGTGCAGCAGCAGCTGAGCGAGCCGGCGGTACTCGCCGCCGCTTCTGGTTGGTTTCACCTGCGGTTGCGCAGCGGGGCGGCCCTGGAGTCGCTGCTGGTCGACCGCGGCGCCGACGTCGAGTTCTACCCGTGGCTGGCTTGGGACGCGCCGCTGGAGGGCGGGCCCCTTGGCAGCCATCTGGCCGAACAGCTGCCCGCCGGACGCGATCGAGCGATCCTGCAGGCCCTGCTGGATTGTCCGCCGCGGACCTACAAAGTCTCAGAAATCTTGGAAGATGGCGCGGCACTGCTGTGCTTGAGCAAGTCGGGGCCTAGCGACGCCATCACCGTGCACGAGCCGGTCCTGGCCAAGCTGGCGCAAGTAGGCGAATTGTTGGTCGCGCGGCTGCCGCTGGTCGATGGCCAGCACTTGATGGACGCCGTGCACGCCACCCTGCCGGCCCGCTGTGCTCGCGCCATGACCGCAGCCCAGGCCCAGGCCGATACCCTGCCCCGCGCCGACCAGCTGCGCTTCTTGCTCCATGCCGCCCGCCGCAGCGTGGCCAAAACCGTGCCCATCGCCAAGGCGCCAATGGCAGAGCGCACCCGCCGCACCACCCTGGTGCTGCGCATCGCCGACGATACCGCCGCTCAGCAACTGCTGATGCAGCAGTGTGCCGCCGGCCTGCTAGAACGCCTGACGCCGCGCAGCTTTGCCTTGACCCCCGCGTGCCAAGGGCCGGCGGGAGCCGTGCTGCGGCTGCACGGCACGCGCCTGCACGCCAGCACCGTCCAACCCGACCGCATCGACGATCTGCACGCCGCAGTGGCCCGCTGGCTGCCGCAGGCCCAGCTGCAAATGACTCTGCACCGCGATCTGGGGCCACTGTTTGATGCCGGCACCCACCAACGCGGCGACGCCGATCAGTGGCGGCGCTTGGCCGGCGACTGGCTGTGCGAGGTCCTGGCCGGCTTCTCTGAGACGCCGCAACCGGGCCTGGGCGGAGCGACGCCGCGGCTGCTGGCCCAGACCGCCAGGGGCCGCCAGCAGATCCGCGCATGGCTGCGTGTCGCCTCGACCGTCGCCGCGCTAGCAGAGCCGCGCTACCAGCGCATGCTCGACCGCCTGAGCCGCGATCTGCTCCAGGCGTAGCTCCAAGCGCTCAGCCGTCTTCAGGCTCAAAAGCTTTGCAGAACTGCGCAATTCCCGCAGCATCGACGACCTCAAAGGGCTCTGCCTGCAGCTCGCGATTGGGCCAGCCCAGCGAGCACAGGCCATCGCGGCAGACAAACGCGCAGTCAGAGCAGCGGTAGATCAGCCGCCAGCGCGCGGCATCCTCCAGGAATTCGCGGCATACGCTGGCGCGGTCGCGGCCTTGCAAAAGGTCAGGTTGAAACGCGGGTTTGCGGCTGGCCTGCGAGCGCCGGCCAGAAGTGCCAAGCTTGCTCATGGCTGACCACACGCGCGCCGCACCGACGCCAACAGCTTCTGGTCCTCGCCGGTCTGCAGCCATTTCTCTGCAGCGGCCAGCCAGTGGCCTGCCTCGGCGGGTTGCGCCAGCGCGCGGATCAACAGCACCCGCAGCGCATCCTTGCTCTTGGCAACCACCGCAGCCGCGCTCGACCAGTTGCGGTCGGCCTGGGCGCGCGCTACGGCCAGGGCCACCAGCGCCGGTCCGTCGCCAGCAGCCGAGGCAATCATCTGAATTTGCGCCACTGCGGCCTCAGGTTGCTCAGCGCGGATGCAGGCATCGACCGCCAGAGACCGCCACGGCGCCGCTGGGGCAAAGCCTTCGGCCGCCACTTCAAGCACCGGCGTGGTTCCGCGTACTTTGGCGTCCAAGAACCGCTCGATGGCCTCCGTCTCGGCTTTTTTGCGCTCGGACCCAAAAAACAGCCGCGAGGCGGTCAGCATCAAGCCCTTCAGCTGACCATCGCTCTGCGCACACGCCTTGCCCCACTGCTTGCGCTGGTAGGCCCGCAGGATGGGCTTGAGCTCCGCCGCAAACCACTCAGGCCGGTCCACAGAGCCGCGCAAAGGTTGGAGTTCTGCCGCCAGCGTCGTCTGAAATGCCACCGGAGTCGCCTGGCACGGCTGCGCCGCCAGGACCGCTGGGCCAGTCAAGCAGGCCAACAGAACCTGCTGGAGTCTCTGTTGGCTTGTCCGTCGTTGTGGATGCATGCCTCTCCCGGTGGCGCTTGGGGCCGTGGCCGCCGCGCTGGCGCCGCTGCCCTCCTTGACAGCCGACTGCGCCATCCTACTCTGCCGGCGCCGCGTGCGACAGAGGCCAGCCGTGCATCGGCCCCAGGCCCTGGCAGAGTCCCGCACAGGCAACCCAACTGAGGCTTTCGGCTAGCGCCCGCCAAGGACTGCCGAGGAATTGCGACGGCCCGCGCCGGCCCAGCCCGGGCCTATGCAGCCAACCGACGAAGTGGAGGACAATGAGCGCCAACACCGTGATCAGAGTATCTAATTTGGTCAAACAGTACGACACCAAGACGGCGCTGGACGGCGTGAGCTTTGACGTGCACGGCGGCGAGATCCTGGGCCTGCTGGGCCCCAACGGCGCCGGCAAGTCGACCACCATGAAGATCCTGACCACCTACCTGACCGCCACCTCGGGCGAAGTCAGCGTGGACGGCATCGACGCCAACAGCGACCCGGTCAAAGTCCGCGCCATGCTTGGCTATCTGCCAGAGTCGACGCCCCTCTACGCCGACATGGTGGTTTACGACTACCTGCACTACGTGGGGTCGATGCGCAATTTCGCCAAAGCCGACCTGCACAAGCGGATCGCCGAGGTGGTGCGCATGGTCGGACTGCAGGAGTACGTTGGCTTTCAGATCGCCAATCTTTCCAAAGGCTATAAGCAGCGCGTCGGCCTGGCGCAGGCCCTGCTGCACAATCCCAAAGTGCTGATTCTAGACGAGCCCACCTCTGGCCTCGATCCCAACCAAATCGTCGAGATCCGCAACCTGATCCGCGAGCTGGGCAGCAACCACACCATCATCCTGTCTAGCCACAACTTAGCAGAAGTCCGGCAGATCTGTGATCGGGTGGTGATCATCCACCGCGGCAAGGTCGTGGCCGACGGCACCCTGGACGAGCTGGAAGGACGGGTCGCCGCCACCCATCGGATCCTGCTGGGGGTGCAAGCGCCCGCTGGCAAAGAGACGGGCGGCCAGGCCGCGGCGGATCTGCTCTCCAGCCTGAAGGCGCTGCCCAGCGTGCTGTCGGCGCAGCTCAGCCACCAGTCCCAGGCGCCAGTGCCCCACGCGACCTACGAGCTGGAGGCCTCTAGCGACATCCGCGGCGAGCTGTTTCGCTGGGCCGAAGCCAAGGGCCACACCTTGCTGGAATTGCGTCGCAAAGACCTTGACTTGGAGGGAATCTTCCAGTCCCTGACCCAAGATGCCCAAGCCTAAGCCGGAGAAACAAGCATGAACGCGGTGCTCACCTTGGCCCGCCGCGAATTGGCGGCCACTTTCGATTCGCCCATTGCCTACATCGCCGGAGCGGTGTTTCTGGTCGTGACGGGCTTGCTGTTCTTCTTTGGCCACGATGGCACGGCCGATTTCTTTGCAGCCAGAGAAGCTACTTTGCGGCCGCTGTTTGAGTACGCGCCGTGGGTGATGGCTGTCATTCTGCCGGCAGTCACCATGCGCCTGGTCGCCGAAGAGAAGAAGTCCGGCACCCTGGAGCTGCTGGTGACGCTGCCCATCACCGACCTGCAGATCGTCATGGGAAAGCTGCTGGGCGCCATCGGCTTTCTGGCCGTCACCCTGGCCGCCACCCTGGTGTTTCCCATCGCAGTGGCCACCATAGGTCACCCTGACCTGGGCGCCGTGGCCGGCGGCTACGTGGGCCTGCTGCTGATCGGCGTGGCGTTCTTGTCGCTGGGCCTGCTGACCTCGACTTGGACCCACAACCAGATTATCGCGTTTATTGTCGGCCTGCTGTTGTGCGTCTTCTTCTGGACGGCCACCGACGCCCTGCTCAAAGTCGCCTTTGACCGGCCACCGCTGGCTCTGCAGCTGCTGAGCTTCAAGACCCAGTTTGACGACTTCACCAAGGGCGTTGTCGACTTGCGCAACGTTGTCTATTTCCTGTCGGTCTCGGCCGTGGCGGTCATTGGCTCGGTGTATTCGCTGCAATCGCGCCATTGGAAGTAGCCGAACGCTGAACTGTAGCTGCTCTGAGCCTGAACCGCTCGCACCGCTAGCCACCGCCATCGCCGCGCGCCCAGCTGAGGCCGCCGACCTGCGAGGAAAACCTATGGCCCCAAACATCCCCGGATCCAGCCCTTCCAACCTCCCCGCTGCGGGCAAAGCCAAGTCGAGCCGGGGCAACCGCGCCGACGCCCTGGTGACTTTGCTGGCGACCATCGGCATTGCCGTCGTGCTCAACGCGCTGCTGACCCAGAGCAACGTGCGCGCCGACCTGACCGAGCAGGGCATCCACACCCTGTCGCCGGCATCCGTCAAGGCCGCCACCGACCTGGAGGGCGTGACCATCACCGCCTACATCTCCAAGAAGCTACCTGAAACGGTTCCTGTCCCTGGCGGCGGCAAGATGGCCCTCAAGGGCATTGAGCGGGCCTTTCGAGACAAGCTTGAGGAGTACGCGGCGGCGAGCGGTGGCAAGGTCAAGCTGATCTACGCCGAGGACAACAACCCCGGCATCGGCACCATTGAAGAGCAGGCCGAAGCGGCCAAGCTGGAGCCATTCTCTTCCTCTGAAGCGCAGCTGGCGGGCAGCGAGCTCAAGTTTGCTCGCTACGCCATGGGCGCGACTTTTCACTACCAAACGGTGCACGAAGTTCTGCCCAAGGCGCTGCAGCTGGGCTTCTTGGAATTTGAAATCACCAAAATCCTGTTGCGCCTAAAAGAAAAGCACGAGGCCGCCCAGGTCCAAAAAGAGCCGCTGGCCCAGGGCAAGGCGGTGTTTGAAGCGGTCAAGGCGTGCACCGAGCTGGTCCAGAAGAAGGGCAAAGTAGAGGATGCCAAAGACGAGGGCGCCGCGGGCCTGTCTCTCAAAGGCAGCACCGACCCGACTCAGAAGCGCCTGGAAGGCCTGCAGGCGGCCAAAGAGGACATCGCCAAGACTTGCGGTCAGGTGGCCACGGCCCTGTCGGCGGCGACCAAGCTGCGCGGCAAGAGCCAATTTGGCGATCAGCTGCTGACCAATGCCGAGCAATTCAAGAGCATCTCTGACGAATTGCTTCAGTATATCTCGGGCAAGGCAGAAGAGGCCAAAGACAAGCCCAAGCAAGCGGCGATGGCGGTGACCCAGCTGTCCTCTATGCTTGAAGAGTTCTTTCGCGAAGTGGACCGCGCCCACACCAACTTGGCTGACAGCCCCGGCCGCAAGGTGGTGGGCTTTCTGTGCGGCCACGACGAATTCTGCCCGTTTGCCGAGCAGGAGCCGCTGTTTCCAGAGCAGGCAGCGATGATGATGGGCCAGAACAACCCGATGATGAAGCAGATCGTCCAGGCGGCGACGCAAATCGCCCAGGGCATTGATGACACCAACAGCCGCATCGGCGACAACCTGTTCACCCGCCGCGGCTACTCGATCCGCCGGGTAGCTGCCGACGAGCCGATTCCGGCTGAAATTTCGGCGCTGATTGTCTACGCGCCGCGGCGGGCTCTGTCGGAGTACACCAGCTATCAGCTCGACCAGTTCTTGGTGGCCGGCAAGCCGGTGGTGCTGTTTGCCCAAGAGTGGGACGCCGCGGTGATGAACATGGCGCCCGCCGAAGACTTGGCCCAGGAGATGCGCCTGGACTACACCAACATCGCCCCCTCCGGCTCCAACCTGCAAGACTGGCTGCGGCCCTACGGCGTCGACCTCAAGCGCGAATTGACCATGGACAGCAAGCACGTTGAGAACATCAAGCTCATGAAGCTGGTCAACCGCGGCGGCCTGCAGTTTCAGACCCAGCAGGACTTCCCCTACGCGCTGATTCCGGTAGCCACCAAGTTTGACCGCAGCCATCCCCTCAGCAAGTCCTTGGAAAGCCTGCCGCTGCCCTACCCCACCAGCGTTGAGCCCAGCGCGGAGCTGGCCAAAGACAGCCGCTTCGAAGTCGTCAAGATCCTGCAGAGCTCTGAGTCTTCGCTCAAGAAGACGCCGCCGTTGCCGCTGTTGCCACCGGCGCTGAAAGAGTGGGTTCTCAAGGAGCAGCCGACGGGCCCCCACACCTTGGCGCTGTACGTGCGCGGTCCCTTCAAGTCGGCGTTTTCCGGAAAGGAGCTGCCCAAGCGCCCAGAAAAGCAGCAAACCGATCCATCGCGCCCGCCCGAGAAGGTCAGCGCCAATGACCCTGAAATGCAAAAGCGCACCTTCAAGAGCGAGGGAGCCGGCAAGCTGCTGGTGGTCGCTTCCAATCTGGGCATTGAAGGCCTGTCGCGGGGGGCGGTGCTCAAGGGCTTCGACATGTCCAAGATGGCTCAGTTTTCTGCCGAGATTATCAAAGAATACCAGGGTTGGAATGCCAACTTCCAAAACTGGCAGATCCGCATCGGCCAAGTGTCTCACCTGCTTGGCGACAACCTGCAGTTTCTGACCAACGTCATTGACTGGTCGACTTCGCATGAAGCGCTGGTAGAGATCCGCTCCAAGGGCGACAGCCGCCGGCCCCTGCAACAGCTGCAAGACGGGGAGGCCAAGAACCTGCGCATTGGCGCGCTGCTGGCCGGCCCCCTGCTGCTGATTGCTGCGGGGCTGTTGCGCTGGCGGCTGCGCAAGTCCCGCCACGCCGCGCTCAGGGTCTAGCCGCTTGGCGCCGCCCACCTCGCCCGTCGCCTGCGCCTTCGCAGGATTTCTTGCTCCCAGGCAGCGCATCGCCATGCCGCTTATCTCCATGCCGCTTATCTACAGTGTGAGGGAACCATGAAGCGCTCTAGTTGGATCGCCGTCGGTGTGTTTGTCGCCCTGATTGGCGTGTGGTTGATCAAAGACAGGAAAGGCGGCCCTTCGGCGCCTGCCCCGCTGTCGATCGATGGCTACGTGGGCAACGTGACGGACGCCGATCTGCGCGCCCAGACCAAAGACAAGCTGCCGCCCATCAAGCAAATGACCGTCTCCCGCAAAGACCAGTCGCTGACGCTGGACCAGCTGCCTCAAGCGCTGCCGGCCGATGCCACGCCAGACAAGGCCAAGCCCCTGGAAGCCAAGTGGACCGTCAAGCGCACCTTCAAGGGCGCTGCCAGCACCGCCAAGGCCCAGCCCTACCGCGCCAACGCCATGGCCGAGGTGTTTGGCCGGTCGATCCGCTCGACCTTCTCCAAAGAAATCAAGGCAACCGAGCTGGCCGACTACGGACTGGATCCCGACCAGGCCATCGACGTGCAAGCCGATTGGCAGGGTCGCTCGGCCAAGTTGCGCATCGGCAAGCTGGACAAAGGCGCCGAGGGCGCAGAGCCAACAACCTGGGTCCAGGACCCGGCGCGACCGCAGGTTGTCTATCAAGTGGCTGGCCGCGATCTGCGCAGCCCCTTTGATGTGCCGTGGTCTGATCTGCGCGATCGGGCCCTGCTGACGGTGGATCTGGCCGCCGTCGACCGCCTGGAAGTCGACAATCCCGCCGACCCGCGCGCGGTCCACTTTGCGATCGTGCGCCCGGCCCTGGCCGCCAGCGCCACTCGCGAGCCCGGCGAAGGCTGGTCGATCATCGAACCCAAAGGCTTTGCCATCGGCGACGCGGCCGAGTGGCTCCGCAGCCTGGAGCGCCTCAGCGCCAGCGAATTCCTGACCCCAGCAGAGGTCGCCGCCGCCAAGGCCGACACCGGTCTGGACGACCCCAAGGTGGCTGCCAAAGTGACGTTTGCCGCTGGCGCGACGAAGACTGTGCTGGTGTTTGGCAAGGTCGATGAAGCCTCGCCGGGCAAAGACGTGTGGATGCGCATCCAAGGCGGAGACGAGGTCTACAAGGTTGCCAGCTATTCTCGCGACCAGGTGCTCAGCAAATTCGACCAGATTCGCCAGCGCAGCCTGCTGGGGAGCACCAAGGCCAAGAACGCCACCGCGCTGAAGATTGTTGGGCCCGATACGCAAGCTCAGCTGGTCAAGGGCGCCGGCGGCTGGCAATTCGACGGCGGCGAGCTGGCCAGTGCGGCAGCGGTCGATGGTTTCCTCAGCGACTTGGAGGGGATGCAAGTCGACTTCGCATCAGACGTGAGCCCCGGCGCCGCCGAACTGCAGACGCCCGAGTGGACTCTCCAGCTCACCTCCGCCGATGGCAGCGTGGTCTCGGTGGTGCTGGGGAAAGAGAAAGACAAGCATGTCATGGGACTAACGGACGTCGCCGGCGTCAAAGGCGACATCTACCGCCTGCAGGACTGGAACGCTACCAAGCTGCGCAAGAAGCCTGCCGATCTGCAGGACAAGCGGCTGGTCCAGCTCAGCGCCGACCAAATTGTGCAAGTAGAATCGCGACCAGCAAGCGGCGAGGGCTTCACGGCTGCCTTGACCGCTGGCGAGTGGCAGCTGACGACCGGCGGCAAGGCCGATTCGACCAAGTCAAAGTCCGTGGCAGAGTGGATCACCGCACTCACCGCAGCCGAGCGCACCTCCGCAGTGACCAAAGGCCCTGGCGAGACAGGCCTGGACAAGAATTTCGCTACTTTGCAGATCAAAAGCAAGGACGGCGGCGTGGCGGTCCTGCGGGTTTCGGCCCAGAAAATCGGTGAAGAAATGTACGTATCGGTGGCGCGTCCGGGCAGACCTGCGCAGGTCGTGACCGTCGCGGCTGCCGTGGCCGCCACCCTGACCAAGACCGCTGCTGACTGGACTTCCCCGACCCCTGCTGCGGCCCCCTAGGAGCCCGTCGGACTTTCAGGAAGCCGACAGACGTATCCTACCGCGCTTGGCAGAGCGTCATAGATGACCTGCCATCCACACACCCATTTCATCCAGTCCGGCGCCATCCAGCCGCTTGAAGCGACGTCGTAGGGCTCGTTTCACGCCATTTGGGGGGCTTTGTCTACCCCGCTCGGCGCCTTCTCGTCCTATGCCGGCTGCATGGGCAGCCGCTTTCCTGACCTGAAGATCTTTAGCAGGTTATGCGTCGCGCACACCAGCAGCCATTCTGCCGTCACATTGGCCAGCCCCCGAAAGGAAAACCGCCTGAAACCGCGCCCTTGCTTAATCTGGCCGAAGACTGGTTCGACAATCGACTTGCGCAGAGCGTAGGCCACCTTGCCGTCGGCCTCGGCCAGCTTCTTGCGCATCCGATCCGGCACGCTGAGCAGCTGCGCAGGGTCAGCCGCCGGCGGATTGGGTTTCGCGGTGTCGGGATTCGACGTAGCCAGTTCCGTGCCCTCGGTCGTCTTCGGCGCCTTTGTCGGCGCGCCATGCTTCTGGCGATTGGGCGGCACCAGCAGGTTGGTTCCGGCCAAATCCGGATGCGTGCCGTTCGCCTCGCTGAAATAGCCGGAATCCGCCAGGGTGTTGTCCGGCAGCCGCCCCATGTTTTCCATGAGTTTCAATATCATCGGCACAAGCTCTTGCTTGTCGTTGACGTGCTGGGTCACATCCGCCGCGATGATGATCTGATGCGCACCGTCGACGGCCGCCTGGGCGTTGTAGCACTGGTCGAAGCCCTTGCTCGCACCGTCCAGCATAATGCGC
>CAIXGW010000011.1 GCA_903919145.1 uncultured Myxococcales bacterium
CGACGGCCGGCGCGGCTGCGGCGGCCGGTGGCACCGCCGCTGGCGCGGGCTTGGCCAAGGCAATGGGATCTGCAGGCAATGCCTGAGGATTTGCCGCCAGTCCAGCCGCCGCTACGGCTGGCGGGGCAGGGTCGCCGCGGGTCGCCAGCCAGCCTGCGGTGGCGATCGCCGCGGCGGCCGCCAGGGCAGCGGCCCAGGTCGCCGTCGGCACCCGGCCGGCGGTCGGCGCTGCGGCGACCGCGGCTTGCTGCGCCGGTGCCACTGGGGCTGGCGCTAGCGCCGGCGCGGCAACAGCCGCAGGCACCGTGGGTGCCTGGTCTTTCGGCTCCGCCGCCGCTGCCACAGCCGGCCGAGCGGCCGCGGCCGCTATCGCTGCGGCGGCCGCCAGGCCCGGCGCCTGCAGTCCCACCGGTGTGCGCAGATCCCCTGCCGCGGTCTGGGCTGTGGCCAGCTCGGCGCTGACCTCCAGCTGGGGGGCCGGCGCGCCGTCCCAGGTGGCCTCTTCCATCTCGCGGCGCGTCGAGGCGTCCAGGGCGCCGCCACCCTGGCTGGCATAGAGAATCTTGACGTCCTGCGTCTTTGCCCAGGCCGCGTGGCTGTCGGTCCGGCCATCCAAGGTCTGCAGGGCCTGCCCGGTCAGCGCCTCGACAAAACTGCCGATGTCGGCAAAGCGCTGGTTGGCGTCTTTGCTCAGGGCCCGCTCAATGGCCAGGACCGCGGTGGCCGGCACATCCGCCAGCCTGCTGCCCAGCTGCGGCGTTGGCGCGTGGACCACCTGGTACAACAAGCCCAGGGGCGTATCGGAGACCCACGGCGGCTGGCCGGTCAGCATCTCATAGACCATGACCGCCAAAGCGAATTGGTCGGTCCGGCCGTCTACGGCGTGGTTGTGGCCAGAAGCCTGCTCTGGCGCCATGTACTGCGGGGTGCCCAGCAGCACGGCTTCTTGGGTCTGCAGCGTCTGCGAGCCGCGCAGCTTGCTGATGCCAAAATCCAGGACCTTGACGTGCTCGCGCAGGACGCCGCCCGAGTCCGTGGGCACCAGAAACACGTTCTCTGGCTTGAGGTCGCGGTGGACGACGTCGTGGCGGTGCGCCGCCAGCAGTGCCGAGCCGATCTGCCGCGTCAGGTCCGCCGTTACCGCAAAGCTCAGCTGGCGGTCGCGGCGCAGGCGGTCGCGCAAGGTCTCGCCCTGCAGAAACTCCAAGACGATGTAGGGTTCGCCGCTTTCCAGTGCCGCCAGATCCAGCACATCAACGATGTTGGGGTGGCCGATCCGCGTGGCGATCTCGGCTTCGCGGGCAAAGCGGATGTAGGCTTCGTCGGTGAGCCCGGTGCCGTGGAGCACCTTGATCGCGGCGCGTTTGTTGGCCAGCCGCTGGTGGCGAACCAGCCACACGGCGCCCATCCCGCCCTTGCCAAGCAGCCTCTCTACCACCCAGGTGCCGCCGACTACCGACCCCGGGCCAAGCTGAGACGCGCCGCCCGCGCTGGGCGAGGCTTGCTGCCCTGGGCTGCTGCGATTATCGTGTGTGGCCATGAACACTTCTTCTTGTGCGCAGCAAATTCACCCCAGCCAGGCGCGGCGCTTCGCCTTGGCCCTAGCTATGTTGGCATGCTCTGTGGGATTCGCACAGACAGCCCTGGCCGAGTCCGCCGATCCGCCAGCGGGCGCACCGGTGGATGTGTCGCCGGTCCAGGCCGAGCTGGTCTTTTCGACCGACGGCAAGGGCCATTTTTTGGCGGCCATCCCCCACGCGCGACTGGCAGCGGCGGGAGTCGACTCGGCTTCCCACAGCTACTACAGCCCGGACGGCAAGCGTTTTGTGGCCCTGCGCGTCACCGGCGGCAGCGCCAGCGGCACAGAGAGTTTTGATCGCATCCTGTGGGATCCGCGGGTGCAAGCGCGCTGGCAGGCCGGCTTTGGCTGGAAGCAACCGCCTGAGGGCAGCGGCTGGTGGGTGCAGTGCTTTGACCGCAAGACGGCGCTGACCGAGCTGGCGGCAGCCGACAAGGCCAAGCTCCTGGCCAAGGCCCAGTTTGTCGCCGCCACCTGGGACCGCCGCGCCTATGCCCTGGCCCGAGACAACACCGGCATCTACTGGTACGTCGACCGCGGCATCGGCGAGAAGTCCAAGCAATTTCGGGTTTTCATGGGCCCACGCGGTCAGCTCAAGCCCATGCCCCTGGTCAACGTGGTCAGCGACAGCGAAGGCGATGTCTTTGCCACCAAGCAGGGCACGCTGCGGCTGGTGATCGGCAAAGGCGAGTCGCTGTGGGCCAAGGGCAAGAGCGAGCAGAAGCTGCTACTCCTGCCGATCGAGGACAACCGCCAGCTCATCTACACCGACCTGGGGCCGTATCTGGGCCAGCGGCTGGGGTCGCCCTGCGACGATCTGTAGGCGCGCCTTCCGCCGCAGGTTGGCAGCGCGCGCCCGGGCATCGTTGGCCTCGCTCTGGCCCTGGTGCTACGCTTGGCGGCCGCGGCTCTGACTCCGCTAAGCGTTGCCCAGATGCAAATCCTTGATCTCTCTATCCCTTTGACCATTGAGGCGGTGCTGGACGTGGCCCTGCGCGCCCAGCCGGTAGAGCTGGGACCGCTGGCCAGGGCGCGCGTCGCCCGGGCTCGGGCGGTGGTCGACCGCTTTGTCCGCGAGCACGACACCCCGCGCTACGGCATCAACACCGGCTTTGGAGCTCTGGCCGAAGTGGTCATTGCCGATGGGCAATTGGCCGAGCTGCAGACCAACCTGGTGCGCTCTCATGCCTGCGGCGTGGGGCAGAGCCTGCCGACCGAAGTGGTCCGGGCGATGACGCTGCTGCGCGCCCAGGTGCTGGCCCACGGTCACTCTGGGGTGCGGCCTTTGGTCATCGACGCGCTATGCAACCTGCTGAATGCGCGCGTCCATCCGCTGATTCCGGCGCAGGGATCGGTCGGGGCGTCGGGCGACCTGGCGCCGCTGGCCCACCTGGCGTTGGTGCTGATTGGCGAGGGCGAGGCCGAGCTGGCCGGCGAGGTGCTGCCGGGGGCCGAGGCGCTGCGCCGGGCCGGGCTCGAGCCGATTGTTCTGCAGGCCAAGGAAGGACTTTCTCTGATCAACGGCACCCAAGCCATGACGGCGATTGCGGTGGTGGCCTTGGAGCGCGCCGAGAGGGTGTGCCGGGCCGCCGACATCGCCGGAGCCCTGACCGTGGAAGGGCAGCTGGCCACCGACCGGGCCTTTGACGCGCGCATCGTGGGGCTGCGGCCCTATCCCGGAGCTGTGGCCACAGCGGCCAACCTGCGCCGGCTGACGGCGGGCAGCCCGCTCATTGCTTCGCACGCCGGCCCTGATGACCACAAGGTCCAGGATCCCTACTCGATTCGCTGCATGCCGCAGGTCCACGGCGCCGTGCGCGATGCCCTGACCTATGTGCGCAAGACGCTTGAAGTAGAAGTTTGCGCTGTTACAGATAATCCTCTGATTTTCTGTGAAGATGACGGTGATGATATCCTGTCTGGCGGCAATTTTCACGGTCAGCCGGTGTCGATAGCCTGCGACTTGGCGCGGATCGCCCTGACCAGCCTGGCGTCGATGTCAGAGCGGCGCATTGAGCAGCTGGTCAATCCGGCGCTCAACAGCGGCCTGCCGGCGTTTCTGGCGCGCCACAGCGGCCTGCACTCGGGCTTTATGATTGCCCAGGTCACGGCGGCGGCGCTGGTCAGCGAGAGCAAGGGCTTGTCTACCCCTTCTTCGGTCGACTCGATTCCGTCTTCGGCCAACAAGGAAGATCACGTGTCGATGGGCCCAATTGCCGCGCGGCGCTTCACCGATGTGGTGGGCCATGCAGAGATCGTGGTGGCCATTGAGCTGATGTGCGCGGCCCAGGCGGTCGACATGCGCCAGCCGTGGCTGCCGGCGGCCGGTACCGCTGCGGCGCTGCTGGCCCTCAGGCAGGTGGTGGCGCCGCTGGAGCGCGACCGCGTGCTCTATCCCGACATCCAGGCCGCCGCCCAGCTGCTGCGGTCGGGGCAGCTGGAGGCGGCGGTGGGGCTGGCGATTGCGCCTGATCAACTGCTGTAATATCAACTAGTTCAAGGTGGTCATGCGATGCTACACCTACCGGCTCCTCTGCTGCTCGCCTCTACCTCCAAATACCGCCGGGCGCAGCTGCAGCGCCTTGGCCTGGCGTTTGAGTGCGCGGCTCCTGACTACGCCGAAGACGCGGTCGCCGGCCTCAGCCCCGTCGATCTGATCCAACACCACGCCAGGCAAAAGGCTTTTGCGGTGGCGGCCACGGGGCAGGGGCGCCAAGCCTGGGTGCTGGCGGCCGATCAGGGGGTGGTGCTGCCAGGAGAGCGAGGTGGAATCCTCTTGGGAAAACCAGGTACTTTCGAGCGTGCCGTTGAGCAGCTGATGACGCTCTCTGGGCGAACCCATGATCTTGTTACGGCTGTGGTCCTGCATACCCCCGACGGGTCGCTGTTTGAGCGGCTGGTCGTGGTCGAGATGGCGGTGCGACCGCTGACCCTGGCGGAGGCCCAAGCCTATGTGGCAGCCGACGATCCCCTGGACTGCGCCGGCTCCTACCGCATTGAGTCGCGCGGGCCGTGGATCCTGGAGAGCTGCCGCGGCGCCGATCCCACCGCGATTGAAGGCCTGCCGCTGCTCGCAGTGACAAGTCTCTTGCGCCAAGCGGTAGCAGCCGGTGTGGAAGCTGCGCCCACTGAGGCGTAGCTGGTCAAAATCCATTGCCCAGGCATGGCCACCGAAGCGCTGCCACACTGCGGGCCTTGCGGGTGCGCAGACCGGCCAATTGCCTGAATTCGCTCGACCTGGCTGTTGCGCTACGCCAAAGCTGGCTCGTGCCTGCGCCCCAGTCGCGCCAGCTACAGAATCAACCTGAACTTCCACAGAAACCAGCCCAGCGCGCGCTGCCACCACGGCTGCTGGCGCTGCTCGGCCAGCGTCCACGGCTTGGCCTGCTTGCGCCATTGCTCCAGCTGGTCCAGCACTTGCCCGGCCTCTCTGGGGCCATAGCCCGCCAGGTTGGCCTCCAGGTTGCGTTGGCGGCTCAGGGGGTCCAGGTTGGCCGAGCCAATCGTCCACCACTGCGCGTCGACCACCGCCGCCTTGGCGTGCAGCATGGGCCCGCCCAGCGTGTAGACCTCAATGCCCGCCCGCAACAGCGCCGGCAGGCCGTGGATCGACGCCAGCGCCACCGCCCGGATGTCGTTGACCGCCGCGTCTGGCAGCAGCACCACCACCCGCACGCCGCGCCGCGCTGCCGCCACCAGAGCCCGCTGCAGCGCCCGCTCTGGCAGGAAGTAAGAGTGGGCCAGCCAAACCGATTGGGTGGCCGACCGGACCGCCTGCAGGTACGCGCGGCTGACATGGGCCGTGCGCCGGTGCCCTTGGTTGAGCAGAGTGACCACCCGCGGCCCGGTCAGCGGGGCTGGCGGTACCCGCCGGGCCTGAAAAGCCTGGTGGCGCAGACCCAGCGACCGAGCCTCTGCTTTGGCAATGGGCGAGCCAAAAACCTTAGCGAAATTCTGGCGGAGCTTGACCAGCCGGCCGTTGCGCTGCAGCCGATCCGCCCAGTCGCGGCGCAGGGCGGCTACCAGCCTGGCCACCGCCGGGCCCTGGACCCACGCGCCAAAGTCCAGCCACACTTTGGGGCCGCCGCCGCCGCCGTTTTCGCCCAAGTAGTAGTGATCGCCGACATTGCGGCCGGTGACGATGGCGCTGTCTCCATCAAAGACAAATACCTTTCTGTGGTTGCGCCTGGTCCAGTGCCGCCACGGCGCCGTCAGCCAGATCGGCCCAAACAAGCGGAACTCGCCGCCCACCTCCAGGAATTCTGCCAGCGCCTGGTAGGGCAGGTCCAGGGAGCCGATGCCGTCCAGCATCAGCCGCACCGCCACGCCGCGCCGCCGCGCCGCCACAAGGGCCTGGATAAACTGCTGGCCCAGCCCGTCATCGACCAGCATGTACAGCTGAATATCAATGGTTTGTTGGGCCGTCGCCACGCAATGCAGCAGCAGCTGCCAGGCTTGCTGCGGGTCGGGCAGCACCATCAGCCGGTGGCCGGGCTGCATGGTGCGCCCCAGATTGTCCAGGCGCTGCGGCGGACCTTGACCGACGGTGGCGGAAATGTGGGCGCGGCTGCGGCTCGACATGCGCGCAAGGTAGGGCAGAAGCCGGCTGTTGGCCAGCCGTGGACCGGGCGGTGGCGCACCTTAGATTCGATCGTCCTTTGGTCTTGGGCAACCATTTGCAATCTGGCTCCTTTCCAGATGGAGTGCTTGCGGCCGGCCTGGTGCTTGACGCCGCGGGCCCGCTGCCGCGACGATCCGCACAGCCAGGAGTCGCCATGCCCGTGTTGCCCGCCACCGAATCAGCCATCGCCCAAGCGGTCGCAGCGCTGCAACAGGGGCTGCCGGTCGGCATGCCCACCGAGACGGTGTACGGCCTGGCCTGCGACGCCCGCAGCGACTTGGCGGTGGCGCGGGTGTTTGCCGCCAAGGGGCGCCCCTCTTTCAATCCGTTGATTGTGCACGTAGCTTCGCTGCAGGCCGCCCAGCAGCTGGTGCAGTTTGATCCGCTGTCTCTGCAGCTGGCCCAGCAATTTTGGCCGGGGCCGCTGACGCTGGTGCTGAAGCGCCGCGCCGACTGCCCGATTTCGTGGCTGGTGTCGGCGGGGCTCGACACCCTGGCGCTGCGGGTGCCCGCGCATCCGCTGGCCCTGCGCTTGCTGGAGGCGGCGGCGATGCCGCTGGCTGCGCCAAGTGCCAACCCCTCTGGTCGCCTGAGCCCGACCCAGGCGGATCACGTGCAATTCCCTGACCTGTCTGTGGTTGTCCTGGATGGCGGGCCTTGCGCCGTCGGCGTGGAGTCCACGGTGGTGCGGGTTGTCGAGGGCAAAGCCTGGCTGCTGCGGCCCGGCGGCCTGGAGCGCGCGGCGATTGAGCAGGTGGCGGGACCGCTGGCCGCGCCGCCGGCTACACAGGTGGGGCACCCGGGGGCTGCTGCCGCCGCCGAGAGCGAGCCACCGCGCTCACCGGGGCAGCTGCTGGCCCACTACGCGCCGCACCGACCGCTGCGCCTCGACGCCCGCCAGGTCTCCAGCCAGGAAGCGCTTCTGGCCTTTGGTCCGCAGGTCTTGCCCGGCGCCGGGGCAGTGCTGAACCTGAGCCAGCGCGGCGACACCACCGAGGCAGCGGCCCACCTGTTCTCTTACCTGCGGGCTTTGGATCGCGAGCCCTTTCAGGCGATTGCTGTCATGGCGATTCCCCACCAGGGGCTGGGCGAGGCCATCCGCGACCGCTTGACCCGTGCGGCGGTGGGGGCGGGGCCAGGGCCAGCACCTGAGCCTTGAGCCGCCGACCGGGGGCCCTGGCCGGCCGGCGGTGCGCCTGCCTGAGCGGGTTCAACTTTGCGACAATCGGTGCCACACTCGTGGGCTCAGCTAGGAGGCCCCGATGAGTCAGCCAGTTTCCGCCCCGACCGGTAGCGACAATTCTATGGAAACCCCTGGTGTTTCTGCCGAGTCTTCGCGGCTGATGCTGGAGGATTGGACGCCGCTGGCCCACTGCCTGGCCTACCGCATCGGCCGCCTGGCCTGGATGCGCCACGCCGCCACGCTGTTTGCCGACGAGACGGTGCCGCACCTCATCCACGACAACGGCACGGTGTCGCAGCGCACCGCCCGCCTGCTGTATGCCTGGTGCGCAGAGCAGCAAGCCGCCGGGACGCTGCCGGCCGAGATCAACGTCTGCGAGATCGGCATGGGCACCGGCCTGCATCTGCGCTACACCCTGGATGCTTTTCGCGATCGCTGCGCCGCTACAGGGGTAGACTGGTACGACCGGCTGGTGGTTTTGGCCACCGATGTCAGCGCCGCCGTGGCCCGCCAGGCCGTCGATCGCGGCTTGTTTGCCGACCACGCCGGCCATGTGCGCCTGGGATTCTTGGACGTAGAGCACCCCAGCCGTTTTATCGAGCTGGACACCGGCCTGCAGCTGGACCTGGCCGGGCGAATCCACCTGCTGATTGCCTTCTATGTCCTGGACTTGCTGCCGATTGACCTGTTCCGCCGCCTGGGCCCCGACCGCTGGGAGGCGGTGTGGGTCCGCACCTGGCTGCGCGAGCCGCCGCTGCTGGCGACCTACAGCGACGCCACGGTCGATCAGCTGCTGGAGCTGGCCAAGGCCGCCCCCGCCGCCGATCTGGAGCCTTTTGCCCAGGCGTGGTCGCTCATTCAGCAAGAGCTGCGCGCTTGGCCGGTGCAGCTGGCCGAGCACCCCGATCTCGCCGAGCTCAACCGCCTGGCCGACGCCCAGGAGCAGTTCTTGGGCAGCGACCATCCGCTGCTGGCAGAGGGCACCGTGGTGGTCCACTCCGCCGGCGCGCTGCGGGTGGCCCAGATGCTGGGGGCGATCATTGCCGACAGCGGCATGGTCCTTATCCGCGATGTAGGCCTGACGACGCATGAACAGGCGGCGCGGCCGCGCGGCCACTCGCGCTATGGCCACATCTCCGCGGCCGCCGTCAATGTCCTGCAGCTCGACCGCTGGTTTGGCGAGGGCAGGGCCCCCCTTGGCATGCGGCTGGTGGCACCGCTGGCCGATGGCGAGCGCGGCCAGGCCTCGCGGCTGCTGGTGCGCAGCGATCTGCCGCTGACCCAAGCGGAATTCGCCGCAGCCTTTGACGGCGATGACGTCGATGCCGCCTCCAAGCTGTTTGAAGAAGCGATTCGCACCGCGGACCCGGCGACGGCGCTGGAGCTGCTGCGCCAGGCAATTGCCCGCGAGCCGACCGACTGGACGCTGCACCTGGAAGCCGCGCGGCTGGCGCTGGATCAGCTGGGCCGCCCCGACGTGGCGCGGGCGGTGGCGCTGCGAGCCGTTGAGCTCAACCCCTTGTTTAGCGCCGACTTGTGGTGCGTCCTGGGCGACTCGCTGCACGCTGAGGGCCTGCGCCGCGAAGCGATTCGCGCCTACCACAACGGCCTGGCGATCCTGCCGCGGCATGTGCGCTCGCTGTGGAACCTGGCCTACTGCGAGGCCGAGCGCGGTCGCCACGACGTGGCTTTTGAGCTGCTGGGTCAGGCGCTTCGCTACGACCGGGCAGGGCAGTGGCGCGGCGAGATCCTGCAGCTGCTGGACACCTGCCTGCGCTCGCAGACGGTGCAGTACCAGGCGGAGCAGCAGCGTCTGGCCGAGCAAGACCAGCTGTGACCGCCGCATCTGCGCCGATGAAGCCTTGTATCTGCACATGAATGTTGAAGATGTGGGTCTGCCAGGCTTGATGCTGGCCTCCTTTGGCGCTGCGGCGATCAACTCGGTGGCGGGGGGCGGCAGTTTTCTGACCTTTCCAGCGCTGCTGTGGGCCGGGATGACGCCGATCGCCGCCAACGCCACCAGCACCGTGGCCCTTTGGCCGGGAAGTCTTAGCAGCGCCTGGGGTTATCGCGGCGAGCTGGCCGAAGTCAAGCGCTGGCTGTTGCCCCTTGGCGTGGTCAGCGCGGTGGGCGGCTGGGTGGGCGCGCGGCTGCTCCTGGCCACCGGTGACCAAGCATTTGCCAATCTGATTCCCCTATTGCTGGGCACGGCCACGCTGCTGCTGGCGCTGCAGGGCCAGCTGATGCCGTGGTTGCAGCGCCTGGCTGGCGGCCGCAGCAGCTCTGGCGCGGCACTGCTGGCGGTCCAAGCGGCGATTGCGGTGTACGGCGGCTACTTTGGCGGCGGCATGGGCATCTTGATGCTGGCGGCCTTTGCGCTGCTGGGTCTGCGCAACCTGCATGTGGCCAATGGCCTGAAAAGCCTTCTGGGCGCTGGAATAAATGGAGTGGCGGTGGTGGTTTTTGCAGCGTCGGGCCAGGTGGCGTGGCGCCTGGCGCTGCCCATGGTGGTGACTTCGATGGCCGGTGGGTACCTGGGGGCGCGACTGGCGCGGCAGGTGCGTCCGGCGCTGGTGCGGCAGCTGCTGGTCGTCACTGGGGCTCTGCTGACCTTGTGGTTCGCTTTTGAGGCCTATTCGCGCCCGCCGACTTGACCGGGGGGCCTGCGTTTCACACACTACCGCGCTGGTTTGCTTGGGCTTGCCAGCCCTTCTGCGAGGCCCCCATTGGCGCACACTGAGTCCCAACCGACTGAAAACAAGAAGCTTGACCTGTCGGTGGTCATCCCCTGCTACAACGAAGAGGCGATTCTGTGGGCGGCCGTGGCCGAGCTGCACGACGGCTTGAAGAAGTTCAATCGGCCCTTTGAGATCATCGTCAGCGAGAATGGCAGCAAAGACGATACCCGCGCGATCGCCGAAAAGCTGTCTCGTGCCTATCCCGAAGTGCGCGCCATCACCTCCGACGAGCCCAACTACGGCAAGGCCCTGCGTCGCGGCATTGAAGCTGCGCGGGGCACATTTGTGCTGTGCGAAGAAATCGACCTGTGCGACCTGGATTTCCACCGCCGCGCCCTGGAGATCCTGGACGCCGATCGCGCCGACTTTGTGGTGGGCTCGAAGGCGCACCCCGACGCCAAGGATGAGAGGCCGCTGACCCGCCGCGCCGCCACCATGGTGATGAACGGTCTGCTGCGGGTGATGCTGGGCTTTCGCGGCACCGACACCCACGGCCTAAAGGCCTTCCGCCGCGACAAGCTCGACTACACCGTCAGCAAGTGCGTGGTAGACAAGGACTTGTTCGCCTCGGAGCTGGTCATTCGCGCCCAGCGCTATGATGTGCGGGTGGTCGAGATCCCCATTCGCATCCACGAGAAGCGCCCGCCGAGCATCCACCTGTTCAAGCGCGTCCCCAACGTCTTGAAGAACCTGGGCAAGCTGTTCATGGTGATCCGCATCAAGAATCGCTGAGCCGGGTCGGGAATTCCCCATGAGTGCAGCTGAATCTGGCATGACCCGCCGCGCCGCCGTCAACGTCGATGTCGATGGCCTGTACCTGTACGACCGTGTCCACGGCTTTGCCGGAACTGCTGGCAATCCAACGGATTTCTTGGCAGCTGACCATGACCCGCGCGCCTGGACGGTGGGCGTGCCGCGGTTCCTGGACCTGTTTCACCGCGCCGACGTCCGCGCCACCTTCTTTGCGGTGGCCCAGGACCTGGACCATCCAGAAGTGCGGGCCGTGGTGGCCGACGTGCTGGCTGCCGGCCACGAGATCGCCAGCCACAGCTACAGCCACCCCTACGATCTGTCCAGGCTGCCGCCCGGCCGCATGCACGACGAGCTGCAGCAGGCCCGCGACCGCCTGCAGCAAGCCACCGGCCAGGCGATCTCTGGGTTCCGCGCGCCCGGCTATGTGCTGAGTCCGGCGCTGCGCGAGGCGATTGTCGAGGTGGGCCACAGCTGGGACTCGTCGCGCTTTCCGTGCCCGGCCTACCAGGCGGCCAAGACCGGCATGATCGGCGTCTATGCGGCCAAGGGCCATCCCAGCGGCAGCCTGCCGGAGTCGCCCGAGGTGTGGGTCGGGCCGCGCAAGCCCTACGTCGACCGCCTGGAGTCGGGGCGGGCGCTGCTGGAGCTGCCGATTGGCGTGCTGCCGGGCGTGCGCTGGCCGCTGATCGGCACCTCTGTGCTGCTGGGCGGCGAGCTGGGGCGGATGGCCCTGCAACCCCTGGTCGCGCAAACCGATTGGGTCAACTTTGAGTGCCATGCCCTGGACCTGATGGATTTGGAGGCGGACCAGCTGCCGGCGCGCTTGGCCAAGCAGCCCGATCTCAAGCTGCCGCTCAAGCGCAAGTGGCCGGTGCTCCTCAAGTTTGTTGAAGGGCTGCGCCGCAGTCATCAGGTGCTGACGCTGGGCGAGTGGGCCGAGCAAGCGGACCGGCTGTAGCGGCGGCCCGTTGGCCACTGCGGTTTCGCTCTAGATTTCGCTAATTTCTTTGCCAACCAAGAGGTTTACTCATGTTGCTATTTTCCAAGCTGTCTTCTCGCCTGGGGCTGACCGCCGTTCCTGCCACCGCGGCGCTGGCACTGCTGCTGGCCACCTCGGTTTTTGCTGAGAAGCCCGCCGCCAAGGCTCCCGCCGCCGCCAAGGACACTGCCAAGGACGGCGCCAAAGCCCCCGCCGCAGAGCCGGCCAAGGATGCGGCCAAAGACGCCAAAGACGCCAAAGACGCGCCGTGCGCCGGCCACCAAGCTCACCACGGCGATGCCCACGCTAAGGCTGACGGCAAGCCGTGCTGCGAAGGCAAGGGCGACGGCAAGCCCTGCTGCGACAAGCCCACCACCGCCCAGGCCAGCCTGAACCCGACCGCCGGCAACAAGGCCAAGGGCGTGGTCCGCTTCACCGAGGGCGCGGATGGCAAGGTCACTGTTTCTATTGAGATCGAAGGGCTGACTCCGGGCCAGCAGCACGCCTGGCACGTCCACGAGTTTGGCGACTGCAGCGCCGCCGATGCCTCCAGCGCTGGCAGCCACTACAACCCAGAAGGCCACGAACACGGTCTTCCGGAGAAGAACCCCAAGCGCCACGCCGGCGACTTTGGCAACCTGCAGGCCGACGCCCAGGGCAAGGCCAAGGCCTCGCTGGTGGTAGACAACCTGACGGTCGGGCGCAAGAACGCCGTCCTGGGCCGCGGCGTCATCGTCCACGCCAAGATGGATGACGGCAATCAGCCCGTGGGCAACGCCGGTCCGCGCCTGGCCTGTGGCGTCATCGGCGTCGCCAAGTAGGCCAGGGCGCTGCAAGCCAGACCAGAGCCGCTGCCGCCCCTGGGCGGACCTTTGGGGCCCTGGACTGAATTTTCCGTGTGCATCAAGGGATAGGGAGCGGTGGGTTGGCAGCCGGGGCGGTGGCGGTCATGCTGGCGCGGTTCGACCCTGGAGAGAGCCATGCAGACCCCCCACCTTGCCCTGGATACCCGTTCGCGGGTTTTTGTAGCCCTGACCGCGGCTTTTGTCACAGCGCTGCTGATTGCCGACCTGACGGGTGGCAAGTTCTTTCGCCTGCAGCTGTTCAGCATCGGCGGGTACGAGTTTGTCACCCACTCGGTGGGCATGCTCTCTTTCCCCATCACGTTTCTGCTGACGGACCTGCTGAACGAATACTACGGGGCCAAGGCGGCGCGCTTTGTCACGCTGGTGGGCCTGGGCTGCGCGGCGATGGCTTTCTTGCTGGTGCTGGTGGGTCGGGCGCTGCCGGTGGCGCCAGAAAGCCCGTTGCCGCAAGCGGCGTTTGAGCAGGTGTTTGGCATGTCCAACCGGCTGTATGTCGCCTCTTTGACGGCCTATCTGGTGGGGCAGCTGAGCGACATCTCGCTGTTTGGCTTGCTCAAGCGGCTGACGGCCGGCCGGCTGGTTTGGCTGCGCGCCACAGGCTCCACGGTGGTGTCGCAGGCCCTGGACTCGTTTGTGGTGACCTTCATCCTGTTCTACGGCGCGGCTGGGGCCGACGGCCGGATGCCAGAGACCTCGACCTTGCTTGGGATTGCCGCGACCGGCTACATCCTCAAGTTTGTGTTGGCGCTGGGGCTGACGCCGCTGATCTACCTGGGCCGCTGGTGGCTGCACCGCCGCTTTGGCTTGCAGCCGCTGCCGGCTACAGCTTGAATATCCTAGGTGGGTTTAGCCTGGGCCCCCCACGTCCGCAGGGGTGACGAAGAGGGTAGATTGGACCGTGCGGTCGTCCTGAAACCCCTGATCCGTGCTAATTGCGATGGCCCTGGCCTACCTTCGCCGAACCTTGACACCGCGGCAGCGCCGGGCGACCCTTCGGCCTCGCCGTTGGCGTTGCGCGTGGCTGCGCTGGGCGGCTTGGAGGGGACCATGAATCGTTCGATGTTTGCTCGTTTTGGCCGGATGGCGCGCCTGAGCGCCGCTGCCCTGGCTCTGATGACCGTAGTGGCCTGCAAGCCCAGCGTAGAGGGCGAGACCCGCACCTGGGACCAGAACCGCCTGACCCTGCAGGAGTGGACCGGCAAATTCCCCAACTTCCGCCCGGCTATTGAAGGCCGCTTGGCCGAAGCCCAGGCCGATTTTGACGCCGCCAAGGGCATTGGCGATGCCGACGAGCGCGCCAACAAGATGCGCGAGGCCAACAACAAGCTCAGCACTTTGACCAGCGCCTTTCAGGACATCGACCGCAAGATCCGCGAGTACGAGACCCTGAAGAATGACCCGGCGCTGCTGCGCCTGCCCGGCACCATTCTGATGCCGGCCATGAACGCCTCGCAGGCGATGCTGGCTGACGCGCGCCGCCGCCTTGACGGCCCGGTCAGCAACGCCGGAGAGGCTGTGGGCCGGCTGCGCGATGCTTCGGCCGGCATCGTCCGCGCTATGACGCCGCTGCAGCAGGCTCGCTCGCAGGCCATCCAGCAGCAGGGCCGACCGGGCCAGCCGGGCCAGCCGGGCATGGGCCAGCCTCCCGGTCAGGCCGGCATGGGCCAGCCCGGCATGGGTGGCCAACCGGGTCAGCCGGGGATGGGCGGTCAGCCAGGGCAGCCGGGCATGGGCATGCCGCCCCAGGGCATGGCGCGGCCGATGGCTCCCGCCATGGGCGCTCCGGGCATGGGCGCTCCCGGGATGGGCGGGCAGGGCATGGCCCCGCAGGGGCAGCTGCAGCCGGGCGCCGTGCCGCCGGGTGCGGGCGGCCAGATGGCCCCTGGCATGGCCCCGCGCATGGCCCCGCCACCGGGGGCTCCCCCGGCAGGCGCGCCGCCGGCAGGCGCCGCTCCAGGAAGCGCCAAGCCTTTCTGACCGCCGTTTCGGCTACTGCTGCCAAGAGCTTTTTGCACACCAAACGCCGGTCCGTTGGCAACAGAACGCGGACTTGCGTTGGTGTACTGGCCCATACCCCAAGGATATTTGATGGCTACCCTGGAAGAGCAACTGACCGAAGAACTCAAGCGTTGCATGCGCGCTGGTGACAAGATCGGCCTCGCCGCGGTCCGCATGGTCCGCACCGAGGTCAGCAAGCGCCGCACCGCCAAGGCCGGCGTGGTGGTCGATGACGAGATGGTGGTAGAGGTGATCCGCGCCTACACCAAGCAACTGCAAGGCTCAGCTGACGAATTTCTGGCGCGCGGCGTCAGCCCAGACGACGTCAACATCTCTCAGGCCTTGGCCGAGATCGCCTACCTGCAGCGCTTCTTGCCCCAGCTGGCCAGCGAAGAAGATACGGCCGCCATCATTGACCAGATCCTGGCTACCCTGGGCACCGTCGATCCCAAGATGGCTGGCAAGATCACCGGGTTGGTCATGAAGGATCACAAAGGCAAGGTCGATCCCGGCGTCGTTGCGCGGTTGATCAAGGCCAAGCTGGGCGCCTAGGAGCCCTGGAGCCTGCGGGCCCAGGAGCCTGCTGGCGCGCTTGGCCGATGTGCTACAAGTCTTTCCAATCTGTGGGCTTTTTAGCTTTGGCTTCGGCCTTGCGCTTGGCCAGCGTCGCCTTGATGTCGGCTGGCGTGGCCTCCAGCGCTCCGGCGGTGCAGCTTGCCGGCCGCGGCTTGCCCACCAGATCGATGCGGGTGTCGGGGTCGGTGCACCGCCCCATGGCAATGGCGGGCGAGCCAGTTTCCGGGCGATAGCGCTCCAGATCGCGCAGGTTGAACCCCGGCAGCGCCTTCTTGCTGGCCAGGTCAAGCGCTACGTAGCCAATCCCACCGTAGAGCACAGAGCGCAGCACAGAGACGTCTTCGACTTCAGCGCGCTGCACGGCAATGGCGTCGGGCTTGCCCATGACAATGCTGGAGTCAATAGCGATTTTGCGGCGCCCCGGACCGTCGGCGACCATGGCGATGCCCGAGCCAGAGTTGTAGGCGATGGTAGAAGCGATCACCGTCAGCTGCGAGCTGCCGGTCAGGCGCACGGGCGGGTCGGCGGTAGCCTTGGCGTCGTTCTCTGCGATCAAGCTGCCGACCAGCCGCAGCCGCGCAGTGCCGTACAGGTCGATGGCCGCCGCGCTGCTGGCTGCGTTGCCGGTGATGCGGGTGCGCACCAGGTTGAGCTGCCCGGCGCTGGCGGAGACGGCGCCACCGCCGTGGATGGTCGAGGTGTTGTTGTAGAGCCAGCAGTCGCGCAGGGTCAGCGTGCTTTTCTGGGTGACGGCCACGGCGCCGCCGCGCTCGGCTCTGCCGTTGGTCAGGGTCACGCCTTGCAGAGTCACGTCGATGCTGTCTTGGACGATGGTCAGCACCCGGCCCTGGTTGCCGGCGTCCAGGACCACCTTGTCTTTGCCAGTCGAGCGCAAGATCACGTTTTTGGAGGCAATGAGCCGAGCACCGCGGTAGACCCCGGGCTTGAGGCACACCAGGTTGACCTTCTTGCCGGTGCGGTTCATGGCGTGCTGGATGGCCGCGGTGTTGCCGTCTGGCTTCAGCGTGACGTCGCAGGCCAGCGCCGGCGCGGCCAGTAGGGTGCCGGCCACTGCGCAAGCGGCAGCTGCCAAGGCCGCTGCACTGCCAAGAGTGGACATCCCGCACCTGGTTGGAACCTGACCGCTCATGCCGTTTCCTCTGCCGCCCCCGGGGCGCGCGGCACTGTAGCAGGGCTTGCGGCATGCTGCACGCCCATTGGCTTCGTGGTACCGTGGCCCAGAGGTCTGCCGATGCCCGTTGCTCCGCGCCCGCTTGCCGCAAACACCGCTACCAGTCTTGATCTTCCCGATCTGACGCTGCCCCAGGGCTCTACGCGCACCCTGCGCCGGCTGACCGCGGCCCAGCTGCAGCACACCTGGCGGGTTTTTCAGCAGGTGCCGGTTTCGGCGCTGACCGTGGCCAACCGGCCGCTGTACCTGCAGATTGTTCAGCAGCTGCAAGCGCTGCAGCGCCGCGAGCCCAGCTTGCCGCTGCAGCTGCTGCGCCAGCCGACCGTTTCGACCCTGGTCCACTGCATCCACCGCCAGCTGCACCCGGGGGGCGACGGCGCGGCCCTCAACCGCTGGCTGCGGCAAGTCTGCGCTCTGCTGGCCCTGGAGATGGCCGGGGCAGGGCTGCTCAGCGCGCCGGTGGAGCTGACGGCACTGCAGGACCAGCCGCTGCCCGTGCTGCTGTCGCCGGCCCTGAACCTGCGGCTGCGCCCGCTGGCGTCGGCTCACCGGCTGATCCTGGGCAACGGCCAGCTGCAGCTCTCTGGTCAGACGGACAGCTCGCTCGACCCGCCCTTGCAGCTGGTGCTGACTCGGATCGAGGCGGCCGAGCACCGGCTGGCCCTGGTCGACCGGCCCTACTACATGATTGCCCCTGGCATTTTGCTGGCCCTGGCCGACAACAACCCCCTGGCCGACTTTGAGGCCCATCCCGACAAGGACGGCAATCGCCTGGACCTGGGCGGCCAGCCGCTGGAGCGCTGGCTAGAGGCACTGCGCTGGAGCTTTGAGCTGGTGCAGCAGCATCTGCCGTTGTTGGCTGAAGAAATGCGCTTGCTGCTGCGGCTGGTGGTGCCGGTGGGCTGGCACCAAGAGAAGCACCTGTCAGCGTCCTACCAAGAGGCGGTGGGGCTGGTGTACCTGACCCTGCACCCCCAGCCAATGACGATGGCCGAGGCGCTGGTCCACGAGTTTCAGCACAACAAGATCAACGCCGCGTTTCACCTGGACCCGCTGCTGGTCAACGCCTGGTCGCCGCTGGTCCCCTCGCCGGTGCGCCCCGACCTGCGGCCTCTGCACGGCGTCCTGCTGGCCGTCCACGCCTTTCAGCCCGTGGCCGAGCTCTACGCGCAGATGCTGGAACAGGGCCACCCGCTGGCGGGCAATGCTTCCTGGAGAGAGCGTTTTCACCGAATTCTCCAGCTCGACCGCCAAGGGGCCGCCACCGTGTTGACCCATGCCCAGCCCACCCCGGCCGGTGCACCGCTGCTGGCCGAGATGCGCATGCTCGACGAGCGGCTGGCGACGCTGGAGCGCAGCCTGTTTGCCGGCGACCGCCCGCCCGACGCCGATTTTGAAGAGCTCGCCGGCCACGACTGATCGCAGCTCCGCGCCGCTGCACGTGTCACAGGCCTGGCTGTGCTGCCGCAGTCCCATTTCCGTCGAATGCAGAATTTCGCCGCAGGCACTTTTCCGCCAGTAGTGCTATGGCAAAACAAGTGCCACTGGATTTGGCAATTCTATGCAGCAGCCCTATTTCAGGGTGCGGTTGTGCCAGGCCAGCGTCGCGTCTTTGGCGCGCTTGGCGGCGATCTTGAAGTTGTCGCCCAGCAGCAGGCGCAGCTGCAGGCGCTTCTCCAGACCCAGGGTGCTCGCCGGGCTGTCCGTAGCCATGGCATTGCACAGGCGCTTGGCTGCCGCGACCGCGTCGGGCGAGCGCTCTGTCATTTCTGCGATGATCTCAGTAGCTTTTGCCACCGGGTCGCTGTGGACGTGGCTGACGAGCCCCAGGGCGTGGGCCTGAGCGCCGCTGACCACGCGGGCCGTCATCATCAGCTCCTTGGCGACATCCAGGCCGACCAGCTGCCGCAGGGTCACGCTGGCCCCCATGTCTGGCACCAGCCCCCAGCGGGCCTCCATGATGGCCAACTGGCTGTCAGGCGTGGCAATTCTCAGGTCGGCGCCCAGGGCCAGCTGCATGCCTGCGCCGTAGCAGTGGCCGTGCAGCAGTGCAATCACCGGCACCGGCAGCTCTCGCCACACCAAGAACACCTGCTGAAACAGGTTGGGGCCGGGGCGTGACAGCTCCCACACGGCCTTGACCCGGTTGGCGGGGTCGCGCAAGTCCTTGAGATCGATGCCGGCGCAGAACGACTCGCCTTCGCCGCTCAGCACCACCGCTCGCACCGTGCGGTCGCGCTGCAGCTGCTTGCCGACCTTCAGCAGCTCGCTGATCATGCGAAAGCTAAGGGCATTGCGCTTGTCGGCCCGGTCGAGGCGCACCTGGGCGACGCCATGGGCGATGTCGAGGCGGATGGGGCTGGTCACGGCTGGCCTCTGCTCCGGTCCCGGGGCTGGAACCGCGGTCGGAGTCTAGCGCATCGCCGCGGCCGAGACGACTGCGACGCAACAGGTTGGTCTGGCTGGAGAAGCCGCGACTTCGGTCTGGCAGGCGGTTGCCTCTTTGGCTGGGGCGGGCGGGCAGGACTGGCTCTTGGGCTGGATCATGTCCGAGCAAATCCGTCGAAATCGGACCGAGCACCTGGGCAATTCTCATGACCAGAACCAGGGGTCTGCCCTGGTTGTGGCCGGTAGCATGTCAGGTTCGGTCGGCTGCCCATGCGCGAATCAGGTGGGGTGTGTAGGAGTCCGCTTCCGCAGGGCGCAGTTGGATGTGTTGGAGGCTTCCGCGGCTTGGGTGGTCGCCGGAGACAGTTGTGTAACAATTCCATGAGGATGTGCGCCATGGTTGAGGAGCGGTGGCCGCGCGCGATCCAGCCAAAGTCGCCAATGGCTTGGCAGTTTCGTCACGGAATTGCCACGCCGCAATTGGGGTCAAGTGGCTCGCGTTGCTGCATTGCGCCAGATCGCACAGAGGTCGGTGCCGCAGCGGTCGGAGTCTGGGCAGCGGTGCGCCTTGGACCGCCAGGGGCCTTGCGCTGCGTGATTTTGCCGACATACAGCCAATAACTTGCTTGCTTACCAAGGCGGACGCCGCCGCCCGGCGGGTTGCCACGCGATCGAATTGGGCGTATTCCGGCGCTGCTGCACCACCACGACCAGCGGGCTTGTCCGGGGCGTCGTCGCGGCTTTGCGCGTTGGCTGAGCATAGCGCC
Source organism: uncultured Myxococcales bacterium (assembly GCA_903919145.1). Lineage (GTDB taxonomy): Bacteria > Myxococcota_A > UBA9042 > UBA9042 > UBA9042 > SXRM01. The sequence continues at coordinate 19,641 of CAIXGW010000011.1, forward strand.
GACCTGCAAACAACCGATACGGGTCGCCCTGCGAGCTGTTGCGGGTGGTCCACCGCGGAGGGGAGCGATGAAACTCAACGCTTAGCTTGTCGCCCTGGCCGTGCCGCTTGGCCTGGAGCAGGTGTCAGGTATTTCCAATTGCCAATTAGCCGGGACCTGGGTGCTCGCCGCATGCGCCTTCGCCGCCTCGACTTTCCTGGCGCTCGTCACCACGTCATGAACCGTGGTGCCCGCCGTGAAGACGCCTTTGTCGCTGCCACAATCGCCTAGTCGATACAGAGACGTACTGGCGCCACCTCCTGGTGTACGTGCACCAGAACCGGCTGCGTGCTGGCGCGGGGGGGGGGGGCCGGTCGAGGACCCGCTGTGGACAAGCCACGCCGCCTACGTGGGCTTGGTGGCCCGCCCCAGCTGGCTCGCGACGGCCGAGCCGTAGGGGCTTTTGGGCAGCGCTGCGGGCTATGCTGAGTATTATCAGTGGGTCTGTTCTGGGCAGGCGGTGCTTCCACCCGACTTTGACCCCAAGCGCCTGTGGGCGCCGCACAGTCCTCGTGTGGTTGCGGTGCCCAACTTGGCGGCGCCGCTGTGGCAAATTGCCGATGGTCTGAAGGCCGTTTCCGCAGTTACCGGCCAGAGGCTGCCAGACTTGATGTCGGCGCAGCGGGGGCCGCGCGGTAACCCGGCGAACTGGCTGGCGGCGTGCTGGCTGAGCCGGCACTGCGGCGTGGACCATGGCCGGATTGCGGCGGCGCTGGCAGCCACGCACGCCACGGTTTCGCAGCGGATTGCCAAGGTTGAACTGCGGAGACACAGCGACCGGCAGCTGCAGGCGTGGATTGCGGCACTGGCCAGCGTGGTGCGTCCGCGGGACGGGGCTATTTGTTAATTGGAAATACCTGACACCTCCGCGCTAGACGCCCACGACCAGTCGTATTATGCTGCGAATGCCTTAGATGCCGAGAGTTCGGTGCCCCAGGGAGTCAGTGTGGCAGTCAAGAAGATGATGCTGGAACATCAGGGCCAAGACGTCTGCGAAGTCGTCGTCCATGTTACCGCCAACACAGAGAGCTTTGAGGTCGACGCCGATGGAAAGACTGTCCCTATTCTTAGAGAGTTGGGTCCAGTAGAGTTCAGCATCGCACCACGGTTTGCTCCTTTATTTGGTGGGATCTTTAATCGATTTGTTCTCAAAGATGCCAAAGGTCGCTGGAAGCTGTCCGTCGCCAGCCGCCCCAGTCCGCCGCGCTACCAGGTGACCGGCCAGATCACGCCGGACCGCGTCAGTGGCGAAGGGGCCAAGATCTGACTGGCAGGCCAGGGAAGCGATGCCGCTGCGGATCGCGCCGCAGGGAGTCACCGATGCAAAAGTGCAGTGTTTGCGCCCAAGCAGTGGCCATTGCCGTTGCGGCGGCGGCCATCCTGGCGACCGCGGCTTGCGGTGGCGACCAGAAGAGCGACGCTGCCACGGACCTGGGGGCTGGCGACGCTGCGTCCAGCGACAGCGGCAAGCCCGCGGATGTCAGTGCAGATAGCGAGGCCGGTGCTCAAGCCAGCGGCGATGCCGATGCGGCGGAAGCGGCAGGCGCAGAGGTAACCCTCCAGGACTCCAGCGCAGATGGTGACACAGCTGCCTCTGACACCACGGCCCCGGACGCTGCACCGGCAGATGGCGCAGCGCCGGACAGCGGCTGCTCCAAAGGCTGCGACGACAGCAACCCTTGCACCGATGACAGTTGCGCCGGCTCCTCGTGCGTCCACATCGCCAACGGCGCCAGCTGCAGCGATGGCGACCCCTGCACCGAGGCCGACAGCTGCAGCGCCGGCAGCTGCCTGGGCAAAAAACAGTACTGGATCAAAGAGTTTGGCGGCAGCGATGACGACGCTGGCCAGGCGGTGGCCGTCAGTGGCTCCAGCATCGTCATCGTCGGCTACAGCGGCGGCGGCGGCAGTGGCGGCGACCGCTACAGCACCTTCACGCGGCTTGACAAGCTGGGGGCCACCCAGTCGCAAGAGAGCTATCCAGTCGTTGGCAATGATGAATTGACAGCGCTGGCCGCCAACGGCCCGGGGTGGCTGGCGGTCGGCACCGTGGCCCAGGCCAGCAAGACCATGGAGAGCCGCGCCGTCCTGGTCGACGAAAACGGCACTTTGATCAAGCAAGTTGCCCTTGGCGCCGGCGAGCTCTACGGCGTGGCGGCGGTCAAAGGCGGCGGATTTCTGGCTGCAGGATACCGCGAAGATACCCAGGGTAACCTTCAGTTGCTGCTGATGAAATTGACTGCAGATGGCGCCAAGCAGTGGGAGCAGCTGCACGGCACCAGCGGTTTTGAGGTGGCCTGGGGCCTGGCGGCGCTGCCTGACGGCGGGGCGGTGACGATTGGCGACACGGCGCCCGGCGGTCTGGGGCCGCACCTGTCTTTGCAGCGCTTTGACGCCGCCGGCAAGGCGACCTGGCAGCGCACCTTTGCCGACGCCGGCCAAGACAGTGGCTGGGCCGTGGCCCCTCTGATCGGCGCCTCGGATGCGGTAGAAGGCTACGTGGTGGCCGGCAGTCGCCAAGAGCCAGGGGCCACAGCGGCAAAGCCGTGGCTGATGCGCGCCGACGCGGCTGGCAAGCAGCAATGGCAGACCTTTGTCGGCGGCGGAGAGGGCGGCACCGCTCGCGCAGTAGTGGTAGCGCCGGCGGGGGACCATGCCGTGGCAGGGTCGCGGCAGACCGGCACCAAGCAGGAGTTTGCGCTGTGGATGACCACGCCCAGCGGAGCTGCCAAGTGGTCGCAGATCGCCGGCGCGGGTCAGGCGCGCGCGGTGGCGCTGCAGCAGGACGCACTGGTGGTGGTCGGTTCTTCGGCGAGCGGCGCCGAGGCGGGCAACCTCAAAGTGCTTAGGATTCCTCTGAATGGCCCGGGGAAGTGCGGCCCCTAGTACGTCCTGGCTACGACTACTGGTTCTTCCTCCCTACCCCAAACCAAGTCCGCAGCGGAGGCCAAAATGTCCTTGCGGCTTGTCGGTCCAGCGGCTTTGGCGGCAGCTTTCCTGGCCGCGGCCTGCACAGCGTCAGAGGCGGCCTCTGAGGGGGACCCTCCTGCAACAGCAACGCAACCCCTTGCCATGTCATGAACAACCTCCCCCAGGCGACCCCATCCACGCCAGTACCCCTAGGCTGACTTTGCGCAAGAACGGGCTTGGCCGCAAGCGCGTCGCCAAAAACTGCGAGTCACAACGCCACCTTTCGCCCAGTTGGCATCAGTTCATGGCGACCTTGGCGGTAAAGCGAGCAATCACAGTGACTTGGTCGAGGCATGTCAATTCGTTGGTTTGGCAGAAGAGGCTGACATCCTGGCCGCCAGCCGCGCCACCTGCCGCACCAGCTTGGCCGCCAGCCACAGCACCGCCGCCAGCAGCGCCAGGGCGCCGACCGCCGCCAGAATCGGCGACAGCAAGCCAAGGATAGACAGCCCCGCCGCGCCGCCCAATTCCGCCGTCGCCACCAGCGGATTGCCCAGGCCCGCGGTGGTGGCACTGGCCGCCAGGCGCAGCTTGGTTGTAGCTAGCTGGGTGGTGGTCGCCATGCCGCCGCCAACCACAGCGGCCAGGGTCCACTGCAGCAGCGGGCTGACTTCGGTCACGCATGCGGCGGTCAGCACCGCTCCAGCCACCGCGGCGGTGGGGATGGCAATAGAGTCAAGCAAATTGTCCAGGAATGGCAGGTAGAAAGCGGCGATCTCCAGGGCCGTGGCCACGCCAAAGACCACCAGCGCTGGCCAGGACCCCATCCAGCCAAAGCCAGCCGCCAACTGCAAATGCCCAGACAGATTGGCAATGCTTACCGCCAGCAGCGGCACAAAGACCCGCAAGCCACAGGCTGCGCTCAGCGCGATGCCCAGGCAGACACTCAGCAGCAATTCCAATTGACCTCCACTGCCCACGGGCGCGGCGCATCCGTTCGCCGCTGTGGGCTTTACGATAGCGCACGCCGGCCCGCGCCGCCCATCGATTTTTTGGCGACGGGCCAGCAACGCCAGTGCCGCTGACCGTGGCGGGTGCCCAGGGTCACAGGCCTGTCACCGCGGGGCTGCGCTGGCAGGGCGCAGTGGTACGCTTGCAGCCAGCGCCCGTGCGCAGGGGGCGACAAGAGGCTGGTCTAGCCGGGAAGGTGGTATGAAGCTGCAATCTTACTTGGCCCGCGCCACCGCAGCGGCCGCAGCCCTGGGGCTGTGCAGCTGTGCGGCCCAAGCCCCAGCGACCGCTGCCGCCGCCGATAGCGCGACCGGCCCCAGCGACACCGCGCTCGCAGCTGACGGTGCTGCCGATGGTGGCGCGGGGGCTGCGGATGCCGCTGTTGACGCGGTGGTCGCGGTAGATGCCGCAGGCGATGGTGTGGCCGCTGTCTCCTTGTCGCTGGCCCCCACAGAGCTGCTGGCCGCGCTGCCCAATCGCGAATTCCTGTTGATCAACCTGGTGGTGCCGACCAAGGTGATCATCGAAGGAACCGACCTGAGCGTCGCCGCGACCGATACCCAGGGCCTGGAGAAGGCCCTGAAGTATGACAAGGCCGCCAAGGTCGTCTTCTACTGCATGTCCGGAAAGACCAGCAAGATGGTGATGGCCAAGCTAAATGCCCTTGGCTATCTGGGCCTGCGCGATCTGGCCGGCGGCATCCTGGCCTGGCAGGCGGCCGGGCTGCCGACCAAAAAGCCCTAGGAGCCTGCCTGCTCCTCCCCAGTAGGCTGCCGCGCCGGCCTCTCTGGCAGAGAATTGTCTTCGCCGGCCATTCGCGTCATGCTGTCTGGGCCGCGCCGGGGGGCGTGTAGGGGCTGACGTTGGAAAAACTGCCGATGTATCGGCTGGTCTGCCTGACCTGGGTGCCGCACTGGCGCGGTCTGGCTCTTCCCAGCTCCACTCCGTGGATGACCCGCTGGCTGCTGGTCCTTTCTTTGGTGCTGGCCGACGTGGCGGCGCTGCGTTACCACCTGCGGCCCTTTCGCATGCTGGCGCCCGTACAAAAAGAGCAGCTGCTCTTGAAGTTGCTGGACCATCCCCAGCCACTGCTGGCCCGCGCGGCGCTGCTGTGGAAGTCGGTGGCCCTGTTGACAGCCTAGGGCCCCAAACCCTAACTTCGACCCGGGTCCCGGAACGGAAATGGTTTGGGGTACGGAAGAGGACCCAGTAGTAAGACCCATGACCTGTGAACAAGAACCGGGCGCAACCCGGATCGAATGAACGCTTTGGGGACTAGAGGAAATTGCCTCTGACCGTCGCCGCCTTGGCTGCGATGGAGGCCAGGGCTCAGACCCAGTGAGTACGCTTTGAGTTCACCATCTCAGCCCATCCACAGAGAGCAGGCCGATTTTGTGGTGGTCGGCTCTGGCATGGCCGGTAGCACGGCCGCGCGCTGGCTGGCCGCCTCTGGGGCTTCGGTGGTGGTGCTGGAAGAGGGCGGCTGGCCTGAGCCGGCCGGGCCGGATCTGCGGCCTGCCTTGGAAACGCTCTATCGCGACGGCGGGATGCGGATTGTCAGCGGGCCCGACAGCATTGTGCTGCTGCAGGGGCGCTGCGTCGGCGGCAGCACGGTGGTGTCGGCAGGTGTCCAGACGCCGCTGCCCCACGAGGCGTGGGAGCAGTGGTGCAAGCTGGAGCCGCGCTGGCGCACCCGCCTGCCGTTTGCCGAGCTGGAGCTTGCCCGCGAAGAACTTGATGAATTTCTTGAAGTCAGCAAAACGCCAGCCGCCCTGTTTGGGGTGGCCGGGCAGATGATGCGCGCGGCCTTTCCGGGGCGGACCGACTCCAACTGGCGCTCAGCCCCGGGGTGCCGCGGCGCCGGGCAGTGCCTGCTCGGCTGCCCGCACAAAGCCATGGCCTCGGCCGATCGCACGCTGCTGGCCCAGGCGAAAAATCACGGGGCGCAGGTGCTGTCTGGCTGTAAAGTCACCAGAATCAACATCGAATCGGGTACGGCCCAGGGGGTCGAGGCGCTGGGCAGCGATGGCCAGCGCTGGAGCATCCAGGCCCGCCGGGCGGTGTTTCTGGCCGCCGGCGCGATCCAGTCCACCTGGCTGTTGCGGCGCAGTAAGGTGCGGCCGACCGGCCACGGCTTTCAGCTGCAGCCGATTCTGGTGGTGGCCGGGTTGGGGCCCGTCGATGCTGGCAGTCGCGCAGGATCGAGCACGACCAGCCACGCGCTGCGCTCGGTGGGCGCGGACCTGCTGTCCTCCGTCCTTCCTGAGCGCGCCCGCGCCAGCTTGCTGCCCGGCATCGGCCTGGAGCTGGAGCAGAGGTTGCAGGCGATCCAGCAGGTTTCGACGTGGAATGTCGTCCTCAAGACCGAGGCTCGCGGCGAAGTACTTGATTCATTTGGCAGAGTCAAGGTGA
>CAIXGW010000012.1 GCA_903919145.1 uncultured Myxococcales bacterium
GTTCCTATGAGTGCGCCAGCGCCGGCATCGCCGCGGACCTCATCAACGAGGTCTCTAACGACCTCATCTGGAACCAGTTTGTCGACAAGACCGACGGCACCAAAGACGTCCAGATCAAAGACGGCTTCTCGGCCGGCGTCACCGACACGCTGAACTTCCCCGACATCGGCGTAGCCCAAAAGATCTGGATCGACTTCAGCGCTGGCAACTCGGACGTCTCCAAGCTGACCGTCGAGCTGTTTGCGCCGGGCATGAGCACCCCGTACATTCTGTATAAGGGCACCAAGACCGGAACCACCTTGGTCGCCAAGTACAACGACACCGACAAGGTCGACACCGGCGACATGGACAAAGACTGGCTGGGCAAGAACATCAAGGGCAGCTGGTCGATCACCGTCAAGGACACCGCCGCCATCAGCGTGCCGCCCGGCACCCCGCCGTTTGTCTTTGACGGCAAGTTCAACTGGAGCGTCAACATCCAGACCCTGTCCAGCAAGAAGATCCAGATCAAGGGCAGCCTGATTGTCGATGGTGCAGTCCAGGTCGGCAATGTCGCCAACGCCACGGTGCCCGCTGGCGCGGTGATGCACTTTGCGACCGCCACCTGCCCCGCCGGCTGGGTCAAGGCCAACGGCGCCACGGTCAACAGCTCAGACTATCCCGGTTTGGCAGCGGCGATGGGCGCCTCGGGCGCCACTTTTGTCGTGCCCGATCTCCGCGGCGAGTTTATTCGCTCGCTGGATGACGGCCGCGGAGTCGACGCCGGCCGCGCCGCGAAGTCGGCTCAGGCGGAGGATTTTAAGAGCTTTACAGGCTACAACGAGGCCGGCCCCACCTACAGCTACAGCCATGGTCCGGTGTACTACCCAAAGACCGGAAAGAACGGCAACTTGTTCGGAGGCAAATGGGAGGCTCCGTCCGGGCTTATTCGGATCGAATGGGACGGCTCCGAGGTTCGGCCGCGCAATGTCGCCCTGCTCGCTTGCATCAAGGGTTAAAAGGGCGCGCTCCACAGAATCTTTGCAGACGGCTGGAAACGCCCAACGGCGTCATGTAGAATGGTAGAGCAGCGGCTTGGCCAAAGTGGCGTTCTGCGTGTCCTAACGAGCGGCAACGTAGGTCCGAGCGACATTGAACCTCAACGGTGACCTGGAGCGCAGCAAGAAAGTCCTGGGAAATTAAGCACCTGGGCCTGACAGTTGACCTCCAGCGCGGCCAGACCGCGCAACTTCACGCGGGCTTCCGCCCTAAAATTGGCTTGTCGCACCGGGGCGACGTACACTAAAGGCCCGGTATCATCAGGATGGAGACCACCATGCGGATGCTTCTCAATCACTTCGGCGGACACAGCCAAACATGGGCACGCGTTGCGGCCGTGGTGCTGGCCCTTGCCGTAGCGACGGCCTGCGGCGACGAAGAGACCACTACTTCGGGCTCGACGGCGGACACCAGCGTCGACACCGGTGGCGGAATCGACAGCATCGATCCCGACACCATCACCGATCAAGACGTGGAAGGCACGGACGCCGTTGAGCCTCTCGACACGGGTGCCGACACCGCTGGAACGGACGTATCAACGCCAGACACCGAAGTCACCGGGTCGGACACCGCGACCAACCCGTGCCCTGGCGGCGCTGGTTGTGCCTGCAATGACAAGAACGACTGCACCGAGTCCGGCGTCTGCCTGCAGACCCAGAAGGGCAAGGTCTGCGCCGCGCTGTGCAAGACGGCCAAGTGCGCTGACAGCGAAGTCTGCACCCCGATGGGCAGCCCTGACACCGTTGACGTGTGCGTGCCCAAGTGGGGCTCGCTGTGCAACCCCTGCAACGCCAATCAGGATTGCCTTGGCCTGGACTCAGGCTCCAAGTGCATCGATGGCGGCGACAACGGCTCTTTCTGCGGCTCGGGCTGCTCGGAAGACGCCAACTGCCCCGGCGGCTACGAGTGCAAGGACGCCAAGGACATGAGCGGCGCCACCAGCAAGCAGTGCGTCGTCAAGGGCGGCGCGGCCTGCAGCTGCAACGCGTACGCGGTCGACAACAAGCTTGCCACCACTTGCTACAAGGTCGCCGGCGGCGGCAAGTGCAAGGGCGCCCGCACCTGCACCAAAGAAGGCCTCAGCGGCTGCGTCGCCACCGACCCGGCCCCCGAAGAGTGCAACGGCAAGGATGACGACTGCAACGGCCAGACCGACGAAGGCACCTGCGACGACAAGAACACCTGCACCGACAACATCTGCAAGGCTGCGGCTGGCTGCGAGAACCCTGCCAAGAACGGCGCCTGCGATGCGGACGGCACGGTCTGCACCGAGAGTGACACCTGCGTCGCCGGCAAGTGCGTGGCCGGCCAGGTCAAGATCTGCGACGACAAGAATGACTGCACCAAGGATGCCTGCGACATGGCGGCTGGCTGCACCTATACCAATGACGACGGCAAGTTCTGCGACGCCGACAGCAACGCCTGCACCGTCAACGACGCCTGCAAGTCCGGCAAGTGCGCCCCCGGCGATCCCAAGGCCTGCGCCGCCGCCGACCAGTGCACGACCGGCAAGTGCAATACCATCAGCGGTACCTGCAAGTACACGTTCCAAGATGGCTTTGCCTGCAACGACGGCAGCGCCTGCACCGAGAAAGACAAGTGCGTGGAAGCCAAGGGCGACTGCGCCGGCTCCAGCATCATCTGCAATGACGACAACGAGTGCACCTCTGACAGCTGCGACCCCAAGGTCGGCTGCGTCCACGAGAAGAACCTGACCACGCCCTGCAATGACGGCGACGCCTGCACCCTGAAGGATACCTGCGGCAACGGCGATTGCGCCGGTACCGCGCTGGACGTGACCAAGCCCAAGGTGCTGCAAGGCTGCAACGACGACAACCCGTGCACCACCGACAGCTGCAACCCCGCCGTGGGCTGCGTCAACAAGCCAGACAGCACCGCCAGCTGCGACGACGGCAATCCGTGCACCAAGAGCGACACCTGCTCGCAGGGCGTCTGCAAGGCCGGCAACAACACCTGCACCTGCACCAATGACAGCGATTGCGCCAAGTCTGAGGATGGCAACCTGTGCAACGGCACCCTGTACTGCGACAAGTCCGTCGCCGGCGCCTTTGAGTGCAAGGTCAACAAGATCACAGAAGTGACCTGCCCGCCGCCGGTGGACGCCCAGTGCGCGTCGGTGCAGTGCATTCCGAACACCGGCAAGTGCGAGACCACGCTGTCGGCCGAGGGCCAGGGCTGCGACGCCGACAAGAACAAGTGCACTGAAAACGACAGCTGCAAGACCGGCTTGTGCACCAAGGGCGGCCCCCTGAAGTGCGATGACAAGAACCCCTGCACCGACGACTCCTGCGATGCCGACAAGGGCTGCGTGTTCAACTACAACACCAACCCCTGCGACGCGGACGGCAACGCCTGCACCGTGGGCGACACCTGCAAGGGCGGCACCTGCATCGCCGGAGACAAGAAGACCTGCAAGGACGACGAGTTCTGCACCGCCGACAGCTGCGACAATGCCAATGGCAATTGCGTCTACGCGCCGACCAGCGGCCAGTGCGACGACGGCAACTCCTGCACCGTGGGCGACACCTGCGGCGGCGGCAAGTGCATCCCCGGCAAGGGCCCTGACTGCAACGACGCCAACCCCTGCACCAATGACTCGTGCGACATGCTCAAGGGCTGCACCAACACCCCAGACGCCACCGTCAAAGTGGCGTGCTACAGCGGTGACCCGGCGACCAAGGGCAAGGGCGTCTGCGTGGCCGGCTACAACAAGTGCGACGCGGCGGGCAAGCTGGACACCACCAGCTGCATCGGCGAGAAGCTGCCTTCGACCAAGGAAGCCTGCGACGGCGTCGACGACACCTGCAACGGCGTAGTGGACGAGGGCTGCAAGCCCACGGCCTTTGCCGCGCGGATGGGCTCGGCCTCGATCAACGGCACGGGCAAGACCTATGGCGCCAAGGCGTTTGTCGGCGGCAGCCAAGTCGTCGGCTCGGCTGTGGGCAGCAAGAACACCGTTCAGTTTGGCTTCTACGCCTGGCTGAAGGCCCTGCTCGGTCAGTAGTCGAGCGCAGGCCGCATTCATCAGGGGTCCGGTCCAGTGTTGGATCCGATAGCGGCCTGGAAACTCAGAGCAAAGGGATAGCGCAATGACGAGGCGGTCTGCAGCCAGTTGGGTATTCGCTCTTCTTACCGGAGCGACCCTGCTGACCGCAGGCCGCCTCGTCGCGTTAGAGCCCGTGCCGGTGCCGGAAACCATGTCCGTGCAAGGCGTGCTGCAAACGGCAGGCGGCGGCCCGGCGACAGATGGCAATTACCCCCTCCAATTTGCACTGTACCTGCAGCAGTCCGGCGGCGAGCCCATCTGGACAGAGCAGTCTGGCCTGGTTGGCGTCAGCAAGGGCTTGTTCCAGCAGACCCTTGGCAAGACCACGCCCCTGCAGCCGGCGCTGCAGGCCGGCGCTGCTTGGCTGGGCGTGAAGGTCGGTAGCGAGCCAGAGCTGCCGCGGGTGGCGCTGGCTAGCACCCCGTTTGCCCTGCAGGCGGCTGCGGCCCAGGCGCTGCAGTGCACGGGTTGCGTCAAGCCCGGACACCTCTCGGCAGATGTCCTGGCGCCCTACGCAAAAACTACAGATCTGCAGGGACTGGCCAAGACCGCCGATTTGGCCGGCGTGGCGCTCTCTGGCAAATACGGCGATCTGCTGGGGCTGCCAGACCTGGTCGACGTAGTCAAAGCCAAGGATCTGGCACCAGTGGCGTCAACCGGCAGCTACGCAGACTTGAAAGGTGTGCCGGATCTGAGCAGCTATGCGCTGACCGCCAAGCTGGCCGCCGTGGCGACCTCTGGCAGCTATGCAGACTTGAAAGAAAAGCCCGTGCTGGCCCAGATCGGCAAGGCCTGCGGCACCGGGCTGGTGTTGCGCGGCTTTGCGGCCGATGGCTCGCTGGACTGCGTGGCGAAGTTTGACCCCAAAGATCTGCCGGCAGACGGGCTAGATGAAGTCAGCAACGGGGTCTTGAGCAATCAGTTTGCCGAGGTCCGCACTGGCACCAAAGACAAGGCGATCGCGGACAACTTTCCGGCCGGCAGCGCCGACGCCATCCTCTTTCCCGATGTCGGCACCGCCAAGAAGCTGACGGTGGCGATCGCCGTCACCAACTCCGACGTCTCCAAGCTGACCATTGAGCTCTACGGCCCCGGCAACAGCAAGCCGTACAAGGTCTACGATGGCGGCAAGACCGGGACGGCGCTCTCTTTCAACCTGGGCGTGGACGGCAGCCCGCTGAGTGAAGCGATCAACAAGGACTACTTGGCGGGCAACCCCAAGGGCTCTTGGTCGATTCTGGTGCGCGACTTTGAAGCCACCACCGGAACGACAGATGGCGCCTACAATTGGAGCATTGCCGCAGAGTACATCGCCAACGGCAAAGTGGCCGTTCAGGGCGACATGGTGGTCAGTGGCACGATCACCGGAAAAATCGCTTCGCAGAATCGCAATTTCCAACAAGTGCGCGCCAAGGGCGGTCAGTGCTATGCCGCAGGCGGCGACTACAAAGCCATAGACGGCTTGCAGATGGCCATCACCACCGTAGGCGGAAGCCTGCGAATCACCGGAGCCGTGACCGTGCAGTATGGCGTGGCCACAGCGATTCGGCCGGTGGTGGACGGAAAGTATCCTGGCGAGTTCAATGGCTTGCCGTGGGCCTATCTGTGGCAAGACGGCGTGCAGACCACCGGTGGCGGCCTGTGCGGCAGCTATGTACAGCTGGAGTACGATCGCCTGTTTCCAGGCATTCCGGCCGGCAAGCACATGGTTGGGCTACAGGTCTACACCTCTGGCACCTGTGGCGGCAATGCCTGCGGCGTCCTGGTCGGCAACGGCGGCATGGACGGCCTGCTATCTGCCGAAGAATATTACTGATATCCATGCAAAGACCAGCACGCAGCGGCCCCGCCAACGGCGGCTTGCCCTGCTTTGCGTTGAGGAGAAGCCGTGCGTGATTCGCGGACGCCGCCGATGCTACCAGAAGCCAGCCCTGCCCTGCCGCCGCGCCAGGGGGCGCTGCAGGTCCTGTGCGGCTGGCACGCCGTAGAGGCGGCTCTGCAGCGGCGCCCAGAGGCCTGCCGCAAGCTGCTGCACAGCGAGGCACGGCTTCCCGGCCTCAAGCCCTACCTGCGGCGGTTGGCCGAGCGGCGGGCCGCCTACCGGGTGGCCGGCGAGGCCGAGCTGCTCAAGGTCGCTGGGACGTCGGCCCACCAGGGCGTTGTTGCCGCCTTTGAGCGGCCAGTGCTGCGGCCGGTCAACGGAGCAGCCCTGCGGCGCTGGGCCAGCCAGCCTGGCTTGGTGATCGCGCTGGACGGCGTGGCCAACCCCCACAACCTGGGGGCCCTGGCGCGCACGGCCGCCTTCTTTGGCCTGCAGGCGTTGCTGGTCGGCGACCAGGGGGCGCCAGCCCTGCTCAGCACGGCAGCCTATCGCGTCGCTGAAGGAGGGCTCGACCGCATTGAACTCGCCATAGCCCCAGACCTGCTGTGGGCCACCGAGCAATTTCGCCGATTTGGTGGCCAAGTTCTGGCGCTGGACGTGCGCGGCAGCCGCGACCTGCGCGAGCTGCGCGGCGCGGCCACCAAGGGCGGCGTGCTGTTGATCGTGGGTGCGGAGGAGGACGGGGTGTCGGCGGCGGTCTGCCAAGCTGCGACGCACGCGGTGCATATCGCCGCAGGCCGCGGAGCCCAGCTGGAGTCGCTCAACGTCGGCGTGGCCACCGGGATTGCCATCGCCGAGCTGACCGATGGCGGGCGCGCCTAGAAACCTTTCGGCCCAGAGTCGGCCCAGAGCCTAGAGGATTGCCACCCAGCTGCTGAAGCAGCGGGCTATCCTCAGGCCAACAGCCTGTGCAGACGGTCAGACCGGGCCCTCCGTGACCACGGACGGCGCTAGATTAGCCCGGCAATTCTTTGCCTGGGCGAAATCTTGGCAAGCTACGGGCTATGTAATTGCTGAACAACCTCGAGTCCGGGCCGTCCTACCGCAGGGAGATATTGCGTAGACACCCTCTTGGGGGATCAGCGCAGCTCGGCGTGGCCGCCGGCGATCTTGTCCATCAGCATCTGGATGGCGTCTTGGATTTGCTCTGGCCGCGGCGGGCAACCGGGGATGTAGACGTCGACCGGAATGATGTGGTCGATGCCTGGCACGGTAGCGTAGTTGTCGTAGAAGCCGCCCGTCGAGGCGCAAGCCCCAAAGGCGATGACCCACTTGGGCTCGGCCATCTGCTCATAGATACGCCGCAAGATCGGCGCATTCTTATGGGTGACCGTGCCAACGACCATCAGCAGGTCGGCCTGGCGTGGCGTAAAGCGCGGCACTTCGCAGCCAAACCGGGCCAGGTCGTGCTGAGCAGCGTTGACCGACATGTACTCCATGCCGCAGCAGGCCGTCACAAACGGATACTGGAACAGAGAGAACTTGCGGCCCCAGTTGACCAAGTCGCTGACGCGGGTGGCCAGTACGCTGTGCTGCATCTGCTTGAAATCGGAGGAGTCACCGCTGATGCCGAGTTCACTCTGCCGATACATCACGCCCATAAACAACCCCCGCAATCCTGCTCAGGCCAGCGACTCTGGCCGCGGCTCTGGCTGTCTAATTACCACGGCCACGCTGCACTTGCCAACGCTGGAACCCATCTATTTGGCTACATTGGATTTTCGACCACCCAAGCCCCGGGCATCAACGCGGTCAGAGCGCGCGGCACCGGTGCCTGCCAGTCCATGACCTGCTGGGTGAACGGGTGCGGCAGCACAATGCGCATGCAGTGCAACCCGATCTGGTTGGGCGGCAGAGACGGCAGCTCGTCGGCTCGCCCCGGCAGCTCTACCAGAGCCTCTAGAGGTACCTCTGCGTCGGTGCGCGCATAGAGGTGATCGTTGGCGATGGGGTGGCCCAGAGCGGCCAGATGAATGCGCAGCTGGTGGCAGCGCCCAGAGCGCACCTTGCACAGCAACCGCGAATAGCCGCGGCCCCGAGCCTGAAGGCGCCACTCCGTGGTCGCTGGCCGACCTCCCTCTTCTACGGAGACAACGCGGTGAAAAACCCGGCTGCCCTCTCTGACGGCGCCAATCGCCAGGGTCACCCTTCCGCGGCCTCCTGGAATATCCCCCTTGACAATAGCTACATAGGTACGCTCGCACAGCTCGGACCGCCAGTTCCAGCGCAGAGCCTTGGCGGCAGCTTGAGAGCGCGACAGGACTACCAGGCCGCTGGCCTCTGGATCAAGCAGGTTGACCGGAAAGCACGGGCTGAAGCCCTGGCTCTGCAGCGCCATCAGCACCGAGCGCTGGCGGAAGGGCCCGCTGGGATTGACGGGAAACCCCGCAGCTTTGTCGACCACAACCAGCCACTGGTCGCTGAAGATCACCCGGCAGATCTCGGTCGGCGCGAGTTCCGGCTCATGGCGCGAAGGGCTGCGCCGGGTCTGCGGCAGGGGCGGCACTGGCTCACTGCGCCGGCGGGCCTTGGTCTGCTGCCGCTCTGCCGCCACCCTGGCTTGCTCGCTGCGCACGCTGGATGTCCCAGGCGGAGCGATGGCCGGCGGTGGACGGTCTGGCTTGGGCGGCGGCGGCGGCAGGTCCGGCTTGGACGGCAGCGGACCAAAGGGCACGGGCATCGACGGCTGCTGGCGGCGCGCCGCTGAGCCGTAGGGCCCAGCCGGTGGCCCAGGGGGTCGCCCGCGGTCCCCTGTAGTCGAGCGATCGCCCGGGCGGCGGCGTTCCATGGTAGCTCCTGTGCTGGATCAGCAAATCGATGCCGAGCCCCTTCGGGCGGCGCGCCTACGGGCAGCCATCGTCTTTGGTGCCGTCGCAGTCATTGTCTTTGCCGTCACAGCTCGTTCCTGACACTTCGTCGGGCAGGTAGGCCGCAATGAGCGAGTAGTTGCAGGTCCAGGTGCCCGCGCTGCAGCTGGCCACGTCTTTGACGGCGTTGTCCGTGCACACGCCCTTGCCATTGAGGGCGACATTGCAGTCGCTGGCAGGCTTCCACAGGCTGGTGGACACGGCGTCGTCGGTCGAGCCATTGCAGTTGTCGTCTTTGTTGTTGCACAGCTCGGCAGCGGCCGGGTTGAAGGCCGAGCCGCCCACGGCAGCGTCGTTGCAGTCGTCGCCTTTGCCCAGGGCGATGGTGGTCTTGTTGCAGACCTTGCGTCCGGGCGCCGACGAAACCGCCATGGTCGCGTCGCAGTAGCCATCGGCGTCGTCGTCACAACCTTCGTCGGTACCACCACAATTTTCGTCAAGGTCGTTGCAGATTTCTGTTACGCCGGGGTTGATCAGAGCGCCGCCAGAAGACAAGTCGTTGCAGTCCCCGGTCTTGGTCGCGGTGTACTTGGTCACCGCATCGCCTTCGCACATGCACTTCTTGGCAGACGTTCCATAGCCGTCAAGGTCGATATCCAGGTAGAAATCCTTGCAGCTTGTAGCATTTTCCTCGTTGGTGATCTGGTCGCAGTTGTCATCATAGGAGGTCGAGCACGTTTCCTTGTTGCCAGGGAAGATGAACTTGCCGGTCGAGGGATTGTCGTCGCAGTCGTTGTTGGTGGTGGTCACGTATTTCAAGGCCGGATCAGCCTTGCACACGCAGGTGCCGACACCAGCGCCAACGCCGTCGCCGTCAGCGTCGTTGTAGAACTGCTTGCAGACCTTGGCATCCACGTCGTTGGTGGTGCCGTTGCAATTGTCATCGACCACGGTCTGGCAGTCTTCTGGCACGCCTGGGTTGAAGAACTTGCCGTTCGCGGGGTCGTCGATGCAGTCGCCGGTCTTGATGGCCGAGTACTTGGTCGATGTGTCCGCAGCGCACTGGCACTTCTTGGCCGCGGTGCCCCAGGTGTCCTGGTCGGCGTCATAGTAGAAGTCTGTGCAGCCAAGGGCATTTTCGTCATTGGTGCCGCCTGAACAATTGTCGTCGTCGGTGGTGCTACAGACTTCCTTGGCTGCGGGATTGATGGCGGCGCCCCCCACGAGCTTGTCATTGCAGTCACCCGCCACAACCGCAGTGTAGGTCGAGACATCGCCCGGCTTGCACAGGCACTTGGCTGAACCGCTGCCGTAGCCGTCCTTGTCGACGTCCGCGTAGAGGTTGGTGCAGTTCTGAGCGCCCTCGTCGTCGACCTTGCCGTCGCAGTTGTCATCGACGCTGGCGCTGGCGCACGACTCGGTCTTGCCAGGATTGACCGAGAAGCCGCCCTTGGTGGGGTCGTCATTGCAGTCATTGCCCGGAGCAGCAACGCTGCCGCCCTTGGTCGAAATGCACACCTTGGGCGAGCCGATGACTAGCAAGTTGGCATCGCAGAAGGTGTCTTTGTCATCGTCGCAGCCTTCGTCCACGGGACCGCTGCAGTTGTTGTCGACGTCGTCGCAGATTTCGGTGGCGCTGGGGTTGACCTTGATGTTGGTGTCATCGCAGTCGTCGCCCTTGTTGTTGGCAGAGTTGGGGCAGACAAACGGGGTGCCGACCACCACCATGTTGCCGTCGCAATACTTGTCGCCGTCGTCGTCGCAGCCCTCATCCGCCGTGGCGTTGCAGTTGTTGTCTTTGTTGTCGCAGGCCTCTTTGGCGGCTGGGTTGATCAGCGAGCCTCCGGTGGCCGCGGCGTCATCGCAGTCGCCGCCGCCCTTGGGGCAGATCTTGGGGACGCCGACCAGGGCAATGCTCTTGTCGCAGTACTGGTCGCCGTCGTCGTCGCAGCCTTCGTCAACGGTCTTGTCGCAGTTGTTGTCGATGTCGTCGCAGCTCTCGCTGGCCCCTGGGTAGATCTGGTTGCCGCCCTTGGTCGGGTCGTCGTTGCAGTCGCCCCAGCCCTTGAGGCAAACCAACGGCTTGGCGCCAATAAACGCCACCAGCATCCCGGCGTCGCAGAACTGGTCGCCGTCGTCGTCGCAGCCCTCGTCTTTGCCTTTGGCGCAGTTGTTGTCGATGTCGTCGCAGATCTCGGTCGCCGTGGGCTTGATGGCAGCATCCTTGTCATTACAGTCGCCGCCGCCGGACGGGCAGACGTTGCTGGCGCCCACCAAGGTCATGGCGGCGTCGCAGAACTTGTCGCCGTCGTCGTCGCAGCCCTCATCGGCGCTGTTGGCGCAGTTGTCGTCGACGTTGTTGCAGACCTCGACTTGGCCGGGGTTCTGGGCGGCTCCCTTGGCAGCGGGATCGTCATTGCAGTCATCGCCGGGATCGCCGTCTTTGGCGACCTTGGTCAGGTTGCACACCGTCGGCACGCCGGCGACCTTCATGGCGGCGTCGCAGTACTTGTCGCCGTCGTCGTCGCAGCCTTCGTCGGTCTGGCCATCGCAGTCGTTGTCGGCGTTGTCGCACAGCTCGGTTTGCGGCTGGTAACCCGGGCAGTTGGCCGAGACTTTGTCTTGCCCGCAGAGGACTTTGGCGCCGGCTTTGCCGCACACGCCCAAGCCGCACGCCTGACCAACGCCCAAGCTGGCACCGGTCGGCTCGCTGTACTTGAAGATCTCATCGGTGCCTGCGCCGCAGTTGTTGTCTATGCCGTCGCACAGCTCTGAAGCGCCGGGGTTGATGAGCCCGGCATCCTTGTTCTTGATCGGGTCGTCGTCGCAGTCGCCGCCGCCCTTGAGGCAGACTTTTGGCTTGCCTTCGGTGACCATCGCGGCGGTGCAAAAAGAGTCTTTGTCTTGGTCACAGGCCTCATCGACCTGGGTATCGCAGTCATCGTCTTGATCATTGCACTTTTCTCCGATGTCCTGCTTCTTGCTGCCGTTGGGGTCGGTCGAGCAGGTCGCCTGGTCGGTCTTGCCGGGGGTGCACTCCACTGCGCCAGCGCCGCACGCGCCAATGCCGTTGCAGGCCATGCCGATGCCCAGCTTGGCGCCGCCCTCTTGGGTGTATTGAAAGTCCTCGTCGGCTTGGCCGTCGCAGTCGTTGTCCTTGCCGTCACAAGCCTCTTTGGCGATTTTTTCTAGCGAGTTGCATGTCAGGCCTTTGGCGTCGGCGGTGCAGACAGTCTTGCCCTGAGCGCACACGCCGGTGCCGCAGATCAAGCCGACCTTGACCAGCTTGCCATCAAAGTCCTTGTAGTCAAAGTCTTCGTCCGTCTGGCCATCGCAGTCGTTGTCCAAGCCATCGCAGGTGACTTCTTTGCCGGTTTCGTAGCCCTTGACCTTGTTGTAGTCGCAAAGCCACTTGCCGCCCGGGCAGGTGGCGATGACGTTGGCCGCCGTGCACACGCCCTTTAGGCTGCAGGTCGAGTCGGTGACCGACATTTCTTTGAGCTCATCGGTCTCGCCGTCGCAGTCGTCGTCCACGCTGTTGCATTTCTCGCCTGAGACTTTGGTCAGCGTGTCGCAGGTCAGCGTGCCGGTGGCGTTGGAGCCTCCTGAGCACACTACTTTGCCGCTGGAGCAAGCGCCCGTGCCGCAGCCCTGGCTGATCTTGAGCAACTTGCCGTCAAAATCCTTGAAAGCAAAGTCTTCGTCTGCGGAACCGTCGCAGTCGTTGTCCAGACCGTCGCAGCTGGACTCTGTCATCGAGTAGCAGGTGGGCGACTGGGCCGAGGCGATCCCTTCGCACTGGCACGAGGGCTCGCCGGCTTTGCAGGTCTGGTTCTTGTTGTACTCGGTCGACGGCACCAGCGCGTAGTCGCAGCGCCACGTACCGGCCACGCAGACCGTTTGGATCTTGCTTTGGCTCGCGCCGCAGACGCCGACTTTTTGGCACTTGGAGTCGCTGACCAGGGTCAGGGCCTCGTCTGTGCCGCCGTTGCAGTTGTCATCGACGTTGTTGCAGGTCTCTACCTTGCTTTGATCTTGCTTGCCCTTGGGGTCTGTAGAGCAGATGGCCTTGCCGGCATTCTCGCACTGCACCACGCCCTTGCCGCAGGCGCCGACGCCGTCACAGGCCTCGCCCCACTTCAGGGTCTTGCCCGTGCCTTCTTCGCCGTAGGGAAAGTCCTCATCGGTCTGGCCATCGCAGTCTTGGTCGTGCTCGTCGCAGGTCTCTTTCTGGGGCCGCTGATCGCCAAAGCAACCGACGCAGATGCCAAGCTTTCCCTCGCCCAGCGGGGCATAGGGCTGCTTGAGGCAGTCCAGGTCGCCTGGCTTGAAGCCCGCGTCTTTGGCCACAAAGTGCTTGCACACCTGCACGCCCTTGACCAGGCCGCAGTCGCCATCGGCGTCGCCGCAGGAGTCGTCCAGGCCGCCGGGGTTGCCTTCATCGACCAGGCCGTCGCAGTCGTCGTCGCGGCCGTTGCAGATTTCTTCAGCACCGGGGTGAACTTCCTTGTTGCCGTCGTCGCAGTCGACGTCGGAGTTCCACTTGTCGCCGTCTTTGTCGGTGGTGCAGGGGACATCGCCGTCGATGGGGCAGGGTCCCTTGCCATCGCCGCACTGCTGCTTGGAGCCAGAGAAAACGTCTGGATTGTTGGGTTCGCAATCCAGCTCGCCGGTTTTGCCATCGCCGTCCGGGTCGGCGGCTGGACACGCTGTGACCTTGCCGTCGCAGTCATAGTCAAACAGCCCGTCTTTGCCGCTGCAATCCTTGCCGCCGGGGCAGCAGGGCTCCTTGGCGCCCGGGTGGTATTCGCTGTGAAACCGCGCGAACTTGAACTTGCAGGCGGCCTCGTCGCCGTTGGAGATGCCGTCGCCGTCCAGGTCATCGGTCTCGCAGCCTTCGTCGGCTTGGCCGTTGCAGTCGTCGTCGAGCTTGTTGCCGCAGATCTCGGCAACTTTCTTGGAGGCCGTGGAGCAATTCAGGCCCTTCTTGTCTCCGCCGCAGGTCACCGTGCCGCCAGCGCAGACGCCCTGGCCACAGGCATCGCCCTTGCCGAGGGACTTGACGGTGCCATCGATGTCGGTAAAGACCAGCCCATCATCGGCCTTGCCGTTGCAGTCGTTGTCGACGTCGTCGCACAGCTCGGCAGCCTTGCGAGAAACCTGTGGATTCTTCTCGGGCGGCACGCCGCCTACGGTCGGGCACTTCTGCTGCTCAATGCAGTCGGGGTCGGTGTCCCCGTCGCTGTCGACCGCAGCTGCGTCGCTGCCGTCGCAGTCCTCGTCGATGCCGTTGCCGGCGTCTTGGCACGCGTCCTCTAGCAAAAACGGGCTGGCCGTCGCGCCGCCCTTGGCCGGGTCGTCGTTGCAGTCGCAGGCCGCGCCGATGGCAAAGCACTCGGCCTTGGCGCAGGTGGGCACGCCGTCGCCATCGCCGTCGCAGTCTGGCTTGCCGCCGATGAGCGCAAGCTGAATGGCCAGTTCTTTCTTGGCGGAGCTGTCGATCACGCCGTTGTAGGCTGCGCGGACGGTGCCCGCCTTGTCCCGACCGAGCACGCGCAGCTGCAGCTTGCCGCTCCAGGTCGCATTGGGCTTGATCTGGACGCGAAACGCCTTGGCCGCAATGTTGAACCCAGCCGGCAAGGCGACTTGGAACTTGCCGTCGCCGCTGTCAGAGGTCAGGCGCTGGCCGGCGGCGTTGCGCAGGTCAAAGTCCAGGCGCTGCACCGGCTCAGGGGTGGGATCGGAGGTAATGGCGAGGTAAAGACTGTCATAATCCGTGATTTCTTCGCCACAAGAGGCCAGCGCCACCAGCACCCAGGCAAACAGCCACGACCAGTGTCGCCGCGGCACCCGGCCAGGCACGCCTGGTTTGGGCGATCCGTCTGCAAAATTGCGGGGCGTGGTGGCATGGGCCAAGTACATGAGAGCTCCGAGCACAGCGCTGCTGGCGCCATAGAGATGCGTCACGCCGCTGAGAGTCGCCGCGATACGCAGCTGTCAGTATAGCGGGGGCGGGGCAAGGTGGGAAAGGGACGCGAGACGAAAATCCCACGCGGCAGCCAATTCAAGGGGCTTGGGCTCCACTGCCGCTGATCGACCCTCCCGCGCGACCCGGGACTGTACTTGGGCGCTAGCGCTGAGCGGCCGCGCACAGGCGCTGCCACGCCGCACTGCCCGCAGGCACAACCTCCTTCCAACTGGCGCACCACGCAGCCCGCCGGGCGGCAGCATCGGGCTGGATCAAGGCAGCAGTCCAGGCCTGCTCCAGCTCCGGAGCGGCCCGGGCCAGGGCCTCAGCCAGGGCCGGCGCTGAGAGGGCCAGCCAGGGCACCAGGGTCTCTCGCACCACCTGGCCGCGCAGCGAGCGCAGCCCTTCAAAATTGCCCAGATCAACCAGCGGCAATTCAATCTGCGGGTCCTCTGTACTGGCGAGCAGAGCCACGGCCGCGCGCTGCAGAGCAAGGCTGCGCGACTGCACCGCCGCCTCTGCCAGCAGGCGCGGAGCCACCGCCAAGCGCGCCGCCCGCACGGCAAACAACGCAGCCACTGCGCGGGGCAGGTCGATCGACTGGGCCGAGGCCCGGGCGGCGGCATCCAGGATCACCGCGCGCGCCTCTTCTAGGGTGGGGTCGTGGTGGTGGCGGCCGACCAGCACGCCCAGGGCCGCGATGGCCGCCACCGCATGGTCGCGGCGCGCCGATCCCGCCAGCTGGACTAGCTCTCTGGCCAATTCAGGGCTGCCTGAGCGGCCCATGACGAGCAGCGCCATTGGCCCTTCGGTGCGATTGGCCAGCGGGCGCAGCACGGCGTCGAGCCCAGAGACGGCTGGAAGTTGGGCCAGGGCGCTAAGCTGGGCCATCAAGACGTCTTCGTCGCGGTCGACTCCGGCGGCCATGGCGTCGCGCAGCAGCTGGGCAGCCTCTGCTTGGCCACTGGCGCCGAGTACCAGGGCGGTGTCGCGGCGCAGGCTGGGGTTGTCGCTTGCCAGCAAGCCAACGGCGACACTTGGCGGAATCATGCGCCGAGCGGCATAGAGCTGCCGCAGCGCCCGGACCTGCTGGGCCAGATCGCCGTTGCCCAGGGCGTCAGCCACCGCCCCAGGTGCGGGTGCAGGACCGCCGCCGCCGAGCTCGCGCTCCAGAGCCGCCGAGCGCAGGTACACGTCATAGGCCGCCGCGCGGAACCGCATCAGCGCGTCGCGACGCGGGTGTTGGGGCAGCACGGCATCCAGCCAGCGCACCAGCTCGCCGCTGCGGCCGCGCGACAGAGCCACGGTGACCAGCCGCTGCCCCGCGCTCTCCAATTCGTCTGGGTCAGACGTGCGCTGCACAATGTCTCGCAGCGCCGCCTCTTCCTGCGCGGTCTCTCCGGTCTGGCGGAATAGCGCCGCCAAGCGGGCCACTGGCCGGGCATCGCTAGGGTTGGCTGCCGCCGCCTGGCGAAACAGCGCCGCAGCGCCCGCCGGGTCGCCGTAGCGCAGATGCAGCTCTCCAAGCTTGAGAAGGGCCGAGCTGGAAGGCGCCCCTGCAGCCTGGCCGCGCGCCAGCTCGGCTTCGATGCGGGCTGCCAGCGCGCCATCTCCGCGGGCGAGCGCACCGTCCAGCAGCTGCTGCAGCGGCCCCTCCGCGGCGTCTGGGTCGATGGCCCGCAGTTCAAAAAGAGCAGCCATCGCATCGGCCTGGGCGCCACGCCGCTGCAATCCGCTGGCCAGCGCCAGCAGCAGCTCCGGATCGGGGCCCAGGCTCTGGCGCAGCTGCTGGGCCAGGGCGATCCACGCCGGAGAAGCCATGGCCTGGCGCGCATCGCCTTGGGCATCGGCGTCCAACCACAGCAGAGCCACGCCCAGGTCGGCCGGGTTGGCGCGCAGGCGGGTGGCCAGCTCTGTCAACCGCGCGGTCAGCCAATCTTGCTGTCGGTACAGCGCCATCAGCGCCTGGCGGGCATCGGCGGCGCGCAAGCGGTCGGCGTGGCCGGGCTTGATCGGCAGCTCGGTCAGGCGCAGCCAGATCCGCTCGGCGACCTGGTGCTTGCCGGCAGCCCCAGCCGCCTGAGCCTGCAGGCGCACCACCCGCGGATCCGCCGGGGCCTGCTGCTGCAGCCTCTCCAGCACCGCTAGCAGGGGCGCCGTCTTGCCGTGGGCCAGCAGCATCGCCGCTTGCCGCAGCAGGGCCTGCACCGGCCCGCCGGGCGCCAGCTTGAGTCGCTCAAGCACGACCAGGGCGGCCTTCTCTTCGCCGCGGCCAAGCAGCCACTCTGCAAAAGCCTCTGCGTACTGAGGATCGCGAGGTGCAGCCTCAAGAAGCTGCACGTACAGCCGCCGCGAGCGCTCGCCATCGTCACCCAGGCGCTGCTCGCGGTCGATAAGCGCCTCCAGCAGCACATCGTGGCGCGGCCAGCGGCGGGCCAGCTCGTCGCTGAGGGCGCGGGCGGCGTGCTGGTCGCGGGCGGCGATGTGGGCATCGAGCACGGCCAGGTACGGCAGCGGGTCGCCCGGAGCCAGCCGCACCACTTGGTCAACGACCTTGCGCAGCTGCTCGCGGCGACCCAGGCGCAGCAGCGCTTGGCTCAGGGCGGCTTGCAGGGCGCGATGCCCGGGGTAGCTCTGCCAGGCGCGCTCTAGCACCTTGAGCCCGGCCTCTTCATCGCCCGTCTCGACCAGCAGCTGCGCCGCCACCAGCTGGGCATCGGGATCGCGGCTGGCGCCGAGCTGCGCCGCGGTCTCTTCCATCTCGCCAGACAGGCGCGCCAAGGCGGCCGAGCGCTCGTACAAGGGGCGGCGCTGGCCAGCTGGCGTCTGGTTCAAGACGCTGACCAACACTGCGCGCGCTTCTGCCACCTGCCCTGCCGCCAGCAACGCGTCGACGTAGCCCTGGGCGATCTGGCGGGCCACCACCGGCTGGCGCGCGCTCAGCTTCCAGGCTTTGGTCCAAAGCTGCAGCACCAGCGCTTCGCCACCGGCAAGCGCCGCGGCTTGGGCCAGCTGCAGGGCACTGGCCTTGGGCGAAGCGGCCAGGCGCTCGGCCAACCCGGCGACCAGGGCGGCTTCGCGGGCCTGACTGGCCAGACGCAGGGCCGCCAGCAGCGCCGCGGGCGACGGCTGCGACTGCTGCAACAGCGCCTGGACCTGGGCAGCCAGGGTTGGTTCGGCACCAGCCGCTTGGGTGGGTGGCTTGCTCGCGGCTGGGCGAGGTCTGGCTGGGCGACGCACCGGCTGGGTGGCGGCGGGTTTGCGCGCGCTCCAAGCCAAAGCACTGGCGCAGTCCAGCGCCACCGCCACCGCCAGCAGCCCCGTCAGCAGCACTGCCAAGGGGCGCGCCCGGGCAATTTGCCTGCGCTGAGCAAGGTTTTTCGCCTGTTCCAAGAGCCCTGAGTCCGCCATCCGCCATCCTTGCTGCCAAAGCCGCCGCTGCAGCCGAGCGGCCAGCTCCCCACGGTAGGGCTCCAGGCCGTGCCGCGCAAGGGGAATTTTGCCCGCTATTGCGACTGGTTGGGCCAAGGCCCTTGTCTGCCACGGCTTGGCCCTGAATACTGACCAAGCCGTGCCGCTTTTGACGCACCGGCGAGGTGAGGGATTCGTGTCGCGTGCCCTGCTGGTGCAACCGCCGCTGCTTTTGCACGCCGCGTACATCGACTATCCATACTTCGCCTCGCTGGGCCTGTGGCAGGCGGCCGCGGGACTGCGCGCTGCAGGCCATCAGGTGCAGGTGCTCGATGCCTTTGCCCAGGCCTCTTCGGCATTGCTGCGCGAACGCAATGGCATGATTCGGCTGGGCATCCCCATGTCCGGCCTGCTGGACAAGCTGCCTGCCCAGGCCCCCGATGTGGTGGTGGTCGGCCACTCGCCGTGGCTGCGGGCGACGGCAGCGGCCGAAGAGCTGGCCCGCCTCGCCGTCCAGCTGCGCGCGCGCTACCCGCAGGCGGTCTTGGTGCTAGCTGATTGCGATGTCGGCGGCATGCACTACATCGAGTGGGGCGACCCAGAGCGCCAGGAGCTGGGCTTTGACTACGCGGTCAAGTATGAAGCCGATCAGCAATTGCCAAAGCTTCTCAAGGCACTGGAAGAGGGTCCCCCTCCCCTTGAGCGCACGCTGCTGGGCCCGCCGGGCGAGCAAGACCTGGACGAGACTGCCCTGCCCGCCTACGACCTGATCGACATGCAGCACTTCCAGCGCTTTTTGGGGCGCTGCGCCGCTGCCCGGCCCAAGCAGGAGATTTTTGACCTCGCCCCGCCGCTGATGGCCGTCAAGACCTCGCGGGGGTGCGTGTACCGCTGCAATTTCTGCACGTCCAACCCCTGGCAGCGCGCCGGCCAGACGGGCAAGGCCTATCGCCGCCACGGCCTTGACTACCTGATGCACCACGGGGCCTTGCTGAAGGAACGCTTTGGCATTACCCGGTGGGTGGTGCTGGATGAACTTGTCAACGTGCACCCCGGGCACCTGGAGGCCCTGCTCGATGTCGCCCAGGCGCACGATCTGCAGCTCGATTTCCCCAACGGCATGCGCGCCGACCGGCTGACAGAGCGCGAAGTCGAGCGGATGGTCGGGCGGGTGCAAGTGCTGTCGATCTCGGCGGAAGCGGCTAGCGAGCGGGTGGCCAATGAGGTCATCGGCAAGCGCTTTGACCTCGAAGCGACCGAGCGGGTGGCGGCGTGGTGCCAGCGGGCCGGCCTGCGGCTGGTGATCCACTGGATGATCGGCCAACCCACTGAGACGCGTTCTGAGATCCTTTTGACCCTGCAGACGGCCTGGCGCATGTTTGAGGCCTACGGCGCCGTGCCCCTGCTGCAGTTTGCCACGCCGATCCTGGGCACGGAGCTGCACAAGACCGCCACGGCGCAGAAGCTGTGGACCAACCGCCAGGACCGCGACATCGGCCCGCTGTTCCAAGGCCAACCGGTACTGCGCGGGGTCGATTGGACCCCGGCGGAGCTGTGGGCGGCCAAGCGGGTGCTGGAGACCAAGGTGGAGATGTGGCGACCGCGCAAGGTCATCATGAACACCACTTATATCTGCAACAATCACTGCGTCTTCTGCGCAACTGGCAACCGCAGCGACTGGCACGGCGAGACCGACAAGCAAATCGGCTTTCTGCGCGAGCGACGCCTGCAGGGCTTTGATCTGTGCGACTTTGACGGCGGCGAGCCCACCACCAACCCCGATCTGTTCAAGCTGATTCGCGCGGCCAAGGACCTGGGCTACCAGCAGATCAACCTGACCAGCAACGGCCGGATGATGGCGGTCGAGAAGAACGCCGAGAAAGTGGTGCGCTCTGGCATCACCAGCCTGCTTGTGTCGCTGCACGGCCCCAACGAAGAAGTCCACGAGCTCAACGTTCAGGCCAAGGGCGCCTTTCGCCAGACGATCGCCGGGATTCGCCACGCCCGGCCGCTGTGCGAAAAACTCGGCATCGACTTTGGCGTCAATGTGACCCTGACCAAGATCAACGCGCCGGTGCTGCTGGAATACGGGCAGCTGCTCGTCGATCTGGGCGTCAAGCTGTGCAACGTACAGTTCCTGACGCCGTTTGGCCGCGCCAGCGCCGAGTGCCAGCCCGATCCCGGCGAAGTCGCCGCGCTGGTCATGCAGCTCATCGACCAGTTTGGCGACCGCATCAAGTTCCAGGTCATCAACCTGCCGCTCTGCTATCTTCCGGGCTATGAAGAGTATGGCCTGTCGGACATCGGCAAGCTGCAGCGCCACATGATCTTTGTGTCCCTGGATGACGTGAACCTGTTTGACTACCTGCAGTCGCGGCGCCGCCACGAAGACAAGTGCAAGACCTGCCTGCTCTCGACTGCGTGCGAAGGCTTTTACTTCTGGCCCGACGAGTGGAAAGACGAAGCGCGGCAGAAGTTTGGCGACTGACAGGCCGGTTCTTGGACGGCCCCAGGAGCCTGCCGGAGAAACGCCAGCACCTACGGCTAACAGCTTAAAACTGTTGAGCCGACTCAGGCTTCCGACCGGGTCCTAGGACCAGCGTCTTGCGAGCTCCCAGCCGGGCGAAAGATTGGAATTCACTTCCAATCCTTCTTGCCCGACGGAAGAAAGCCAGCTTGGCGGGGAGCCTGGGCGGGAGCGTCGCGACAGGTTGCTAGCGCACAAAGACGCCGTGAGAGTTCCAACTGTTGGTCTGGTCGTTGGAGTAGCCCCAGTTGTGGGCGTTGATCGCATAGCTGTCGTCGCCGGCCGCTTTGGCATCGTAGTAGCCGCCGCCGACCGCAAAATCGGTGACGCAGCGAGTGAGGCTGAAGTTCTGATAGCCGTACCAGCGGTTGCCGTCCCAAGCGTCCCAGTCCATCACCGACGCGCCCACCACGCCGCCCGAGTGACCGTGGGCGATGTTGTGGCCGGCGATGCCGGGGGTGTTGTTGTAGTTCCAGTCCGCCGTCAAGAAGCCGTATTGCAGCGTGCTGCAGTCGCGGTGGAAGCGCGGATCGCCGTTGTAGTCCAGGTTGCTGACCGACCCGAACAGGCGGTTGTTGGTGGCGATGCGGTCGCCAGCGTTGACAACGGACCACATCGAGGCATAGGTGTCGCGGTGGCCCCAGGCCAGATTGCGCTGCGGCTTGGCCAGGCTGCGAATCATGACGTCGCTGAACGCCACCTTGTCATAGCTCTCGCAGAGGGCATTCTCGTCTTTGGCGGTGCTGCAGTCCTGGCCGCCAATCGGCGTCTTGTTGCGCCACTGCACGGTGTTGATGCGGTTCATGACGGCGTTGTTGCCCTTGACCTTGGCCACCAGTGTCCAGCCGCCGCCGCCGTTCTCTTGGTCGCAGTACACCGCGTAGGCGGCGCCGCTGCCGGTGCCATCGGGATCGATCCAGTAGGTGCCCGATTTGGCCGCCGGAAACTTGCCCTTGATGTCCAGGCAGCTCTGACCTGGGTCATCTTTGCTGGATCCGACCGCGCGCGGGAACCACGCGGCCCCGTCGCACACCTGAATTCCGTTGACCGCGGCGTTCCAGCGCACGGCGCCCTTGTGGTAGACCGAGCAAGGAAGGCTGTTGCCGGCCAAGACCAGGTTGCCGGTGGCCGCGACCTTCTTGTCGGACTCCATGGTGATCTGAAAGCCCCAGCTCTTGACCTGGCCGTCGATCTGCCCAGAGACGCCCTTGATGTCAGCCACCGAGAGGATCCACTGGCCCTTGAGGTTTTGGCCGATCCACGGCTTGAGCCCGCCCACCGGCAGCGAGTCTGCGGCTTTGACGGTAAACGTCAGGGTGGTGCCGGTCTTGCTCTTGTCATAGAGGATGTGCTCTTTGGAGGCCGGATCGTAGAGCTTGACTACCAGGCCGCTGGCGTCTTTGGTCACGATATCGACCGACACAGCGACATCAAGCGCCGTGCCAAGGTCGGGTACCATGATCACGCCGGTGGAAGATCCGGTGGGGTCGGCGTCTTTGACGTCAAAGGGCCCGCTGCTGGGCACGGACTCGGTGAAGTAGTTGGTCAGGGTGCCGCCGCTGACCTGCAGCAGAGCGTCGGCTGGGGTGTCGCTCCAGACGCTGGCGCAGTCATAGCCGCCATCTGCCTTGAAGCCCTTGAGAAAGAGCCCAGTTCCACAGGCTGAGCCCAAGGTCGGCAGCGCAGGCTTGCTCGACAGATCGGCGTAGGAGCCGCTGGTCGCGACCTTGGCCAGGGTGGGCGCGTCTTTGAGGTCGGCGTAGCTGCCCGTGCCGGCCACCTTGGCCAGGCTGGTGGCCTTGACATAGTCGGCCAGATCGCCGGTCTTGGCATAGCCAGAGAGGTCCGCAGTCTTGGCGTAGGCCGCCAGATCACTGACCTTGGCATAGGCCGAGAGGTCGGCGGTCTTGGCATAGGCGCCCAGATCGGCGGACTTGGCGTAGGGCTGCAGGATGCCGGCGTCCAGGTTGCCGGCCTTGAGGCAACCCGTGCACTCCAGGCCTTCGGCGATGGCGGCGCGAAGGGCGTAGGGCGCAGAACTCAAGGGCTTGCGGGGTAGCTCCGGGTCCGAGCCCACCTGAACGCCCAGCCAAGCGGCGGGCAGGCTCAGCGCGGCAGCAGAAAGCGGTGTCTTGGCGCCAAGCAGCAAGCTGAACTGACCGCCTTTGACGGCCAAGGTGACGCCGGATTCCGTCCACACTGCGGCACCACCGGTTTCTGCGGCGTAGATGGCAATGTTTGCAGAGTAGTTACCGTCGGCGGCCGCGCCACCGCCGCTGGACAGCAGCACGCCTTCCATGGCGCTGGAGGTAGGCACTGCGGCCAAAGCGGGCGCCGTGACACTAGCTACGGCGCCACCGGCAAGGGCAGCAACCAGCATGGCCACCTGAAACTTGGACGAAACCTTGACCCGAACCATCGCGCCCCCTTGCCTTGTTTGCCGCTACGGCAGAAATGCGCCCGCAGGATACCCAATCCTCGGTAGCGTTTCCAGGGCAAGATGGGGCCAGAATGCAGCACGTGGCTACTGGTCGGTCGTCGACTTGGGCCGCAGATCTGGGCGAAGGGAGCTTCAGACCAGAGGCGAGCACGGCGGGCGCCAAGAGCTGTGGAGGGCCTCGGCGGTGGACGCCAGGCCGGGCAGCGGACGCGACTCCAGCCGGTGCTCTAGTTCTGACCCGCGCCAGCCGCAGGGGCCGGCTTGGCGGGCGCAGGCGTGTCTTTGCCTGGGGCCGCCGGTGCGTCTTTGCCTGGGGCCGCGGGGCCCTGGTCCTTGGCGCCCTGGGCGGGGGCCGCGGCAGCAGGGGCAGCTGGAGCTGGGGCCGCTGGCGCTGGAGCGGCCGGGGCCGAAGCATCGGCGACCAAATCCTTGGGGACTTTGATGTCCTTGGCCACCGCCCGCCAGCCATCCACACCCTGGACTTGCAACAGCTTGCCGGTGCCGTCGCGCAGCACATGCACGTCAAAGCCAGGCCCGTGCAGGCGCACCCGCTTGTACTTGGCGCCTTTGGCGTCGACCAGGGCTTCGGTGACCACGGCTGCCTTGCCGGTGGTGGCGTTGTCGACGCGAACATAGTGACATTCTTGATTCGATCCAAGCAGGTCTACGCCAGCCACCAGCAGAGAGGGGGCGCGTTCGTCGACCACCACCAGTGGCGCACCGCCTGCGACATCGCTGACCTTGGGCTTGGGCTTTTTGCCTTCGAAGGCGGCCTCGACCACCGAGATTCGCCACTGCCCTTGATAGTTGAACAGTTTTAGCTGCTGGGTGGCCCCAGTGACGTCGATCCAGCGGTCGTACTGAATCACCTTGCCATCCAGGCCGACCTGCAAGGCGTAGCGCTGCTTAAAGGCTTTCCAGGCCTTCTTGCCGACCTTGTCTTGCAGCTGCGCTTCGCCGGCGTGAAAGTGCGCCTCGGTGCCCTTGGTGGAGCGAAAGACCTCAGTCCCCACGGCCTTGTCACCAAGAAACACCTGCAGCTCTTGGCCTTTGACTGCCTTGGCTTCTTGGGCTGCGGCCCCCCTCGGAGTCGCAACCGCTGCCAGGGCCAGCAAGATCCCTGCGTGCCGCATCCCCAGCAGCCAAGCCTTTGAACAACCTACCATCATCTCTGTCTCCCTGTGCTGGCCAAAGCTGCCTGGCCCCTGGTCAGTGCTTCCGTTCCGTGTTTCTGGTCAGCGCTTCTGGTCAGTGTTTCTGGTCAGTGCTTCTGGTCAATGCTTTGGGCCAGTGCCAGAGCCCACTGCTCGGACACGCCGATGCCTAGCACCGATTATGCGGATTTGCCGACCAAACAACCACCCCAAACGACTCGCAGCGCCCGCGCCCCTGGGCAAACGGCCAGCAGCAGCTGGCCATTCGACGGTCCAGCCAAGACAGGTTTCTACGGCGCCGGCTGGCCGCCATCGACGGGTGTCGGCGGCGGCGGCGGCGGTGGCAGGGGGCCAATGACCTCCGTCACTTCGACGCGGCAGGCGAAATTGCCGTTGGTCAGTCGGTAGATCCCGCGCTCCAGCCGGCCCTGCACGGCCACCGGCACGGGCAAGGCCTCCAGCGGCGTTGCCGAAAGAAAGGCTGTCCATTGCTGAATTTTCTCGGTCTCGCTGGCCTGGAGCTCGGCGCGCAGCCAGCCCTCCGCCGTGCGCACTTCAAACGGCGGGCAGGCGCAGGGGGCGGGATTCCAGCGCAGGTCCAGGGGGCCCTTGCGCGCCAGATCCACCTGCTGCTCAAGCTGCTGCCTGACGGTGGGGGCGGCCAGCTGGCTATCGGGTCCAGAGCAGGCGGCCAGCCATCCAGCTGCCCAAGCCACCGCGCCCAGCTGCAAGGGCCAGCGCGGTCCGCCCCAGCGGGTCGTCACGGCGAGCCCAGCCGCGCACCGTAGATCAACGCTGCAATGGTGGCCGCCCATAGCGCCGCCGCGACCAAGATCGGCGGATCTGAGAGCATGCGGTCGGTGGGGCTGGCGGCAGTCGCGCGATCGTCCAGCAGGCCGTAAAAGCGCAGCAAGCCAAACACCGGCAGCGGCGTGGTGTAGGGCAACCAGTCCGTCTGGAAGCGCTGGCGGGTCTCTGGGTCCAGCGTGTAAGAGAGATAGGCGCCGCAGGTGGCCGCTGCCAGCACGCCCAGGGCAAAGTTGAGGTGCTCCAGCTTGTAGGACTGCAGCGCGCTGCGGTGGGCGGTGTCGCTGGTCAGCAGCTCGTGCTTGCGCTTGCCCAGGGCCAGGAACAAGGCCAGCAACACCGTGCAAGCAATCAGCCACCGCGAAAGGTGGATGCCCGTCGCCTCTCCGCCGGCCAGCAAGCGCAGCAAGAAGCCCGAGGCAATCACCAGCGCATCGACGTAGGCAATGCGCTTGAGCCCCTTGGAGTAGGCCACGTTGATCGCAAAGTACAGGCTGACAATGCCGGCCACGCTCCAGCCCACCGCCGCAGCCCCGGCCAGCGCAACCACCAGCAAGGCTCCAAACGCCGTCCAAGCTTGGCTGGCAGTCAGCTCGCCGGCCGCAATCGGCCGCAGCCGCTTGACCGGATGCTGACGGTCAGCATCCAGATCATGAAGATCGTTGAGAAGATAGGTAGCGCTAGAGGCCAGACAAAACGCCAGCGCGGCCACCAGCGCCTGGGCCAGCAGCCAGACAGAAAAGCGGCCGGTCTGGAGCAGCTCTGGGCCGGCAAACACCAGCGGTGCGGTCACAAAGACATTCTTGACCCACTGGCGCGGTCTCATCGCCCGCAACAGCGGCGGCAGCCGGTGCGCCTTTGCTGGCTCTGGGGCGGGGGCGGGAGTCTGCGGCGGCGCGGCGGCCATCAAAACCTCTTGGATCTCTCAATGGTCGGCAGCGGTGACCTCAGCGGCGGGACGCACCGCCGGCGCCGGGCGGGGACCTGTGGCGGTGGCATCGGCGCCAAGAGAGGACTCTTTGCCCGCCTCTAGCCGTAGTTGCCGTCGGTGCGCGCTGTAGTACTTGCCTAGCTGGTCGGAATACTGGCGCACGGCCTGCTGCAGCTCGCCGCGAATCGCGTCAAAACGGGGAAGACCTGCCGGATCCTGCAGTTGGCGCTCAAAGTCGGCAAGAGCGTCGCGGCAGCGCCGGTAAGCCTCGGTCAGGCCTCCGTGGATCTTCTTGAGCTCGGGCGTGCCGGTCGGCATCGCGGCCAGCTTCTCAATAAAGGCATCCATCGCCGGCAGAACCTTGGTGCGCAAGGCCGCCTTGTAGTCGGTCAGGTTGCCTGAACCATTGGCCGCCGCAAAGGCAGCCAGCACATCGCGGTGCGAGGCGTTGGCGCGATCGGTGGCCGCTGAGTATTGCTCAATCGCCACAGCACCTTGACGCAGGCCCTCCAGCTCAGTGCGGTCCTGGCGGGCCTTCTGGCAGCCTGCAGTGGCAACGGCAAGCAGCAAGGCCCCAAGCAGCGCCAAGCGAGGCAAGCGCCCGAACATTCGGCAATGCCGCAGCGGCGCCAGCAGCAAACTGGCGGATTTCCGGCTCACAGATGGGCAGTTGGCAGTGGCGGTCGCAAACATCAGTGCTGGGCGCGCCGACCTTGGCGCGTCTGCATCTTGGCCCAGCCAGCGCAGCGAGACAAGGGCGGGTTGGCATTCGCTCTGGCGGGACCAAACTTGACAGCGGACACCCGGGGGCGCGACAGTACCGGGGGTTGAAGTGCGCGCAGCTGCTCGGCGGCTGTGGATGCCATTTGGCTCATCGCCACGCCCTGCGGATTCTGCAGCGTCTACCCCAGTGAGGTCGCCCGCCATGCCAGCCCACCGCATCGCCGCTGCCATCCAAGCCCCAACAGCATGGAGCAGCCTCTCTGGGTCGCCCAGCCGGCTCGGCTCGCGCCCTTCTCTTTGGTGCCTGGGGTTGCTGTTGGCCGCCGCGATCGGCACCCCGGGCTGTGGCGCCGTCAGCGCCTCCTCGGCGCTGAATGAGGCCAACCGCGATCTGCGTGAGGCCCAGGCCCAGCAGGCCGACAAGTTCGCCCCTTACTACTACACCCGCGCCGAGAGCTACCTGCAAAAAGCGAAGGAACTTAATGGTATGGGCCAGTTCCAGGTCGCTGCCGAGTACGCCAGGGTCAGTCAGGAAGCTGCGGGCAAGTCTTTGGAAGTAGGCAAGGTCAACAAGGAGCAGGCCGGCCGGCGCGACAAGTTCGCTCCGAAGAAGCCAAGTGACACGCCGAGCACGCCCAAGCTGCCCGGGGAGTAACCATCCCATGTCACCCGCGCGCCCCCTACCGGCCCAGCTGCTGGCCCACTCCCTGCCCCAATCCCTGCCCCAATTGCGCGACCGCGGCCCGGTCCGCCGCCACGAGGGACCGATGAACCAGGACACCTCGCCCCACCGCAGCCGCCCCGCCCACCAGAAGGTGGCCCAGGGCTTGGTGAGTTTGCTGCTCGCCGCGACGGCCTTTGGCTGCGTCTCTGGCGCCGAAGTGGAAAAACAGACGGGTGAATTGGCGGAACAGGTGCGCTCGGCCCGCGAGCCGGCCTACTACTGTGCGCCCCGCGACTTGGCGCTGGCCGAGTCCAACATCGACCACGCCCGCTACGAATCCGATCGCGGCGACACCATCAACGCCGCCCAGCACCTGGCGCTGGCCAAGCAGCACACGGCCAAAGTGATTGCGGTCAAAGGTCAAAAAGGCTGCTGCGCCGACAACGACGGCGACCTGATCTGCAACGCCGAAGACAAGTGCCCAGACGACGCCGAAGACTTTGACAAGGACCAAGACGAAGACGGCTGCCCAGAGTACGACCGCGACGGCGACGGCATCCACGATCAGACCGACCGCTGCCCAGACAACGCCGAAGACAAAGACGGCTTCTTGGACGAAGACGGCTGCCCAGAGGACGACAACGACTCTGACGGCGTGGTCGACAAGAAAGACAAGTGCCCCAACATCGCCGAAGACAAGGACAGCTACAGCGATGAGGACGGCTGCCCCGATCTGGACAACGACGGCGACGGCTTGAACGATGCCCCGGTCAAGCTTGACCAGTGCCCAGACCAGCCAGAGGTCTACAACGGCCTGGACGACACCGACGGCTGCCCAGACAAGCTGCCAGAAGCCCCGCCGCCGCCTCCGGAATTCAAGAACATCGTGGTCGAGTCGGACCGCATCGTATTCAAGAAGCAGATCCAGTTTGCCACCAATTCGGCAAAGATCGTTGGGCAGCTGTCAGAGGACATCCTCAACGAGTGCTCGCAGGCCCTCAAGGAGCGCCCCGACGTCAAGGTCCAGGTCGAAGGCCACACCGACGAGCGCGGCCCGGACGCCAAGAACAAGAAGCTGAGCCAGGCGCGCGCCGAGTCCGTAGTCGCCGCGTTGGTCAAGCGCGCCGTGGCCCGCAGCCGCATGATTCCGGTGGGCTTTGGCGAAGAGCGGCCGCTGGACCCGGGCCACAACGATGCAGCGTGGGAGAAGAACCGCCGCGTCGAATTCAACTTCCTGCCGCCAGAGAAGTAGGCCGCAGGCCGGCGCGCAAGCCAGAACGGCCCCAGGTCGCAGGTAGAAGCTACCCCCAGCCCCCAGGCTAGAAGGGCCGCAGCAGGCATGCGCCCTGCCTGTACGCTGAGCTTGCGCGCTGGCCGCCAGTGGGCCCGCAACTGTGCCACGGCAGCCAGCGCATGCCAGTTCGATCAAGGGGTTGGTCTGAAGGAGGGCGTTGCGGACTGGCGCTCTACATGCCCAGGCGTTGCTTGAGCAATTGCTGCACCGCCGGCGCAGAGCGGACCAGATCCAGGGCGAATTCGGCGTGTCCGTGGGCATAGCCGTTGCCGATCAGCAGGTCGACATCGGCACCCACGCCTTCTGCCCCCAGCGCCACGCGGGTAAAGGAGGTGGCCATGCCAAAGAACAGGCACAGGCCGCGCTGACGGGTGGCCAAGATCGTCGCCATCTCGGTGCCGGGCAGACTGGCCATGTTGATCACCGCATCCATGCCCTGCCCCTGGCTCCACGCCTGGGCCTGAGCGCGCACGGCCACGGCGTCGCTGGCATCGACCACCGCCACTTGCTCGGCCAGGCCGATAGCCGCCACGGCGTCGAGCGGCGTCTGATCGCGGTCCACGGCAAACAGCTGCAGGTCGGGCCGCTTGGCCTTGGCGGCCAGCAGCGACAGCACCCCTGCCTTGCCGGCGCCCAGCACCATCAGCCGGCCGTCTTGGGGCAGACGCTCGACCCAGCGGTCGACCAGGGCCGGCGCGCCACATACGTCCAGCACGCTAAGGACCAGCGCCTGCGGCAGGTCGGCGGGCAGCACGGCGATGGGCGCAGAGCTGGCCAACAGGGCGTAGCCGCGCACCACCACCTGATGGGCCTGCGGGCGAATTTCATCAATTGATTCAAGATGCAGGGGTGTCAGAGTCAGCGACACCAGCGTGGCCACGGCAGTGCCAACGGCGACGCCCTGCAGCGGCCCGGTGTAGTCCGGTCCGATCGCGCGCACGCGGCCCAGCAGCATGCCGCCAGAGCCGGTGACTGGGTTCTGCATCTTGCCGCGCTGGCTGACAATCGCCTGGATTTGCTCAGAGACTGGCGGACCGCCGCCGGCATGGACGCGCTCTAGCTGGGTGAAGGAAGCGGCATCGATATTGAGGACATCGACGTCAAGCCACACTTCGCTGGCATAGGGCGGCAAGCTGGTGTCGAGGTGGTCGGCGGCTTGGGGCAGGAGCCCGCGCGGCGACAGCACGCGGTGCAGGCCGAGCGCATCACCGCCCGGACGAAAAGAAACGGACATGGGGCCTACTGTTTGACGTTAGAGAACTCAAAGGCATTGGCCTGGGGGGCCGGGCGCACCATCACTTCGCGCTCAAAAGCCTTGGTCAGGGCGGTCTTGCTGCAGCGGACGGTGTGCGGGCCCACCAGCAGGCGAATCCGCACCACCTCTACGCCCATCATCTGGCCGTCGATGAAGACGTCGGCGCCCTTGGGGCAGAACACGGCGACAGGCGCGTCGGGGTCGTCTCGCTCCAGCCGGACCCGCAGGTCTTTGGGCGGCTCAGCCAGCGAGCCGTTGATCACCTTGGTCACCGTCTTGAACCCTTGGGCGCTCAACGTGATATCGGCGGCGCCCAGCGGCACGATGATGCGCATCGGCGTCTCAAAGGGCAGCGGCTTGTTGTTGACGGCCACGGTGGCGCCGGGCGGGCTGGTCTCTACCATGACGACCGCGTGGGTGCCCTTGAGCTGGGTGATGACGTTCTCTCTGTACTGCAACACGATTTCGCGCTGGCGCGGGTCGAGGGGGGCGCGCAGCGTGTACTCAAGGTACACAAAGGCCTCCTCAAACTGCTTGAGCGTGTACAGCATCGACCCGACATTGAAGATGGCGTTGGACAGAGGAAACTGCTTGAGAGAAGACCTAAATTTGTCCAGCGCCTCCTCATAGCGACCGGCGGCGACCAGCTTCTTGCCCTCTTCGTTGAGGCGCTCGGCGGCGCGGTCAGGCGCTTCGTCAGCACGAGGGGCATTGGACGACTGGGCCAACGCCGGCGGCGCCACCTGGACGGCAGACAGGACTGCCAAAGCGGAGGCCACAACGGTGGCACGAGAGAAGAAGTGCGACATACAAACCCCGCAAACATGATTTTCGAACCGGCTCAGGTCGGCAAGCCCGTAGATAACCCCTGCGCGTGGCGTAGGGTAAGCCAGAACCAGTGAACGGCGCAAGGTTTGCTTTGCCCACAATGGCCCTGTGCCCACCTCAACGCGGCAGCTCTGATGGCGATTCAGCGGCCGGGCCAGCGCCGCACTGGACGGCGGTCGCGGCGCCACCGACAATGGCCGGCCATGCAAGACTCCCCCTCTCTAGCGCCGCCCCTTGACCAGCTGCAGCGGCCGTTGTGGCGCCGCGAGCCCGGGCTGTGGGCGATTCCGGCCATCTTTGCCGCGGCGGCGCTGCTGGACCTGCTGGAGGTCGAGCGCGGCCCGGTCCTGTGCGTGTCGCGGCTGCTGGTCGGCATCCCCTGCGGCGGCTGCGGCCTGACCCGGGCGTTTGTCAGCCTGGCCCACGGCGAATGGCGCGCGGCGCTGAACTACAACCTGCTGGCGCCGCTGTGGATGGGTTGGATGGGCGGCTGGTGGCTGCTGGCGGCGCAGCGCTCTTGGCAGCGGCGGGCGATTCCGCCGACGCCGCGCTGGTTTGCTGGCACTGCGGCGATCCTGCTGGGGCTGTTTTGGGGCGCACGGCTGGTGGGCTTCTTTGGCGGCGCTGGCTGGTGGCAGGCCATGCAGCGCGACGCGGTGTGGGGCGGGCTGGTGGGGCTGCTAGCGCCGTGAGCCACCGCTGGACTTGGGGCCGCCAAACCAGGCCTGCACGCTTCTGGCGAGCTGTTCCAATGAGTGGATATTGCCTGAATTGCCATTGCCTTGGCGGCCCTCTTGGGCGCCTTCGTACCCGCCACCCGGGTCGGCGCTGAGCTGGGCTGGGTCGGGGCGCAAATGGGCAGGCTCGGCGGCAAACCAAGTGATCTGGCGCTTGGCGTAGCTTTGGTGCTCGGCGATGAGCAATTCGCCAAGCTGGGCGGCCGGCAGCTGGCCTTGGACCACCCGAGCGGCGTTGCGGTAGCCCAGCGCCTGCAAGCCCGGTGCCTCCAGCGGCACGCCTGCGGCCAGCAGCTGGGCCACTTCGGCCAGCAGCGGCTCTACCATGGCGGTGGCCCGGCTGGCGATGCGCGGCTGCAGCCACTCTTTGGTCGGGGTGAGCACGGCCAGGGCGCAGTCCACACGGTCGGGCTGAGCCCGGTGCTCTGCGTGCCACTGCGAGAAGGCCCTGCCGGTGGCGCGATAGACTTCCAGGGCGCGGGCCACCCGCTGGCGGTTGGCGGCCGGCGTGGCGGCGGCGTAGACGGGGTCGACGAGCGCCAGCTCCTGATGCAGGGCCCCGGGGCCGCGCTCCGCCAGCTCTGCCAGGATCTGAGCGCGCACCTGCGGGTCCACGGCTGGAATGGGCGCCAGACCGCGGCGCAGCGCCCGCAGGTACAGGCCGGTGCCGCCGACCAGCAGCGGCCAGCGACCGCGGCTGTGGATGTCGGCAAGGCAGGCCAGAGCCCACTCTGCCCACTGCCCAGCGGCGGCAGGCTGCTGAGGGTCCAGCAAGTCGAGCAGGTGAAACGGCGCGGCCGCCCGCTCGGCAGCGGTGGGCTTGGCAGTGGCGGCGTCAAGGCCGCGGTAGAGCTGTGAGGCATCAAAGTTGACCAGCTCAAGCGGCAAGCCGAGCTGGACCAGCTGCACCGCCAGCGCGGTCTTGCCGCTGGCCGTTGGCCCGCCAAGGGCAAAGACTTTGGGCGGTGTAAGGCCTTTGGCGCTCAGGTGCGATGAAACCATTTGCCTATCTCTTCCATGCGCATCTTGGTCCACACCGGCCGGCCATGGGGGCAGTAGGCCGCAAGGTCAATGCCATCCATCTGCCCCAACAATCTTTGCACATCGCGCACCTCTAGCACATCGCCGGCGCGAAACGCCGCGTGGCAGGCCAAAGTCGCGGCAAAGCGCTCCAGGCGCTGCTCGGTGGCCCGACCGCGACCGCCGCTGACCAGGCTTGCGGCAATGGTGCGCACCTCCTCGGCAATCTGACTGTCTCGCAGCACTGCCGGGTAGGCCCGCACCCGCACCAGTCGCTGGCCAGCAGCCTCGACCTCAAAGCCCAGGCGCCGCAACAGCTCTCCCTCTTCTTCTAGCGCCGCCACCTCGGCAGGGGCCAGCGGCACCGCCAGAGGCACCAGCAGCGCCTGCGAGGCAAAGCCATCTGCACGAAACGACACGACAAACCGCTCAAACAACACCCGCTCGTGAGCGGCGTGCTGGTCGATCACCACCATGGCGCCGTCGCCCTCGCAGATCAGAAAGCAGCGCCCCACCTGCCCGACAAAGCGCAGGGCCGACCACGATCCGGCGGCGGCGGGCTCAAGAGGCAGGGGCTGGACCAGCGAACCCGCGGATGCCATAGCCGGATCTGGCCAGAGAGCGCTGAACGGCTGCCGCAGCGGCTGTTCCTCGGCGGGGCGCTGGGCGGACGCCAGCAGCGGCGTCAGCAGCGGCGTCAGCGACTGCGACTGGGGCGGTGACAGCTGCGCGGACGGCGGCGACCCCAGCGGCGGCAACCTGGCCGGGCCCGGCGCCGCTGCTTGGTCGGGGCCGGCCGCATCCGCCCCTTGAGCGGCGGCAAAGGGTTGGCGAGCGCTGGCGGGCGACCGCAGGGCAACCGCCTCTGCCAGCTCGCGCTTGACCCAGGGTGTCTCTGCCAGCATGGGCCGCACCGCGCGCACCACGGCAGAGAACACCGCACTGGAGCTGGCAAAACGCACTTCGGTCTTGGCGGGGTGGACGTTGACATCGACCGTACCCGGCGGGCAGGTCACCGACAGCACCCCGACCGGATAGCGACCGCGCTCCAGCAACGCGCCGTAGGCCTGCGCCGCCGCCTGGGCCAGGGTCCGGTCCGCCACCGGCCGGCCACCGACCAGCAGGCAGAGCTGCCCGGGCCCAGCGTGGCTCAGCCCCGGCTCTGACAGCAGGCCGCGAACCTGATACTCGCGATCTTCTTGAATCGGATAGAGGCGCTCGGCGATGTCCACCCCCCATACGGCGTGGACGCGGCGGGCCAGATCGGGCTCTGGCGGCAGCTCTAGCACAGTGCGCTCGCCGTGGCGCAGGGTCAGGTGCAGCTCTGGGCGGGCGAGCGCCAGGGCCTCGACAAACTTGACCACCTGGCCAAGCTCTGTGGGCGCCGTGCGCAAAAACTTGAGGCGTGCCGGCACGTTGAAGAACAGGTCGGCGACCTCGATGGTGGTGCCAACAGCACAGCCTGCCGGACTCTCTTGGAGATCGACGCCGCCAGCGCCCGTCAGCCGCACCCCGACCGCGTCCGTGGCCCGGCGGGTGGTCAGGGTCACCCGTGCCACAGAGAGGATCGAGGCCAGAGCCTCGCCGCGAAAGCCGTAGCTGTGCAGGTCCTCAAGGTCGTCGGCGCTGACCAATTTGCTGGTGGCGTGGCGGGCAAAGGCCAGCCGGGCATCGCTGGCAGACATGCCAAAGCCGTCGTCGGCCACCCGAATCAGCTGCCGACCGCCCTCTTGCAGGTGGATGACCACCCGGCGCGCCCCGGCATCCAAAGAGTTTTCAACCAGTTCTTTGACCACGGAGGCGGGGCGCTCGACCACTTCGCCGGCGGCGATCTGGTTGGCGACACTGGGGCTGAGCAGGTGGATGCGCTGAAGTTCTTGGGTCATGGGAGCACAGCATACCACGCGCTTGCGGCGCGCCCAGGTGCAAGGGATACTCGAAGCCAAGGCGGTGGCGCAAACGCCCTGCCAGACAGAGGATGGACAGCCATGGCAGTGCGGGGATCCTGGCCAGCTTGGATGGCAGCAACAACACCAATTCGTTGGTTTCCTTTGCGCTGTTGGCCAGGTCAGGAAGCTCGCCCCGGCGAAAGGGCGGCAACGCCCCCGCGGCCGATCGGTCGGCTTGCTCAGCGCGGGGCCGTTTGGGCCATTTTGGCTTGTCTGTGGGCCCTTGGCTGCTCAGAGGCCGCCCCAGACTCCAGCGCCACTCTGGCAGCTGCTGGCGGGCAGGATGCCGATCCAGACGCCGTGGCGGCCGATGCTGCAGGCGCGGACGCCGCCAGCCAAGACGACACGGCCGCCGAAGGCACCGACTCAGCGCAACTGGATGGCCAAGCTGAAGATTCCTTGCTGGACGACACTGCGACCGCCGACACCAGCGATACCAGTTCGCTGGACGCCGAGCCCCAGGATGGTTCTGACCCAGACGCCCTTGGCGCCGACACCCAGGGCACCGACGCCCTTGCCAGCGACACGGCCGCGACCGATGGGGTGGCTTCTGACAGCGCGGCTTCTGACAGCTCCGTCTCGGACAGCGCCGCTTCCGACGCGACTGCGCCAGACGGCAGCGCATCCGATGCCGCGATCAACGACAGTGGCGACGGTCAGTCTCAAGACGGCGGCCCCGATGGCGGCCCACCCCCCTGCCCCGCGGCGTGCACCGGTGGCTGCGCCAATTCCGTGTGCAAGATCATCAACACGCCAGCGCCCATTTGCCCGACCGGCTGGTCCTGCCTGATTGACTGCAACGCCCAGAATTCCTGCACGGGCCCCGTAGGCTGCAGTACGGGCGCCTGTACCGTTCTGTGCGGCACCAACGGCGCTTACGGCACCTGCCCGCTGCCCGTCGACTGCTCTTATGCCAGCCAGTGCGACATCCAGTGCGCTGGCGGCAACAGCTGCGCCGGCGGCGTGACCTGCGGCACCGGCATCTGCAAAGTCGGCTGCGGCAGCGGTGGAGCTGCCGGTACCTGCAAGGGCGGGGTCAAGTGCACGGCGCAGATCTGCGACATCAGCTGCAGCGGTAGCGATGCCTGCGCCGGTCCCGTCAAATGCGAAGGCCAGTGCAAGGTCACGTGTGGGGCCGGCGGCGCCTTCAATACCTGCTCCCAGGGCGTGGACTGCAGCAAAGGCAGCTACTGCGACATCCAGTGCAGCGGCGGCAATGCCTGCAAGGGCAACGTCAGCTGTGGCACCGGCAATTGCCAGATCGGCTGCGGCAGCGGCGGGTCGTACAACACCTGCCAGGGCAAGGTCAGCTGCGGAAAAGCCAGCGACTGCACGGTCCTATGCAGCGGCAGCAGCGCCTGCGGCGGTCAGGTCAGTTGCGGCGTGGGTGCGTGCAAGGTCGCCTGTGGCAAGGGCGGCGCCTTCAACACCTGCGCCGGCGGCATCGACTGCAGCTCTGGGACCTCATGCGCTTTGGAGTGCAGCGGCAGCAGCGCCTGCGCAGGCCCCGTCCAATGCGGCGCCGGACCGTGCCAGGTCAGCTGCGGCGACGGCGGCGGCTTCAACCAGTGCGCCACCGTGGACTGCGAAGACAGCTGCGCCTGCGAAGTCGCCTGCAACTCTTCTGGCAGCTGCAAGAAAGTCGCGTGTCCAAGCGGGTGCAGCAACGCCAAGGGCTGCTCTGCCCTGTCAGCGACCTGCAACCAGTGCAAGCCGTAAGGTGACGGTGCGCCGGGCTGGGTACCTGTGGCGAGCTCTGCGCAGGCAAGGTCAGCGCGAGGCGGTGGAGGGCGCGAATTCAGCGTGGCAGTTCAGGCGGGATCGGCCCACCGCGGAATTGTTGGCTGCCGAGCTCAGTTGACCAGGGCGGCCTGCTGCGAGGCCTGGCGCTGCATGAAAGGGCCAAAGCCCTGTGGCAACAGCGGCGAGCGCCCCACCTTGTCAGCCGCCAGCTCCTGCCACTCTGGATAGAGCCAGGCATAGGTCTGAGCACTGGCGCTCACTTGCATGACGTAGGCGCGGGTTGCTGGGTAGGGGATGTTTTCTACAAAGGCGTCGGTCGGCAGGTGCTGCCAGCGCTTGACCCAGTCGCGGGCGGCATAGGGGCCGGCGTTGTAGGCCGCAGCCGTGACCTGCAGGTTGCCGCGGTAGAAGCTGAGCATTTGCGCCAGGTAGTGGGCTCCGATCGCCAGGTTGATCCGCGGCTTGAGCAGC
The DNA here is from genome assembly GCA_903919145.1 of uncultured Myxococcales bacterium. Lineage (GTDB taxonomy): Bacteria > Myxococcota_A > UBA9042 > UBA9042 > UBA9042 > SXRM01. The sequence goes on from CAIXGW010000012.1 coordinate 36,717, forward strand.
GATGCCGCCCCGGCGTAGGGCAGCTTGTGCAGCTCGGCGACGCTCTTGGCTGACCCCGGCAGCAGCTGCACCAAGCCATAGGCGCCCGCCTTGGACACCGCGGTGGGCACAAAGGCACTCTCGTGGCGCATGATCGCGTACAGCAAGCTGCGCGAGATGCCGGCGGTCTGGCTGGCAGCCCCCGCTTCGTCGGCAAAGGCGCGCGGAAACGACTGCCGCCACATCTGCGCCGTCGAGTCGTCTGGCCGGGCGGCGCGGCGGGTGTGGCGCGACATGACGCCATAGGCCTGGCGGCGCTGGCCATCGATCTCATAGAGGGTCGACAGCAAGTGCACGCCATCTCTGGGCAAGCCGCGGCTGATCTGCTGGCTCAGCAGCCAACGGGCTTCGCTGCCCATGCCGGCCCGAACCAGCAGCACGGCTTCTTCCAGGGCTTGGTGGCGACTCACCCTCAGGCGCTCCAGGCTTGGCGGCGGCACCTCGGCGGCTACCGGGCTCGGCGGCGGTCCTTGCAGGCGAGCGGCGCGGTCGGCGTCGATCTCGCGGATGCGGTCCAGCGAGACAATGCCATAGTAGGTCTGCGGATAGGTGTTGGCGACGCTGGACCAGGCCTCGAGCGCTGCTTCGGTCTGGCCCATCTGCTGCAGCGCGCGGCCCTGCCAGTAGACTGCCTTGGCGCGCCAGGGCTGCTGGGCCCCCGTCCACAAATGGCCGTGCTCCCGCTCGAGCTTGACAAATAGTTCTAAGGACTTTGCCCAGCTTCGCGCCAAGAACCGCTGCCAGCCCAGGCCCCAGATGGCCAGCTCGCGCTCGTCGGCCTCGGGGTGCAGATCGAGCAGCCGCTGCAGCACCTGCTCGGCGTCGCCGGGGCGGTCCAGGTTGTTGTACAGCCGGTGCAATCGCGCCAGGGTGCGGGCCTGGACGTCCGCCGCTGCCGGGGAGGTCAGGCCTTGGAGCAGGCCGGCCACCTGGCCCAGGGTCTCGATGGCGGCCTTGTCATCGCCGACGCGGCCGAGCGCATCGCCCAGGGCAAAGATCGCCCGGGCCTTGAGCAGAGGGTCTTCCAACAGCTCTGCAGCCTTGGCCAAAGCGGGCGGCGCTTGATCGCGGGTCTTGCGGTCGCGGATCCACAGAGCGCCCTGCACATACAGCCGCAGCCCGCTGCCTTCTTCGGTCACGGCCTCCGCTTCTCTGAGCCAGCCGCGCAGCTTGTCTGGCTGTACGCCGCGGCGACGCAGAATCCGCTCGATCTGATCGGCCGGGCTGGGCGCCGCTTCAAGCTCTGCCAGCCGCTTGGCCGCGCGCTGGGCATGAGGCTCGGCGTCGCTGTTCCAGGCATCCAGCAAATAGCGCTGCGCGTCTGCCTGGCGGCCAGAGCGTCTGGCGACTTCACCGCGCAAGTACGCGTAGTGAGCGGCCTGGTCGCGGCTTAGCAGATTGGGCCGCAGCCGGTCCAGGGCGTCGGCCGCCGGGCCCACCTGGCCGCGGTCCAGTTCCAGCTGGGCCATCTGCAAAGTGGCGGCATCGCGGGCCACATGCCAAGCCGGCACGGCAGCCAATTGAGCAAGCGCTTCGCCTACATCGCGGCGGCGCAGCGCCAGATCGGCTAGGTGCTGGCGAGCCCGCTGGGCCAGGGGACCTTTCTGGGCCAAGCGCTGCCACACCCGCTCGGCTTCAGGCCACTGGCGCAAGCCCTCGTGACCCAGGGCCTGCATCATCAGCGCCGCCTGCGCCATGGCCTGGCTCTGGCTAGAGGCGCCGGCGGGCGGCTTGTCGATGAGGTCGGCCGCGCGCTGCACCAGCGCCAGCCACTGTCTCTTGCGCCAAGCTTCGGTCAAACCCTTGAACTCGCCAGAGATCTCAGCAAATGGCCGTAGGTCGTAGAGGTCTTCCGTGGTCGCTGCCGGCACAGCAGCCCCAGAGGGTCCCGCTGCACCAGCCGGTTCGGCCGGTCCAGCAGGGGCCGCCAGCCCCGGCGTGCAGGCTTCGGGCGGCTCAGGCTGGTCGTCTTCGGGTTCATCGGCGCGGGCCGGTGCGACCAGCCCCAGGGTCAGCGCGCCGGCCATGGCCACCAGCCAAACGGCCAACTGCCTGACATGGCGCAGCTGTCTCCGCCAGCCAGGCTGGAGCAGGCGCAGACAAGTCGCAGCGATGGCAGCAAGGGCAGGCATCCGCTCCATGCTGAACGCGTTTGGCAGGGCTGACAAGAAAACTCCGCGCCGATCCGGTCGCGCCACCCCGCCTGGCAGCCTGTATCCGCTTCAACCCATCCCATTCAACGGGTTAACCTAGAGACGCCGCAGATCGACCGGTGCCAAAAACGCCGCCGCCCGCTGGGCTGTGGGCACCAACGGGCGGACGACTCATCAGCTATCCATTGGCCGCTAGGGGGCTTTTTCGCACTGGGCGTCTTTGATCATCTGCGCCTTGAGCTTCTCAAACTCGACGTCACCGTCATTCTTGATGGCGATTTCGCGGCGGTCGCGGTCAAAGGCGTTCTGCTCCCAGATCAGGTCCTCGTCATCCTTCTTGCCCTGCTCTGACTTGCCCTGGTATTCCTTAGACAAGCGCACACAGTGCAGCTCTTTGAGCACCCGCAGGTAGCGGGTCTGGATGGTCCGCGGCTCTGGCAGCATGTCGAACGACGCGTTGTCAATGACCAGCTTGCCATCGGGCTGCTTCTTGAACTTGCGCAGGGTCCACTTGTCTGCCTCCAGCTTCTTCTTGTCCTGGTCGGGCGGCAGCGGATCGTCGTAGAACAGGATGTTGCGCGGATAGTACCCTGGGGCCCACAGGTGCACTTCGTAGGTCCAGGTCGACACGGCCACCGTCTTGACCTCGGTGCTGGGGTCGACCTTGACCTCCTCGCCTTCCTTGGGCTTGGGCGCGGTCTCGAGCTTCTTTTGCAGATCGGCGATCGCCTCGGCAGTCAGACGCTTGCCAGTGCCATCGGCCTGCTCCTTCTCCAGCATCGGCACGCCCTGCACACTGATGGGCAGAGCGATCTCTTGCAGCACTTTGGTCTCTTTGCCGGTGGCATCTTTGGTCGTAACGGCCTGGGGCCACCAAGTGATAGGGCCCTCTGGCGGCTTGGCCGGCGGTGGCGGAGGCGGCGGAGGCGTCTCCCCCGGCTTGAGCGGCGGCGGAGGCGGATCGGGGATGAGGGCAGGCGCAGCCTCGCCGGTGTGTTTGCCCTTCCAATCCTCCTGCGAGACAAAGGCGATAGACCCGGTGCGGCGACCGTCTTCGGACTTGCTCTTGCCGAGCTGGTAGTCGCCAAAGCGAGTCTCTACCAGCTTGCGGCTGTCTGGCCCGTTGTCGCGAACGCGCTGCACAAATTCGTCTCGCGACTCTTCGTAGCGCTTCTGGACGATGGTGATCCAGCCGATCTCCTTGGGCCCGTAGCTGAGGTCAAAGGCCCCCATCACCGGCACCATCAGCTGCTGCTCCTCCTCAGCCTTCTGCTTCTTGAGCTTGTTGAGGCGCATCTGCTCGGTTTCGCACTTGTCCGCCTTGCCCAGCACGTGGCACTGAAAGGCTGCCATGCGCTCTGAGCTGGTGGCGAGGTAGCCGCCCATGCTGACGATCACCACCGCGGCAGCGCCCAGGGCGATGACCGGGGTCGGAATTCCGCGGCGCCGCTTGGGCATGGGCGCGTCGTCGTCGCTGACTTTGTGGCCGCCGGGATGAGGCAAGCGGCCGTCGTCCTCTTCGTGATCGTCGTGGTCGCTGCCGCCGAGCAGGGCTTGGATTGAGTCCTTCTTGGCGGCTGCCGCGGCCGGACTGGCTGCCTTGGCGGGCGCGGCAGGCTGGGCTGCAGCCTTAGCGGCTGCCGCGGGCTCGGCTGCGGCCTTAACAGGTGCAGCAGGCTCGGCCGCGGCCTTGGCGGGGGCCGCAACGGTTTCTGCGGCCGGCGCAGCGGCGACCGTGGCAGCTGCTGCTCCATCGAGCTTCTCGCCGCACTCTGGGCAGAATTTGGCGCCCGGCAGCAACTTGTGACCGCAGGCAGGGCAGAACTTGGGGCTGGGGTTGGACATGGCGAATTCCTCGACTGGAGGGCGGCGCGATCGCGGGGCCAGCGTAGGCGGACGCGTCGAGCCGGCTGGATGCTGGCAAGCTGCGGCCAATACGTCAACACCCCACCGCTAGAGCCTCGCCCCCAGCGGCCATCGCCCCCACAGGGCGGCGCCCCCCCAAGCGTTGGACGGCCACCAGCCGATTCTGGCAGGCTAGGGGCATGAGTGAGCACCCCTTGGTCCATCTGCCTCTGACCCTGCCCGTCTTGGCCAGTACCCCAGACCACAAGCTCGCTCCGGGTGCCGGAACGGAGGTGGTTTTGGGTACGAAAGGCGACCCTGTAGCAGTAGCCAAGACCTGTGAACAACAGGCGGGTGTCACCCGGATCGCATTGGCGGTCTTGGGTACCAATGGCGAGCACCTGCTGCGCAAGCTGGCCGACAGCGGCGGATTCTTGCCCCAGCGCAGCGATGAGCTGGAACAAGAGGAGTCCACCCGCGCCCTGCCGCTGGCGAATCCGGCCAACGCGCTCGGCCAGCCCTCAACGCGCCGCCTGGACCAAGCCCGCGGCGGCAACACCGCGATCCTATTGCAACGCCTGGAGTCTTGCGGCCAGCTGCAGCCCTCCAGCGACGCCGACGCGCCCTTTGGCTGGTTCCACGGCTGGCGGATCATCGGCGCCATGACGCGCATCGACGGCGGCATCTACCTGGGCCGGCGACCGCGCGAGGCGATCGTCGTCGACATGCGCCGGCCCGGCAGCGCCCTGCGCCAGTTGTACGAATTGTGGCTGCGCAGCCTGCGCGATGGCCGCAGTGATGCCGACGTGCGCAGCGATCTGCACGAGCATCTGGCGGCGCGGGTGGCCGAGCTGGTCGCCGCCTACATGCCCTATGACGAGCAGGTGGTGCGGCGCCTGGACGGGCGCGGCTTGCTGCAACCCGATCAACCCATTGACCTGGATGTGTTCTTGGGCGAGCGCGGTGGGGTCTGCCGCCACCAGGTGTGCATGGTCGGGGCCCTGCTCGAGCGGCTGGTAGATCAAGGGTGGCTGCAGGGCCATGTGTCGCTGGAGCGCAAGCACGTGCCCGGCTGGTTCAGCCACGCCTGGGTGCGGTTTGACGACGCCGAGGGCAGCGAGTGGATCCTTGACCCCGCCCAAGAGCGATATGGCCGACTTGCTGGCCTTGAGCCAGAGGCCCGGGTGCTCTACGCCGACGAGCCCGCCCCCGCCAGCGACTGTTGATTCTGCGGCGGTTGTGGTAGAATTGTCGCCCTCAGCCCCTTGATCGCCGCGGAGGTTCTCCATGCATGCCCTGTCTACACGCCCCCAGTCCTTTTTTTGCAGGGCCGCTGCTGCCCGCGCCGCTGGCTTGGCTACAGGTTTGCTAGCTCTGAGCCTGGCGGCGACCGGCTGCGAAAGCGGCGATCCAGCTGCCGAAATCGACAGCAGCACTGACGACCTGACCAGCAACACGGCGTTGGCCCGAGACATGACCTTTACCGGCGTCGTCTACGTCGATGTGGGTACCAGCGACTCGGCCATCCTGCAGGCCGTCAGGAAGCAGACTCAGTCGGCGTTTGGTGCGTTCCGCGAAAACAACATCGCGGTAAATTCGCGCGAGTTGGGAGAGGTCGACGCCAAGGCGTTTGTCAAGACGACCATGGACGCGATCACGCCCGCCACCGGTGCCGTGGCCAAGAAGGTCGTCCGCGTCACCTACACCTACAAAGACACCGCCGTGGTGCCCAAGTCGATGTCGACGCGATCGTCGATGTCGCTTGGCCTGTTGCACGGCAACTACAGTGCCCAAGTCAGCAAAGTGCTGGCCGACTGCACCAGCAATGACAAGCACGCCCAAGAGTTCTCCAGCTCGGTCTGGTACGTGTTCAACCCATCGCTTAGCAGCTGCAAGAAGGCCATGGCGGCAGAGCAGAAGCTCATTGATGCGGACCGCGTCAAGCTGACCAGCCCCGCGACCCAGGTGGTCCTGACGGAAGCCAACCGGCTGTACGTGCCCATGACGGCCAAGCTGGTGGGCAACAAGACCAACAAGGGCGCGTCTTACCCCGAGTACGACCGGCTGTGGAGCGGCGGCGTCCAGAAGGGCCGGCTCGTCATCGCCTCGGTCAACGGCATGCTGGCCGACTGGCACGTGGGCGGCTCTAACGAGATTATTGACGATGAGGGCTGGCAAGAGTGGATGATGCAGCTGCGCGAAGTCTTCAAGGCGCGCCCAGGCTGGAAGCTCGCCAGCGCAGAGGGCCTGACCGCGCCCCTGACCTTCGCCGTCAACGGCAAGAGCTACACGGCCGCCAGCGTGCTCGACATCATCAAATGGGAGCTGGATGGCGCTGGCTGGCCCGCTGGCCTACCTACTGCCGATCAGCGTGCCCTGCGCGTCGCCGTCGGCAAGCAACTGTACCAGCGCTGGCTGCGCTTTGAGCTCCCGCTCAAGGTCAAGATTGGCACCAAGGCCCAGGCGTCGGTGATTCTGACCTATGACAACTACTTTGGCGCCGGCAGCTCTTCTCAGCCCCACAAGCGCGCCATCAAGACGGCCGACGTGTTCCTGTACAACGGCCACAGCTACATTGGCTACGGACCGCTCGATCCCAGCAACTTCAGCACCAGCGACATGCCCGCCAGCTACCAGATCTTCTTTATCGACAGCTGCGTGTCGTACAACTACTACGAGAAAGACTACTTCAAGCTCAAGACCGGCGCCTCGGCCAACCTGGACATCATCACCAATGGCCTGGAGACCTGGACCACCGGCTCCGGCGCCGCGCTTGGCCGCTTCATCGCCGGCCTGACCAACGGCAGTCAGCTCTCCTGGTCGGCCCTGCTCAAGACCGCTGAGGTGCCCTATGCCTACAGCTGGGGCGGCGACGCCCTGCGGGTGGTCGACGGCGAGCTCGACAACAAGTACCTGCCAGCCACCAAGATCGCCGTCACCAACTGACCGCCCGCGGAATCCTACCATGGCCGACTCCGCCGCTGTCTTGGTCGCGACTGAGGGGCCCATTGCGGTCCTGACCTTGAACCGCCCCGACAACCGCAACAGCATGACCGCCGAGCTGCTCGACGCCTTTGGCAGCGCCGTCCAACAAGTCAGGGCCATGCCTGAGGTCCGCTGCGTGGTCATCACCGGCCAGGGCAGCTGTTTTTCCGCCGGAGCGGATTTTCGCAGCATTGTGCAGCGCGGCGACCACAGCCGGGTGTCGGGCGAGCGCTCCTTTGCGATGTACGCGCCGTTTCTCAGCGTGTTCGACATCGAAGTGCCCGTCATTGGGGCTCTGCAGGGCCATGCCGTCGGCGGCGGTTTTGGGCTGGCCCTGGCCTGTGACCTGCGGGTCGCGGCGGCTGATGCCCGCTACGGCGCCAATTTTGCCAAGATTGGCCTGCACTCTGGCATGGGTATCAGCGAGCTGCTGCCCCGACTGATCGGCGTGCCACGGGCTCTGGAGATGCTGCTGACTGGCCGCCTCATCAGCGGCAGCGCCGGCGCCGACTGGGGCCTGTTCAACTACGCGCTGCCGGGCGACCAAGTTCTGATCAAGGCGATGGAGCTAGCCCATGAGCTGGCCAGCGCCGCGCCCATCGCTGTGCGCCTGATCAAGCGCGCGGTCCAAGCCAATCTGGCCTGGGACCCGCGGCCCGCCGCCCGTCGCGAGGCCTTTGAGCAAGCGGCTACGCTGGCCACGGAAGACTGCCGCGAGGGTGTGGCCGCCCTGCTGGAGAAGCGCCCGCCGGTCTTCCACGGTCGCTGAATCCTCCGATCAGCACGGGCGCACCGCTGACAGAGCGCCGCAACCTGGGCTATGCTGTGATGTTCGCCGCCCATCCCATGGGCGCAGAGTTGTTTTATGTCCGATCGCCCCGCCGTGCGCCGCTCTAATTTCTTGACCGACATCATCGACGCCGATCTGGCCGCCGGTCGCCACAGCCGCGTCGTGACGCGCTTTCCACCAGAACCCAATGGTTACCTGCATATCGGGCACGCAAAGTCGATTGCCCTTAATTTTGGGTTGGCCCAGCAGTATGGCGGCGTGTGTCACCTGCGCATGGATGACACCAACCCGGTGACCGAAGACACCGACTACGTCGAGTCCATTCAGTTTGACGTGAAGTGGCTGGGCGGCCAGTGGGACGGCGAAGTGCGCTACGCCAGCAACTACTTTGGCAAGATGTACGAGCTAGCTGAAGCCCTGGTGCTTGCCGGCAAGGCCTACGTCGATCACCAGACCGTTGAGGAGATCCGCAAGAACCGCGGCGACTTCAATACGGCTGGCGTCAACAGCCCGTTTCGCGATCGCAGCGTCCAAGAAAACCTGGACTGGCTGCGGCGGATGAAGGCCGGAGAGCTGGCCGACGGCACCTGTGTCCTGCGCGCCAAGATCGACATGGCCAGCCCCAACCTGCTGATGCGCGACCCGCTGGTGTACCGGATCCGCCACGCTCACCACCATCGGACGGGCGACACCTGGTGCATCTACCCGATGTACGACTACGCCCATCCCCTAGAGGACGCCCTGGAGGGCATCACCCACTCGATCTGCACCCTGGAATTTGAGACCAACCGCGAGCTGTACGACTGGTTTCTGGACCAGACCGGGCCGTGGACGCCGCGACCGCGCCAGTATGAATTCGCTAGGCTGGCGTTGGGTTACACCGTAATGTCCAAGCGCAAGCTGCTGCAACTGGTCGTAGAGAAGCGGGTGTCTGGCTGGGATGATCCGCGGATGCCCACCGTGGCCGGTATGAGGCGACGCGGGGTCACTCCAGAGGCGCTGCGCGACTTTGCCGACCTCATCGGCGTGGCCAAGAACAACTCTATGGTCGACATCGGCAAGCTGGAATACTGCATCCGCCAAGACCTGGAGCGAACCAGTCGCCGGGCCCTGGCCGTGCTCAAGCCCCTTGCGGTGACCCTGACCAATTGGCCCGACAGCACCATTGAGCAGCTGACTGTGCCGTGGTGGCCCGGCGATGCGAGCAAGGGAACGCGACAGGTGCCCTTTGCCAAGCACCTGATCATTGAGCACGGCGACTTTGCCGAAGAGCCGGCGGCCGACTGGAAGCGCCTAGCCCCGGGACGCGAAGTGCGCCTGTACGGCGCGTACTTTGTGAAGTGCTTTGGCGTGGACCGCGATCCGCTCACCAAAGAGATCAACGGGCTGCGCTGCTCGGTGGACCTGCACACCAAGGGCGGCACCGCTCCCGACGGTCGCCAGCCGGCCGCCACACTGCACTGGGTGGCCGCCAAGACCGCGCTGACCGCCGACGTCCGGCTCTACGATCGCTTGTTTGCCGTGGAACAGCCTGATGCCGATGGCGATTTCCTGCAGCACCTCAACCCTGACTCGCTGACGGTGCTGCAGGCGCGCCTAGAGCCGGCTCTGGCGTCCGCGGCACCGGGAGACAGCTTCCAGTTTGTCCGCCAAGGCTTTTTTGTGGCCGACGCCAAGGACAGCCAGCCCGGCGCCCCCGTCTGGAACCGCACCATCACCTTGCGCGACACCTGGGCCAAGCCCGCCGCCCCAGCCAAGCCGGCGGCGCGCCCCGCTGCGGAAGTCCGGGCCAAGCCCGCTGCCCCCCAGCTTGGCGAAGGTCACCAAGCCCGCCTGGACTGGCTGGAGAAGCACCCAGAAGCCAAAGAACTGTGTACCCAGCTTGGTGCGGAGCCAAGCGCTTTTGCTGCCTTTGCCCAAAACCCAGCTGACCTGGAATTCCTGCGCCAGGCCATCGCCGGCGGGGCGAGGCCTGCCGACGCCTTCCGCTGGCAGCGCAACGAACTGGCTGGCCTGCTGGCGGCCCGCAAGACGACGACCCCGCCGTTTGGCGGCAAGGAGTTCGCCGCCTTTGTACGCCTGGTGACCGATGCCACCATTACCACCGGCGCAGCCAAACAACTGCTAGAGCACTGGTGCGAACACGGCGGCGACCCGCTAGCCCTGGTCGACCACCTGGGTCTGCGGCGGGTCGATGACACCGCTGCCATCCAGGTCGCCGTTCGCCAGGTGATGGACCAGCACTCGGCAGAAGTGCTGCGGTTTAGGGCCGGAGAGGCAAAGCTGCTTGGCGTCTTGCTTGGCGCGGCGATGCGGGCCGCCAAAGGCGCCGACCCTCAGACGGTCAGAGCCACGCTGCTGCAGCAGCTGGGCGAATGAATGACGCGGCACCGGCTGCCCCTGGCCATGCCGCTGCTTTGGCTTGGCGCCGCCGCGCTATTGCTGGCCTACACAGCCCCCCCGCTCACCGATCACCCTGACACTGTTCGCGATCTCTTGGCCGCTCGCGACTGCGCCGAGGACGGCCGCTGCCTGGCCGCCGGCGCCCAGGCGAGCTTTGGCCAGCTTCGCTCGGGCAGCCTGTGGCCGGCCGCACTGGCGGCGATGAGGGCCGCTGGGGCCCCTAGCGCCGCTGCGCACTGGCTGGTGCTGGGAGCGGATGCTGTGACGGTAGCGCTGGCCGCCCGCCTCGCCGGCCCCCTGGCGGCCAGCGCGCTGCTTGGCGCGCTGATGCTGATCACCCGCGAGCATCTGGTCTGGTCGCCGGCGCTAATGCCGCTACAGGCCTTGCTGGTCGCCGCCGCTTGGCGGACCGCGCGGCGCAGCCAGCGCGCGCTCGACTGGCTGTTTCTTGGCCTTGCCTTTGGCGTGCAGGCCGACTTGCACCCGGTGGGTCTTGTCTTTAGCGCAGCCGGCGTGCTGGTGGCGCTGTGGCAAGCCCCCACCGCCCGCCCCGCCTGGCCCATGCTTGGCGGAGCCGCCTTGGCCCTAGTCATCTTGCAGCCAGAGACAGCCGCGCAGAACTTAGCCGGATTGTGGCACAGCGCCCCCCTGGCGATCGCTGCCGCTGCCGGACTGGCCCTGCTGGGCCTGGCGCGCGCCCTGCGAGCCAGAAGCCAGCCTATGTCGGTCTTGGAGCCGGGCCAACCGAACGCCCAACTGGCTCAGACTGCGCCGCCGCCGTGGCCCGATGGCCCTGCCGCCAGCGCCGCCGCCGCCGCCAGCCTGGCGCTGTTGGTCGCCGGCATCGTGCAGGCAACGGCTTTGCAGCCTCGCTACTTTGTTGCCGCGCTGCCGCCCATCGCGCTGTTGCTGGGCCCGATACGCCTGCACCGCCTCGGCCGAATCAGCTGTGCCGCCGCGCCCTTGGCCCTGGCCGCCGCCCTGGGACCCGCTGAAATCGGCGTCGGCCACCCCTGGCCAGTGGTCGAGGCATTAGCGAGCGAAGTCGCCGGTCACGGTCACGGCTGGCCGACCTATTTGTACCAAACTCAGGCTGCCGGCTGCCGCCGCCTGGACGCCGCCATGGCTGTGGAGCTACCGGCCCAGGCTCGCGGCAGCGCTGGGCCCCAGGGCTGGCAAGTGCTCGACCTGGATCGCACCGCCTCTCCGCACGGCGGCGGCTGGCGGCCCATCGCCGAGTGGCACCAAGGCCGAGCCGCCGTGCGCACTTGGCTGCGGCAATTTGAGCCGTGGGTCCAGCGCAGCCGGGGCGAGATCTGCCTCTCGTCGGCCGCCAAGCCCCAAGCCTGTGAGCCCATCCAGCCGGGCACACGACTGGATCTGGCCCTCCACGCAGCCGCGTCTGAGCCAAAGGCCCCAGCCATGCCTTGGCACCTGCGCACCTTTCCCGCCAGCGTCTCGCTGTCTCCCCCTGCCGCCCCGAGCCAGGCGATCGTCAGCCTAACCCTCCGCGCCGACCGCCCCGGGCGCAGGACGCTGCAGGTGCTGGACCTTCCAGCGCGCCGATGTCCCTGGCAAATCCGCGTTGTCCGCGGACTACCGGCCACCATTTCGCCAGAAGGCAACTCCGCCACTCTCACCGCCACCGCACCGGCGACTGGAAGTGTAGAGCTCACCCGCAGCTGGGGGCCCGGCTGCGACGATCCAACCGAGTGGCAGTACGGTCCGCCCTGCCTGCTGGAAAAGGAAGGCCAGCCGTGAGCCCCACCTTGCTCCGCTGGGCCATGGCCGGCCCAGCCTGTGCCGCCGCCCTTCTGGCCGCCCAGCCTCACAGCGCAGCGGCCGGCCCGCCCCCTGCCAGCCGGGCCGTGTTGCACCCTGGCATCGAGGATGCCTTCCGCAAGCTCCAAAGCGAATTCGCCCGCCGGCAGCCGGCCAGCCCCCTCGCCGCCGCCAACATCGCCATCCAGCCAGACCGCGTGCAGTTTGTCGACCCGGCGACTGGGGCGGTCCTGCTCACGCTAGTCCAAGGCCAGGCTCCGCCTTGGTTCACTGCGGCCGAAGCGAGAGTACCAGAGACAGACCTGCGGCTGCTGATGCAACTGTTTGGCGACCCCCAGCAGCCATCGCCTTGGCGGCCCACCAGCGCAGCACCCGGCCACGCCAAGCGCGACGACTGGGACGGCCAGCCCCTGCGCAAGCCCTGGCAGTTGTGGCTGGCGGCCGGCGGGATGGGTTTGGCGATGCTGAGGGTGGCGCGGACCGCCGTGCGGCGCCAGGACTAGGACCCAAGACCGTTAATTCGATCCGGGTTGCACCCGGTTCTTGTTCACAGGCCTTGGGTCCTACTGCTGGGTCTTCTTCCGTACCCCAAACCACGTCCGTTCCGGAACCTGGAACGAACTTGGGGTTTGGGGTACTAGTACCCCAGGCCCCTAGACTGCCGCTGCCCAGCCCGGAAAATCAGGCCCAAGCATTGGGGCAGTCCGAGAAAAACAGGCGTAAAAATGCCAACACCCCCCTGCAGACCGAAGTCTACAGGGGGGTGTTGGTCGAGGATTCCGGCAGCGTCCTACTCTCCCAGACGGTCTCCCGTCAA